>CAXBDS010000206.1:0-9327 GCA_963974355.1 uncultured Opitutaceae bacterium
CCGCGCTGCACGTGCACCCCGGTGGCGACTATCTGCTCGTGTGTCGTTGGGATGTCATCGGCAGTCGCGAAGGCGACGCGTCCAACCAGCAAGCCCTCTCCATCAGCCGCGACGCCGGACAGACATGGCACCTGGCCCACGACGGCCGTCCCATCGTCTCCCCCGCCCACGGCACGAGTTTCTCCGCGCCGTCCGCCATCACCCATGCTTGGTTTTTGCCGCACACCTCGGGCCGACTGAGTCTGATCTATTCTGTCAATCAGCCCCACACTTGGGGTGCGGATGACCCGCAACGCTCGACCGGGGGTGGCGAGATCCGTCGCGTCGAGTTACAGCGTTCTCCCAGCGGCGAATGGCGCAGCGCTCCCGCCTCCGCGGTGATCTGGCGCTTTCAGGCACCGTTGCCCGATGGGCTCGGCGGGATCTGCCACGACATCCGCGCCGTCAGCTGGAACGGTGCCGTGCGCACCAACGAGGGTGTTTGGCTGATGCCCATTGGCGGACGCTCAAGCCAGACCGATCCGCGTGGCGACGCCGCGCCCCTGAACCGCGTCTGGTTGCTGCGGTCCGACGACGATGGATACACTTGGGGCTCGCCGGTATTCGTCGCCGGCGGAGACGAGCATGCCTTTGCCGAGCCCACGTTGGTCGCAACCTCCGATCCCGCCCGATGGGTTTGCCTGTTGCGCGTGCAATACGAGACGGGCCGCGAACTCTACCGCGCGGACTCTCTCGACGGTGGAAAAACCTGGAGCAAGCCGGTGCCAACCGGTCTGCCCAACGCCGATACGCACGGCGCCAAACCATTCCTGTTCCGCGCGAAGGCCGGCGACTACTGGCTGGTCCAGACCAACGAGCACACCACCATCGCGCGAACCAATCTCGCCCTTTTTCACACCGATGAAACCGGGCTCCTCTCCGATCGGTGGCAACGCGTTCGCACCCTCGACATCGGCCATCGCGCCGGTTGGTGGCCCGGCAGTTGTTACGGTTGGATCGCCGAAGATATTGGCCGCAACCGCATCCTGATCGCCTATGCCACGGCCACGCCGCACGAGACCGAGCTGCGCTTCAGCGCCGTGGACCGGGCGGCCTACTTTTCCGGGCCAACCGCCGAGCCGAACGGCGTGCACGACGAGATCGCCGATGATCGTCCGCTCTTATTGCCCGACTCCGCTGATCCACCGCCGGCGCCGGCCTATCGGTTGGTATCCACCCGATCCCGACTCATCGCAACCCGCTTCGTCGACCTCGGCCCGCGCCCCCTGCAGGTCTCCTTCAGCCTCTCCATCAGCACCCTGCCGGAGTCCGCCAACTTCCCTCTCTTCACGCTAGCCAACCGCCACGGGCGGGATCCTGCCTTCGCGTTGCAGCTGTCACCGGTGGGACAACTGCTCGCCTGGGTCTCGGGCAATTCGACGCGCATCGTGCGCTTGCGTCACGGCTTCGATCATCAGATCACCTGCCTCCTTCGGTCGACGGAGTTCAGCACCATCAAGATCGACGACCACTCGTTTCCCTTGCCCCAACTCGCCGAAATGCGCTCCGCCTCGCTGCAATGGGGTGGCGGTCCAATCTTCCGCGAAGTGTGCCACCTCCGCCTCGGGCGGATTCACTACCAGCACCCCGTATGACGCTTTCCCTTTCTTACCCTTCCAAGCCGCTGGGCGCCGTCTGGTTCGCCCTCATGTTAACTCTTTCCTCTCTTCCGATGACCGCCGCCCTCACCTCTTCCACCGCGTCGACGCTTGCCTGGAAGCGTCTCGCCGATCTGCCGGAACCTGTCGGTTTAAAAGGCCTCTACGGCGGAGTCAGCCACGGGCGCTTGCTCCTCGCCGGGGGCTCGAATTTTCCCGTCCCCGCTCCCGCCGGCGGCGCCAAAACCTATCACGCCACGATCTTTAGCCGCGCGCTCGATGCCTCTGACGACACCGGCTGGACCATCGAGTCGACGCGATTGCCCCGACCCTTGGCCGAAGGGGGCAGCGCTGTCACCCCGGCGGGTATCGTGCTCGTCGGTGGACGCAACGCCCAAGGCTTGAGCGCTGCAACGCGCCTCATGCGTTGGGACGACACTTCCCGCCGCGTGCGTCTCGAAAACCTGCCGGACCTGCCCGCGCCGCGCGCCAGTTGTGCCGTCGTCTGGAGCGATGGGTGCATCTATGTCGCCGGCGGTGAAGGTCTGACGGAAACCGACCCTGATTTCCTGAGGATGGACCTGCGGCGTTGGCAACAGGCCCCTGACTCCGCGACGTGGGAAAGATTGCCCGACTGCCCGGGTCCGCGTCGCTTCGGCGCCACGCTCATGCGCGTGGAACTCGCCGACGGCACGCAACTCATCTTGGCCGGCGGGCGTCGCCTCACTTCCGCACCGGTTGCCGAATCCGACTACCGCCGCGATGCCTGGCGCTACGACCCCGCGCAGGGCGATTGGCAACGTCGCGCTGACCTTCCGCGCCCGATGTTGCTGGGCAATGCCGTCGCCCTCGGGCCCGCGTCATTTTTGATTGGCGGCGGCTCCGATGGCCACGATCTCACTCGCATGGCAGAGCTCGGCGAACGCTACCGCTTGCCCGACGACATTGTGCGCTACGATGCCGATCCGGACCGTTGGACCATCATTGGAAAGCTGCCCGTCGGGGTCGCCGCCGCCGCCTCCGTGCTCGCCGGCGACCAGTGGATCGTCGCGGGCGGCGAATACTCTCCGGGACTCCGCACGGCCACGGTTTCCCGCCTCCCGCTTAACATTCTCCGTTGAATACCCCGCTCATGACTTTCTGGGACTACGCCATCATCATCTGCTACTTCAGCCTCATCATCGGGGTCGGCGTCGCCTTTCGCCGTCAAAAATCGTTGCGCGACTACTTCCTCGGAGGCAACAGCGTGCCGTGGTGGGCCGCCACATTCTCCGGTATCGCCACGATTCTTAGCGCCGTTTCCTACCTCGGCGCGCCGGGCATCGGCTTCACCGGCGACTACCGCCTGCATCAATACCGCCTCGGCCTGCCCTTCGCCATCCTGATCCTGTGCTGGATCATGCTGCCATTCTTTTACCGCACCCAAAGGTATTCGATCTACGAATACTTTGAAGAGCGCTTTGACCTGCGGGCGCGGCTTTTCGCCAGCGGGCTTTTCATCGTGCTGAAAACCTGCTTTCTCGGTCTCGCGATCTACGCGCCGGCGCTCGTGATCCGCCAGATGTTTGGCATCTCGATCTGGTATATCGTCGGCTTCGTCGGCGTCATCACGACGCTCTACACCATGCTCGGCGGCATCAAGGCCGTGATCTGGACGGACACCGTGCAGCTTTTCATTCTGATGGGAGGGCTCTTCGTCGTCGCAAGCATCGCCTTGTCCCGGATCGACGGCGGCCTCGCCGCGGTGATCGCCCTCGGACAAGCGCACGACAAATTCCGCTTTTTCGATTTTTCGTGGGATCTCGACACGCCCTACACGGTGTGGGCGGGTTTCGTCGGCGGGGGGATTTTCCTGCTTTCACAATACGGCTCCGATCAAGCGGAACTGCAGCGTTTCCTCGCCACGCGTTCGCTGCGCGACGCACGCCTCGCCATCCTCGTGACCCTGTTGGTGACGTTTGCCGTGGGCGTGGGCACCTTCTTTATCGGTTCCATCCTGTTCGCCTTCTATACTCAAATGCCCGAAAAGGGCGGCCTGGGTGTCGCCTCCAACGACATCTTTCCCAAGTTCATCATCGAGGAACTTCCCATTGGCGTGAAAGGCCTGCTCATTGCCGCCGTGCTGGCCGCCGCGATGTCCACGATCAGTTCCGTGCTGAATTCGGTGACGACCGTGATCATTTCGGACTTCTACAATCGTTTCTCACGCCGTGACGCCACTGTCGCGATCGCGCGCACCGTCACGGTCGCCCTCGGTCTCTGCGGGGTATTGCTCGGCGGCTTCGCCGGTTCACTGGGCAACATCCTCGTCATGTCGATGAAGCTCAGTGGTTTTTTCGGCGGTCCGATGGTCGGCCTGTTCCTCTTGGGTATGACGTGCAAGCGCGCCACCGGTGACGGAGCGTTTTTCGGCCTCTGCCTGGGCATGGCGGTCACATTCTCCCTCGGGTTGCTGACTGACGTTTCCTTCCTGTGGTATGCCGCCTTCTCCGCCGCCACGACCTACGGCACCGGTTTTCTCTGGGGGTGGATTCGGCCGGCGCCGGCCCGGCCCGGCGCCGCCTAGCCCACGATGCGAAACTCCCGCCGGTAGTCGCCCGGAGTTCGACCGGTGGCCTGCTTGAAGGCCCGGCTAAACACCACCGCATCCGCATGCCCCAAACGGGCGGCGATGGCTTTCAGCGGGTCGTTCGTCTCCGTCAGGAGACGCCGTGCCTCCGCCTCCCGCACCCTCCGGACGAACCACCCGGCCGAGCGACCGTTCTCCGCCTTAAACACGGCCCGGAACCGACTCACTGACAACCCGGCTTGGACCGCGAGTTCCGACACGCCGGGACTGGTGGACAAGTTCTGCGTCAACCAACGGCCGAGCTCGCGCGTATCCATACGACAACGACGCTCGGACGGGCCATCCGAATCCAACATGCCGGCCTGCGCCAGAATCAACTCGAGCAGGGCCACCCGCATGACCCGGCTCTTGAAATCCGCCTCCCATGCGCGCCCGCCCTCAAGGGCACGCTCGACGTCGGCCGTGAGGTGACGCCGCGCCGGCACGGTCTGCCGACACCAGCCGGCTCGCTTCGCCAACAGGCCCGCGAGCGCTCCGGCCTCGGGCGCCTGCACCGCGAAGTGCTGGATCGATGCCCTCACCGCGCCCGCCGCCACCGCGCCGCGGAACGGGGTGTCCGGCCAGATCAAGACGCCCTCACCGCGACGTAACCGCACCGTCTCACCGCGGACCGCGAACTCAATCTGCAGCACTCCCCGATGCACGAAGAGCAAATCATGATGCAGCCAGCACGCCGGACCGAGCGGGCGCGTGGCGTCAAATTCACCGTAACCCGAACGGAGCAACCGAATCATGCAGTCAGTTTAATCAAGAATCAGACGGTATCGTCAATTTACGAAGCGCAGCACCATGGGCGATAATATCAATATGTCTCACCGCCCCATTACCCCCGCTTTCACGCGCGAATTCCCCGCCGCCGCCTTGTCCGCCCCGGTCGATTGCCAACCGATCGACTGGCCGTCACCGCAATTGGACGCCGCCGTCGCCGAACTCGCCCTGCTGTTTGCCTTGCAACGGGAACTGGTGCGCACGCAGGCAGCCTGGATGGCGGGTGTGCCCTACTGGGACGCCAAGCAGGCTATCGCGCGCCACATCCTGGAGGACGCTCACCATACCGAGGCTCTGTTGAAACGCCTGCACGAACTCAAGGTCCGTTCCGCCGAGCATCGCCAGATCGCCGGCGTCGAGGAACTCGTGCGGGATCTCGCCAGCGCCCCCCACGGCGACGCGTGGCTGCGCGGACTTTACACCCGCATCAAACCTTGGCTCGCGGAGCGCTTCGCCGGCTATCTCGCCGCCCACGAGCCGCTCATGGATCAGCCGTCACGCGATATCATCGGGCCAACCGTCACCCGCCTCCGCGCGCAGATCGCGTGGTTCGAGACCTACGGGCCGCAGCACTCCGCATGGGAAACCGCTCACTCCGACACGTGGTGCGAATTCGTCGCCGCGCGACTGCCCGCCGCGCCTCACGATCCGGGTCAGCTGGCCACCGTCGCGACGGCTCCAGCGTTGCCGCCGGATCACCCGGCGTTCGACGGCATCAGACGTATCCGCCGCGACCGGACGTTTGCCGCCACCGAGCGGGGCACCTTTCCGCGCGAGGGAGCCACGTTCGCCGAAAAGCGGTTCCTCGTCTTCTACAACCACACGCAGGAAATGCAGTTCGCCGAATCCCTCGGGGCGATCCTCTACGAGACGGCCGAGATGCCTTGGGCGTTTCACTACGACCTCGCCCGCCACCTCGCCGACGAAGTGCGCCACGCCACCATGGGGCAGACCCGACTCGAACAGCTCGGCGTCGCGTTGACCGAGCTGCCCATGCTCACGGAGCACTATGATTTCCGCGCCAACCTCGACCCGCTGGAACGCTTCTGCCTGATGACCCTCGTGATGGAGGCCACCGCCTTCGAACGCAAACGGGCCAACGTCGACCTCTTCGAGCAACACGGCGACCCTACGACATCAAGGACGAGATGCTGCACACCCACCTCGGCCACACGTGGGTGCCCGTGATGCTGCGCGTCTATCACGACGCCCGCTCCGTGACCGAGCTCACCGAGCATTGCCGCGCCCAGATTGCGCAGGTCATCAACTCCTACCCCTCCAACGCCGCCAACATGGTGAAGCGATGATCCGCAGCAACGGCTGGAGCCGCCCCGGAGAGCTCTGATTCATGCGCGGCTCTGGTGCCTTCACCCGACCACCGCATCCCATTTGCACCCGGCCAACGGAACCCCCTTCGTCACCAGCGGCGCTTTTCCCGGTGCGGCGTCTTCCCCGCCTACCCTCGGCACCGGTCGTTCAACCCCTCCCTGACCCATGTCATATCATATGATTGGTTTTGGCCGGCGCCGTGCGTTGGCCTGGTGTTCACTCGCGGCGCTCGCGCTCGCTTCCGCCGGTCCCGCTGCGGCGGCCCAAAGTTATTCCCGCATCAACAAGTTGTTCGACGGCGGCACAAACGGTGGCGGCTCCGGCACCGTTATCTATCACTCGTTTCGCGTTCCCTCCATTGTGAAGGCCAGCGGCAACGTCTTGCTCGCCTTCTGCGAAGGCCGCGTCAGCAGCGACAGCGACTGGGGCAATATTAACCTCGTCTACAAACGCTCCACCAACAATGGCGCCACGTGGTCCAATCTGCTCGAGATCGAAGGCACGGGGCCGGGCGGATGGACCAACCCCACCGCCGTCTGGGAACCATCATGGGATGGCTCCCATCCCAACGGTCGCGTCCATCTCTTCTTCAATTGGAACAGCGGGGACGAGACCAGCATGTCGACCATCGATCCGGGCGACCGTAAAACCTACTATACCTACTCCGACGACAACGGTGTCACCTGGGCTGCCAAACAAGACCTCACGTCCACCCTGAAGCCCTCGGCGTGGGCGTGGGACGCCGTCGGTCCCGGCAACGGTATCGTGAAAACCGCCTCCCCCGACATCGGTCGCATCGTCGTCCCCGCCACCAAGCGCAACTTTCATAGCGACGACCATGGCGCATCGTGGGAATACAGCTACATGCCGACCAGCGGCACGGGCAATCTCACCGGCGAAAGCACGATCGTCGAATGCCTCGGCGGCGAGCTCTACCGCAACGATCGCGCCGTTAAGGGCAACGGAACCTGGGCGTCCGCCAAACGACGCTGGATCAGCTACGGCGAGATCGGTGACTTTCCCACGCCGACCGCGCAGTCCAACCTGCTCGACCCGGCGATGGCGGCTTCGATCCTGCGCTACAACATGTCCTCCCCGGATCGCATCATCTTTCTCAACTCCGACAGCACGACCACGCGTCGGCGCATGAAGGTGCGTATCAGCTACGACGACGGTCTCACCTGGCCCCGCGACCGCTGGCTCTACGTTGGCACTGCGCCCGACAATCATGCCACGATCGGCACCGCCGAAGCCGCGGGCAAAGGCGGCTACAGCTCGATGATCAAAACCAACGACTACCATGTCGCCGCCTTGGTGGAGGTGAACGAAAGCTTCACCAATCCTGGCACCAGCAACCTCTCGATCGACTTTCACAAGTTCAACCTCGACTGGATTCTGGACGGCGCCGGCGATCCCTAACGGATTCGACCTCTCCGCTCTCCCAGCCCGCCGATATACCGGCGGGCTTTTTTGGGCCCGGCGGATCAAACCGCGCCGCGCCCGCCCCGCCGGATCCAACGCGTTCACCATCGCTGCGCTCGCTCAAGCCGCGTTGGTCCCGCCGCTGGCCAACAAGACCAGGCCGGCGCATTGCCTGCCACGAACGCGCCGCGCGCTTGCAGGGAACGATCTCGGGCCAGCCAGCACGCGACCAACCGCGCCCGCCCGCCACCGCCCTCATCGGCGCCGCACCGCGCAGCCTTCCCCTGCTCCAGCCCACCCGGATATCCGCACGAAAAAGGCGAGGCGGATGAACCGCCTCGCCTCGTTGGTGGGTTGGTCGAACCGACGGCGAGGCCGGCTCGTCTGATTCAGAACGTGCCCTTGATGCCGAGGGTGATCTTTGCCCCGAGCTCCTGACGGCGACGGTCCTTCGTGTATTCCGGCGCGCCGTCGGGGTAGCGGCGATTCACCACGTCGAGCCGACCACCGAGATCGGTAATCGAACCAAAGACCGAGAGCTGCTTGGTGAACGAATATGACGCACTCAATGCCACGCGCAGGCGTTCACCTTGATAGTTGTAGGTGCCCTCCGGGACGCCATTCGCCGTGCTCGCGCCGACGACCGAAGCGCGCGTCTCGCCCTGATAGGTGAAGTTCAGCTTCACGTAAAAGCGCGGGCGCACGAGCTCGATGCCACCGGAGAATGTCTCGGGCACGAAGCCGGTGAAATCAGCCGTGTTGCTGCCGGTCAACTCGAGCTTGGTGGCGTTACCGAACACCGCGATGCCGCGCGCCCATTCCGGCAGGAACAAGAGCGCCTGTTTGTAGCTGAACTCGTAGCCAACGATTTTGGCGTCGCCGGCATTGAAGCGCGTCACGATGTCGTAATCCAAAAAGATCGGGTCATCGGGCAGATTGTAGAACGCGAGCAACTCGGGGGTGGCGTCCTGCGTGAACACTCCGAAGAAGTTGTTCACATCCTTCTGGAAGACGCCGATCGAACCATGGCCGCCCTTGATCTGATAGCTCTCCAGCGAGACCTCGTAACTCGTCGACTCCTGAGGCAGCAGCGCCGTATTATTGACGGTGATACGCGGCGAGGAAACGGTGGAGTCGGTGATCGTGACACCCGGCGTGATGTAGTTCAAATTGGGGCGGCCAATCGTGACGTAGTAAGCACCGCGCAGCAGCAGCTTGTCGGTGAAATAATAGGTCAGGTTCACACTCGGATAGAAGTCGTCGTAGCTCTTCTTCACCTGGGCGCCGTTTTTGGTGTAGGTCAGCTTCGCCTTCTCCAGCGGATCGGTCGTGAGCGGGATACGGTCGCCCGAGGAATCGAAGACAAAGTCGCCGTTCGAGTCCTTCTGATAGATCGCGGTGGGATCGCTCAGCACGCCGGTGCCGTCGTCGGTCGTGCGCTCAAAACGCACGCCCCCCATCAGCCAGACACGCCGATCGAAGAGGTGCACGTCGCCGCGCAAGTAACCGGCCGAAACGGTCTCCTTGATCGTGTGGGAGTTC
>CAXBDS010000207.1:0-9290 GCA_963974355.1 uncultured Opitutaceae bacterium
CAGGATGCGGCCGCTGGAGGGATCAAAAAAGCGCGGGATCAGGCTCATCAAAATACTCTTCCCGGCGCCCGTCGCCCCGAGAATGGCGACGCATTGCCCGGCCGGCACATCGAGCTGCACGTCCCGCACGACCGGCGTGATCGCGTCGTAGGCAAAGGAAACGTCTTCAAAACGCAGATGACCGTTCAGCCGGCCGCGGGGCGCCGCATCCGGTTTGGTGACGATATCGATCGGCGTATCTAGAATCTCAAATACACGGCGGGCGCCGATCAGTGACTGTTGCACGCTGTTCACCACGCCGGCGACTTGGTTCACCTGCCCGGAATATTGTTCGAGCAGCCCGGCAAAAACGATCAGGCCGGTGCCGAGCGGCAACTGGCCCTGCATCACGAGATAACCGCCGTAACCGAGCAGCACGATCATGTTCACCCGGGTCAAAAAACCGATCGCGGGCGAGAACAGGCTGACCCGCCAGAAAATGCCCTCCTGCTGTTCCAGCACCTTTTGGTTTTTGGCCTCGAACGCCGCCTGATCCTCCGGCTCGCGACCGAAGGCCTTGGTGACCTGCATCCCTTGGATGCTTTCCGCAAAGTGCTGGATGAGCCGCTCGGCAAGCCGGCGACTTTCCGCATAGCGAGGCTGGATGGCCCGCGAGAACAACGTCGACATGATCCATAACACGGGCGTGGTCGCGAGGCAGGCCAACGTGAGCGTCGGACTCAGCGTCGCCATGTAGATGATGTAGATCGTCAGCGAAACGACCATGATGACGACTTGGATCAACACTTGGTCGACAAACATGCGCACGGCCTGCACGTCACCGGTCACGCGCGTGATGATCGAGCCGGTCGTATTCGCATCGAAAAAGCGAAACGACAGGCGCTGCAGCTTCTCGTAAATCTCGGCCCGTAAATCGACGACAAGGTTCTGTTGCACGAGGCGATTCACCGAAACCGTGTAGCTGTAGTTCAGGAACGCCCGCAGAATCGCGAACCCCAGAATCAAGCCGGCGATCAACATCACCACCCACTCAGCCGACCAACCGGCCGGCCAATGCAGGCCGAAGGGGGGCGCAGGGGCGGCGACCGTCTCGGAGACCAAACCGCGTTCGCCCAAGGTGTGGCGGATGGTGTCAATGCCGAGTCCGGTGAGGCTCAACCCGCTCAAACCGAGAGTCAGCAACAGGAGCTGCAGGCCGAGCACATGGAGGCAGCGCAACCGATACCGCCACGCCAGCCCCATCAACCGGCGGATCAAGACTCCATTGCCCAAGGCCTCGGGAGGGGCGGCGGGCGAAGGGGCGGAAGACATGGCGCGAAACTACCGATGCCCGCGAAACCCGCACAATTTTTTTCGCGAAGCGGCTGCGTTATCGTTGAACCCGCGGCTCGCGAAACCGGGCAAATCGCCCTGCCGCGGACTGATCCGTCGAGGCAAGCGGGCCTAGCGGTTGCCGGCGGCCGACTGCGCCGACTGTTCGGTCGCGGCCTGGCGCAAGGCTCGGCGGCGGCGCACCTCGGCGGCCACGGCTTCGAGGCGACGAGCCTCGTCCGCCGGCGTCGGATTGACCTTCACGCTGGCCGTCAAAGCATTCTGCTGGCCGTTGCCGGCGCCGGCGATCGGAAGCGGGCCCACGCTCGCGCCGGGACCACTGGCCGCCTGCGCCGCCTGCAGGCGCAACGTCATCACCTGCCCGCCTTGGGCCACGACGACCGTCTCGGCGTCGGCGTCAAAACTGCGGAGCGTGAAAGTCTCGGTTTCTTGGCCAACCTTGACCCATTGGCTGCGCCGCTTGGCGGGGTTGAATACATTGTAAATCGCATCCTCGCCCTCGCCGATCACGCCGCAAAATTGCAGCGGAGCGTTCTCCGTCACGGCGACTTCGGCGACCGGCCCGGTCGGCGGCGGCAGGAACGGGGATCGCGCCAGCGGTTCGGCACCGCTCGCGAGGGCGATCATGCCTCCCCCACCGATCACGCCGAGGGCGAAACGGATAACGCGACGGGGGAATGGGACGCTCATCATGACCATGACACTCAATGACGCTGGCGGGTCCGGTCAAGTGACAGTGCGCGGCACAATCCCGGCTTGCCCCGGCTTCGCCCCGCCACGCAGACTCGCCCGCTTCATTCCATGGACGATACGTTGCCAATCTGGGCTTGGGGAGCCTTTCTCGTTTTGATCACCGGGCTGCTGGCGCTCGACCTGGGGGTGTTCCACCGCGGCTCGCACGTCGTCAAACTGAAGGAGGCGCTCATCTGGTGCGGCGTTTGGTTTACCCTCGCGATGGTATTCAACGGGGTCGTGTGGTATGGCATGGGCCCGCAGGCGGGCGTCGAATGGCTCACCGGCTACGTCGTCGAGATCTCGCTGAGCATCGACAACGTTTTCGTGTTTATCGTGATTTTCACGTTCTTCAAAGTCGCTCCCGCCTACCAACACCGCGTGCTTTTCTGGGGGATCGTGGGCGCCGCGGTGATGCGTTTCGTCTTTATTTTGGCCGGGGTCGCCCTGCTGCAACAGTTCCACTGGCTCATCTACCTCTTCGGCGCGTTCCTCGTGTTTACCGGGATCAAACTCGCCCTGCCCCACGACGAAAGCGTCGACCCGGAGAAGAACCCGGCGGTCCGCATTTTTCGCCGGTTTTACCCGGTCGCCCCCGACTACGACGGCGGCAATTTTTTCACCCGCATCAACGGCGTGCGCATGGCCACCCCGCTCTTTGTGGTCCTGCTGGTGATCGAAACGACCGATGTCGCCTTCGCCCTCGATTCGATCCCGGCCGTGCTGGCGATCTCAAAGGTTCCGTTCATCATTTTCACCTCAAACATCTTCGCGATCCTCGGCCTGCGGTCGTTGTATTTCGCGTTAAGCGGGGCGATGGGATTCTTTCGCTTCCTCGGCTATGGCTTGTCGGGCGTGCTTACATTTATCGGCGTGAAGATGCTCTTGTCGTCCTACTACCACGTTTCGATCGGCGTCTCGTTGGCCGTGATCGCCGGGATGCTGGGCATCGCCGTGGCGGCTTCGCTGCTGATTAAACCGCCCCCGCCCGAAACGCCCGCGGGTTCGTAGGCGTCTTTGTTCGCATGCGTTTCCCGGTGCTCGCCCTGCTCGCCATCCCTTGGGGCGGAATGGCCGCGACCGAAATAACGCCTGGGCCCATCAATCCCGACGACGACATCCGCGGCGTCGTCATTTCCTGCCAATCGTGGGGCGGGGAATGGGGTTCCGACGCGATGGTGGAAGCCTTGGCCGAGATCAAGGCGCTCGGCGCCAACTGGGTGCAGATCCATCCGTATGGGTCCGTCGATCGCGACGGCAACATCACCCTCGGTCGACTCGACCCCGACGGGCCGGCGCCGGATTGGATTGCCCGTCCCATCGCCGAAGCCCACCGGCTCGGCCTGAAGATTTGCATCACGCCGCATCTCGCACCTTGGCGCGCCGGTTGGCGATGGCGCGGGGAAATCGATTTTGATTCGCCGGAAAAATGGGCGCGGTTCTTCCGCAGCTATCGCACCTGGATCACCACATTAGCCCGCTTCTGCCGGGACGCCGACGGCTTTTCGGTCGGGTCGGAGTTGGATCGCACGGTGTGGGGTCACGAGCGCGCGTGGCGCGAGATCATCGCCGGGGTCCGCGCCGAGACGCCCGCCGCCCTCACCTACGCCGCCAACTGGCCCGACTACCAACGCATTCCCTTTTGGGACGCTGTCGATGTGATCAGCCTTTCAGCCTACTTTAACTTGGTCGATCACGACCAAACCCCCACCGCCGCCGAGCTCGACCGCTCATGGCAGCGAATCCTCGCCGAGGCCCGCACCTATGCCGCTGCCCAAAACCGTCGGATCGTTTTCATGGAACTCGGTTACGACCGCTCGCTCGACGCGGCCCGCGAACCGTGGGCCGACGGCCCGCGCGGCGAACCCGCACCGGGGGCCGAAGCCCTGCAGACTCTTTGCTTGGATCGCGCGTTGACGGCAGTGGCCGAGCCGGACGCGATCATCGGCACCTTTCTGTGGAAGTGGTTCGCCGGCCCGGTGCGCCGGGCGTCGTTTCTCGTCTCGACGCCAGCGATGCGCACCGTCGTCGCCCAACACTGGGCCGAGCCGATGGCGACAAGTCGGAGCGGAGGCTCAATGCCTTGAAAACGTAACGCGGGCGGACTCGACAGTCCCGTCTCGCTGCAATTCGGATCGTGGGACAAATCCGGGCTTTAATCGTCGAGGAAAGCCGACCATTATTTAATAGTTATCACATATGGTATGGAGTCGCCTCCACCACCCCCGCCCATGCCTTCTACCCCGGCTCCACTTCCCGAACGCCCCCTGGGCGCGCCGCCCCGCGCGCTCTGGTTGCTTGTGATCATCCCGGCGATTTTCGTCGCCGCCAACGCGGTGTTATACCTGCGCAACATCGTCTTCTGGGACGAATTCGACACAGTGCTGCACTTTCTCACGCAGCTCAAAACCCATCCGGATCTCAACACGTGGTGGCATGAAATCACCGGGATACAAAACGGGCACCGAATGGTGACCAGTCGGCTCCTCACGGCCGTTCTGTGGAAGCTGACCGGCACAGTCGATTTTCGCTGGCTGGGTATGATAGGGAATCTCTACCTCGGCGTTCTCTACATCGTGCTGGTGCAGGCCGCACCAAGCGGTTGGTCACGCCTGCGTCTCGGCCTGGGGATGGGTTTGCTGCTTTTCCAACTTCAGCACTATGAGAGTCTGTTTTGGTCAGGCTCGTCGATCGACCACTTTCACGTTCCGCTCCTGGTCGCGATCGCACTGCGGTGCCTCACCGTTTCCGCCGAACGCCCGCTGTCATGGGCCCGATGGTGGGGCGGTTTGGCCGCGGCCTCCGCGGCGAGCTTCACGCTCGCCCACGGCTTGGTGGTGCTGCCCCTGGGCCTCGTGGTGCTGGTCTTAGATCGCCGCCATCGCGCCGCCGTGGCATGGGCGGGAGTATCCGCGATCTGGATCGCGCTGTATTTTCACGATTTTTCGACCGGGTCGATTTCCGGCCAATCCGCGGGCATCCTCAATATCGTCGGCTATGCCCTCGCCTTGCTCGGCGCCCCGATTGCCCAACTCTGGCAGCCGGGTGCACCGATCGCCGGGATCGTCCTTCTCGGCGGACTCGGCACGCTCATCTGGCATCACCGCGATCGACGGCGACTAAGTTTTTTCCCGGCCTACGCGGGGTGGTTGGTGACCTCAATCGGTTTGATCGCCTACGCCCGTGCCTCCTCCGCCGGCCCCCCACTGCTGTCCTCCCGCTACCTCATATTGCCCTGCCTCCTCTGGGCGCTGGCGATCTACGGAGCGCTCGAACTGCGTCCGCAGTCTCACCAGGCGGCGCGACGTGATCTCGGCTGGGCAATCGCTGCTTTGCTCGTTTTCAACCTCACCGCGAACGCGCTCTTTCGGCACACCGGCGCGTCGTGGGCTACCCTCAAAGCCCAGGCCGTGCGCGACTATTACCAAACCGGAACCCTGGACCGAACCCCTTTCCCCCTGTTCAACCAACCTCGCAAAGGTCAATGCATCCTGACTGAGGCCGCCGAGGCGGGGATCTATCGCCTGCCCACCCTGACCCGGGAAGTGCCGGACAGCGAACCCGCCGAACCCGCGGCGCCAGACCGCATCGTCTACTACATCGACGAAGCGCGAGTGACCAACGAGGCCGTGATCATCTGCGGTTGGGCCGCCGGCCACGAGGTCAACATGAGCCACGCGCGCCTGCGGCTTGTGCTCGCCTCCCCCGGCCAAGGCATTCGCCTCTTCGATGTGCAACGGGTCCCCCGCGATGACGTCGCCCGGGCACTTGACGACGAGCGTGCTCGCGAAAGCGGTTTTTCGTTTGTTCTGCCGCGCGACGAGCTACCCACAGGAGACTACCGCATCGGCATCGTGCTCCGTCACGGCGACAAGCGCGAACGGATCATGACCGACACTTGGGTGCGTCGCACGACGCAGCCCACGCCACCGATCGCGTTGTAGGCGACACGCCATGCTTCCGCCCGGCGCTCCCCGCATAAACAGGAAAGCACCGGACGACCGCGACGGATTAACTTAAGCCAGCGCCTCGGCGACGCGCTCCAATGCGCGCTCGACGTTCGCGCGGGAGTTGAAAGCGCTGATGCGCACGTGGCCTTCGCCGCAGGTGCCAAAACCAGCCCCCGGGGTGCAGACGACCCCGGCCTTGTTGAGCAAGAGATCGAAGAACTCCCACGAATCGCGGCCGGTGTTGATCCAGATGTAAGGGGCGTTGTCGCCGCCCACGCAGGGCAGACCGAGCTTGTCCATGGCCGCCTTGATCAACGCGGCGTTCTCCAAATAAAAGTCGGTCTTTTCCTTCACCTGCGCCTGACCGGCTTCGGTGTAGACGGCGGCCGCCGCCTTCTGGATGGGATAGGACACGCCATTAAACTTTGTCGTATGACGGCGGTTCCACATGCCGTGCACCGAGTGCTCTTTGCCCGAGGCATCGAACGCCTTGAGCTTCTTTGGCACCACGGTGTAGGCGCAACGCGTGCCGGTGAAACCGGCGGTCTTCGAGAAGCTGCGAAACTCGATCGCCACTTCATCGGCCCCCGGAATCTCGTAGATGCTGTGCGGGATCGCCGGGTCACGGATGAAGGCCTCATACGCGCTGTCGAACAGAATGATGGCCTGATGGGCCTTCGCGTAAGCCACCCACTCGGCGAGCTGTTCGCGCGTGGCGACGGCACCGGTCGGGTTGTTCGGGAAGCACAGGTAAATCAGATCGGCCGAAGTCGTCGGCAATGCGGGCACGTAACCATTTTCCGGCGTGCTGTCCAAGTAGGTCACGCCTTCATAACGTCCGTTCACATTCGCGCCGGTGCGGCCGGCCATGACGTTGGTGTCGATATAAACCGGATACACCGGATCCGGAATCGCCAACTGCAATCCTTCGAACGCAAAGATCTCCTGGATGTTCGCGCAATCGCACTTCGCGCCGTCCGAGACGAAGATCTCGTCCGCCGTGATCGGGCAGCCGCGCGCCGCGTAGTCGCCCTGGGCAATCGCTTCGCGCAGGAAAGCGTAGCCCTGCTCCGGGCCGTAGCCCTTGAAGGTTTCTCGCTTGGCCAGCTCCTCGGTGCCGGCGTGCAGCGCCTCGATGCAGACCGGCGGCAACGGCTCGGTCACATCGCCGATGCCGAGGCGGATGAGCGGCTTGTCGGGATTCGCCGCGACGTAGGCGTTCACGCGCTTGGCGATGTCGGCAAAGAGATACGAAGCCTTCAGCTTCAGGTAGTTTTCGTTGATACGGATCATAGTGGAAAAATGAGTGGGCTAAGCGGCGGTCGTGACGCACGGCGACGTCCGCCTCACACGCCTGCCGGAGGCCGGCGTAGTCACCAGCTCGGCCCGAGGCCGGATCGGACGCCGCAGCAATTCACCGCCACAATTCGGGCAACAAAACCGCAACGTCTTCTCCGCGCAGTCCGGACAATACGTGCACTCGAACGAACAAATGAACGCCACCGCCGTCTCCGCCGGGAGATCGCAGTCACAACATTCACAGTTAGGTCTAAGTTCGAGGGCCATCGTTCGGCGAAGGATCAGTCCCCGCTTTTTCCCAGCCGACCCGCGACATTGCAACCACCCGAATAAAAATCCTCCATCAGTCGCCCTTTTTCAGGTTCCAAGTTTAAGGTCCGAGGTCTCTGCTCACCCTGTGCAAACCGTCTCCGCTCTCACCGACATGCAAACCCTCGCCGAGGACCTGCGCTCCAAGGGGCAGCTCATCGCCCTGGTGCCCACGATGGGCGCGCTTCACGAGGGACATTTAAACTTGGTTCGCCTGGCCGCCGAACGGGCCGACTGCGTGGTCGTCTCAATCTTCGTCAACCCGACTCAATTCGGTCCCAACGAAGATTTTAAGAAATACCCCCGCGACCTGGAGGCCGACTTGGCCAAGTGCGCTGAAGCGGGCGCCGACATCGTTTTCACCCCCACCGCCGACGCGCTCTATCCCGCCGGCTACTCGACGTTCATCAACGAAGAAGCGGTCGCCAAACCCCTGGAGGGCGCCTCCCGCCCCCACCACTTCCGCGGGGTCACCACCATTGTCGCCAAACTGTTCAACCTGATCCATCCGGATCTCGCCGTCTTCGGTCAAAAGGACGCTCAACAGGCCGCCGTCGTGCGCAAGATGGTCGAGGATCTCCACTACAACGTCGATATCGTCGTCGCCCCCACCTCCCGCGACGCCGAGGGTCTCGCCCTCAGTTCGCGCAACCGCTACCTCTCCAATGCCGAGCGCGAGGCCGCCCTCGCCATCTCCGGCACCCTCAAACTCGTTGAGGGCATGGTCGCCAAAGGCGAGCGCCGCTCGGAACGCCTCATGGCCGAAGCCACGCACAATCTGGCCCAGCATCTTCGGCCGCGCGTGATCTACGTCGCCCTCGTGCATCGCGACACCATGGAGCCCGCCCGCGAAGTCGTTTCCGGCCAAACGATCATGGCCATCGCCGCGTGGGCCGGCGAAACCCGCCTCATCGACAATGTCGTGCTCTAGGCGCCGCCTCGAAGTCCTCTCCCCATAGCCACGGCTCTACTGGCGAAACTGCGGCTCAGAGAAACTTAAACGCCAAATGCTCGTCTGCGTCCGAAATCACCTCGGAGGCCTTCGGAGCCATCCCCGCCGACCCGATCGCATCAGCGGTGGCTGTGCCCCAGCGTAGCTCGGGTCGCTTCAGACTCTTGGCGAAATAAGGCCGCCCCGCATCGACCAACGCCGCCCAGACCGTCTCCACCGGGTTGGCGAGCGAGTCGGCCGACATCCGGGTCTGCCAACGAATGACCTCGCGGCCCGCCTGCAAGGCAGTGGCGTCGTAGGCCGTGACCATCAAAAAGTAACGCGCGCGAGATCCCTCAATGCGCAATTGCTCCCGCTGGGAACTGGACAAATGCACCCGCAACCGCGTCAACCCCATCAACATCGCGTCCATGCGCGTCATCTGCCCAAATGGAATGGCTTGGAAGCGGCTGTCCGGGCCATCCGGGCTAAGCTCCCCCCAATGGCACGCGATCACCACGTCGGGCAGCTGCCCCGCTCCGACCGGAACGAACTGGCCGGCCGGTAAAGCGGCCTGCACCGCACTGTTGATCACTTCAGCCTCCGGCGGCGTGGCCCCGCCTGGGCCCACCGAGCCGTATTCCTCAAAATCACCGATATACATGGCAAAGGTCTGCGGTTGCCCCCCGGCCACCGCCTCCGCCGCCGGATTCACACTCGAAGACACCACCACAAAG
>CAXBDS010000208.1:0-9287 GCA_963974355.1 uncultured Opitutaceae bacterium
TTCATCCGCGTCTGCTCCGGTAAGTTCACCCGCGACATGACCGTCGTGCACCAACGCACCGGCAAAACCGTGCGCCTCTCCTCCTCGCACAAACTCTTCGGCCAGGAACGCGAAACCGTCGACGAGGCCTACCCCGGCGACGTTATCGGTCTCGTCGGCCATGACGCCTTCGGTATCGGCGACACCCTCACCGAGGACCGCAACATCATCTTCGACGAAATTCCCCGCTTCCCGACCGAAGTATTTTCCTACCTGTCGAATCCGACCTCCGCCGACGCCAAGAAATATCGCGCAGGCCTCGACCAACTCATGCAAGAGGGCGTCGTGCAATCCTTCAACGTGCGCTTCAGCCCGCCGGGCGCCACCCTGCTCGCGGCGGTCGGCCCGCTCCAATTCGAGGTCGTGCAAGCCCGCCTCAAAGCCGAATACAACGCCGATTCTCGGCTCGAACCCGCCCCGTTCCAAGTCCTGCGTTGGGTCGAGCCGCACCCGTCCCTCGCCGACCCGAACAGCCTCATCAGCGCCAGCGGCACGAGCTTCGGCACCGATAAGTTTGACCAGCCCATCATCCTGTTCCCCAGCGATTGGACGATGGACTATTTTAAAGAGAAGAACCCTGAGCTAAAGCTGCACGAACTGCCCATCGAGCAGATACGCTGAGTTCCGTTGGCGGCGATCGGCCTGCCCCCAACCCCCTTCCCCCATCGATTACGCGCGTGACGGCCAGGCCCCGCCTTCGAGGGGTGGTGGCGCCGGGCCGCGACAAGTCGGAAAAGCCCCGTCACCCCGCTGGTAGTCGGAGCGCCGCGTCGTAGCACTACCCTGCCCGATCGTAGGCTCCGCCGTTGTGCGGGAGCAGGATCCGACATGACTGCAAGAATTGCCATCCGATGCACGCATCAGATTTGGCGAATTCCTCGCTCTCAACCTGTTGTCCTTTTGCGCGATGCACCTCCAGCGCCCGATCATGCTCTTTTCCAGCCTGTTGGCGCTCTCCGTCTCCGCTGAGCCGCAAAACCCCACCGCAACGGCACCGTTTCCTGAATTGCTGATTGTGGATCCGGCCGTGCCGGATGCCAAACAGCTCGTCGACGGTCTCGCGCGTCCCATGCGTGTCGTGTTCCTCGATCCCACCAACGATCCGATCGGCCAAATCGCGAGGGAGGTCACCGCCGTGGGCACGCCCCTCTCCGCTTTGCACATTCTTTCTCACGGGGCCCCCGGAGCCCTTTACCTGTCCAACAGCTGGATCAATCGCTACAACTGGCGCTCCCGTGCTCGCGACACGCGGAAAATCGCCGATGCCTTGGCCCCCGACGCGGTGGTCGTCTTCTACGCCTGTCAACTCGCGTCGGACCGAATCGGGAAAGACTTCATCGGTGCGATCGAGGCCAGTTTGGAGGCAAAGGTTTACGCTTCGTCCCTCCCCGTCGGCGCCCCGCAGGAAAATGGCGATTGGTCCTTCGCGCCGGAGGCGGTGCTGGCGTTCTCCCTTACCGCCCGGGAAACCTATCCCCATCTCTTGTCCGCGAGTCCTCACCGCGACCGCAGATCGCAATGGCGGCCGACGTCGCACTACCCGGAAAAAGATTCAGCCTACTGAGCTCCCTTCGCCAGTGGCCCGTATGATCCGTCCTCGTCGCGCATCCTGCGCCATCCTGATCGCCGTGTTCAGCGCCGGTGCGGTCCTTGCCGGACGCCTCGTCGCCGCGCCCGATCATCCCACGCCCCACCACCAACCGCCGGCGACCGCTGCGACGGTTCAGGCCAACGACGTCGCGAGTTTACTCGCGCAATCGATCACCGCCGAGGGCGATGACATGGACACCGCCCGCGCGTTGATCGACCGCGCCCGCACCCTGGCCCGCTCCCCTCGTGACCACTTGGATATCGATCTCCGCCTCCAAGCGCATCTGCGCCGTCGCGGCGACTACCGCGGGGGCTTGGCGTTGGCCGAAGACGCGCTGGTGCGCGCGCGAAAACTCGGTGACTCGGAACGCGCGTTCAAATTCCTCGTCGCCACAGGCCACGCGCAACGCCTCCTGACCGAATATCCCGCCGCCCTCGCCATCTACCAAGAGGCCCTCAAACTCACTCCCGAGGTGCACGACGCCGCCGACGAGATAGCCCGCGTCTGGGCCAGCTTGGGGTTGATTCAGTTTCATCAGGACAACAATGCCGCCGCGCTGCAAAGCCTCGAACACGCCCTCTCCATCGCCCGCACCCTCCCTCGCGATACGACGCTATCGTGGGTCCTCAACGGATACGGTCTCATCCTCGCCGACCAACGCGATTTCGAAGGCGCTCGTGCCGCCCACCAGGAGGCCCGCGAGATTCGCCACGACGTCGGCGATCGGATCGGTGAAGCCGATTCGCTGCTCAACCTCGCCGAAGTCGATGAGTTTACCGGAGACATTGATGCCGCCATCCTCGGTCTCGAAACCGCGCTACCCACCTACCTCGAACTCGACGCCAAGGGCAACCAGACCACCGCCCGCCTCACCCTCGCCCGCCTCCATCTGGAACGCGGTGAACTCGCCGCCGCCGCCGATCAGCTCGATGCGATCGCCCCGGTCGTCACCGCCTTGGGCAACAAGAACCAGCTCGCGCGCTACTACCGGTGCTGGGCCGCGCTGAGTGAAGCCCGCGGCGACTTCCAAGCCGCGTTGGAGCAAACCCGACGCGCCCAAACATGGCAGGACGAAGCCAGCGGGGAACGCACCCAACGCGCCCTCAACGAACTGCGCGCACGCTATGATCTCGAACACAAGAACGCCGACATCGCCGCCCTCCGCCATGAACGTGATCTAAACGAAGCCGACCTGCGCCGCACCGCCGCGGAGCTGTCTCGCACCCATACGCGTTACCTGGCCGGCGTTTTGGTTGGTTTCAGCCTCCTCGGTTGCTTCGCCTTCGTGCAAGGCGCCCGCCGACGGGCCGAAAAACGTATCCACGCCGAGATCCGCGAGGCCCGCTATCTGGCCGATGAAGCCAACGCTCTGAAAACCAGATTACTCGGCATCGCTTCCCACGATCTGAAAGCCCCGCTGCGCTCCCTCGCCCTGCGGGCTCAAAAGCTCGGGGAGGCGGCGTTCGAGCCCGGCACCGTGCAAGCGCACTGCCAGCAAATTGCCCGCGAGATCCAACGCATGCTCCGGCTCGTGCACGATCTGCTCGACGTCTCCGCCCTGGATCCGACCAATGCTCCGCTGAAGCTCCAGACCATCGACTGTCGCGAACTCGCCGCGCGCATCGTTGAGGATCAACTCCCGCGCGCCGAGTCCCGTGATCTGCAGCTCCACTGGGAATCGCCCCCCACGCCTCTCTTGATCGAAGCCGATACTGATCGCCTGCACCAAGCGATTTTCAACCTGTTGGACAACGCCCTGAAATTCACCCCCCCGGGGAAATCCGTGTGGGTGAAAGCGGCGGCAAAACCCCACCAGGTCGTAATCGAAATCGCCGACGAAGGGCCGGGGTTTACCGCGCAGGACTTCGCGTTGCTCTTCCAGCCGTTCCAACTTCTTTCCACGCCCCCCGCCGACCAATCGGCCCACTCCTCCGGGCTCGGCCTTTACATCGCCCGCCAGATCGTGGCGCGCCACGGCGGTCGCCTGTCCCTCGATTCGCAACCCGCCGCCGGGGCCCGATTCGTAATCACGCTGCCCACCGCCGATCCCACCACGCGGGAGCCGTCATCCCTGCCCCAAGGCGAGTCCCTGGCCGCGCGCTGAAGGCCGGGACCGCTTCGGCGCCGTGCGGTCTGGCGCCACTATATCCTATTATCGGATACAGGACCCCCTTCCGCCCCGCGGGCGGATGACCGCCGTGATCCGGTGTCGTAACGATACCATCGTAAAATCGTAGACCCCACCTTTGCCGAAGGTCGGCGCACGCCTCACGGCTCTGGGCAAATCAAAAGCCGTGCGCCCTTCCGTTCCCATCTCTTTCCCTTCTTTGTGCAGACGGGTGCTGTGCGTGGAGCCCGATCCTGTTCTCCAACGCATTCTGCTCGGTGCGCTTGCAGAGTCCGGCAGCACGGTGGAGTGCGTCAGCAACGACGTCGAGGCCATCACTCAGTTCGAACGCCGCACCGAGCCTTTCGACGGATTGGTCACGGCCCACTACGACACAAACCTGCGCGGCCCTCTCCTCGTCGCCCGGCTGCGCCACCTCGGCTACGCGGGGCCGGTGGTCGTGCTCTGCGACGAAATCGAAGCGCCCCATCTCAACTACGGCGAGCCCACTCCGCTCTTCCTCGCCCGCCAACCCCTTGATTTTCGAACCCTCCGCAGTGCCCTCGGCCGCCCCCGCAACGCGCCGCCGTTGCAGGCAATCACCCGCGCCGAGCCCTGACTCGCCCCCTGTCACCACTTTTCAACGACACGCTACCCGACCCATCGAATCATGAAACCAGTCGCCTCCGATCGAGCTCATCGCCTCTTCGCTCTGGCCACCGCCGGACTCTACGCTGCCGCGTCCCTTCCGGCGGCGAGCGCCAATTATAGCGGAGACCAAACCTTCACCGCGGATCAAACGATTCAAACCTCAGGTTCCCAAACCGTGGAAGCCGGGGGTGCGATCCTGAATGGCAATGGCAACTCGGGTTACTTCGTCCAAGGCGGTGATCTGACCATCAAGGATGCGACCCTGCTGAACTTCACCGCGCAAGGCGGCGATGGCAGCGGCGGCGGTGCCGGCCTCGGAGGCGCCGTGTTCGTCAACGCGGGCGCAACCGTGACCCTCGAAAACGTGAACCTTTTCTCCAACAACGCCATCGGCGGTGACGGAGGCATCGGCACCACCGGCGGCTCGCTGAACGGTCGCTTTACCAACGGATCAACCGGAGCGAATGGAACGGCCGGTGAAAACGCCGCTTCGGGCAGCGCCTACGTCAACGGCGGTAACGGTCTCCAAGGTTACAACGGCTCCGCCGGGAGCTCTGCGGCGAATGGGGCCGGCGGCAACGGCGGTAACGGCGGCTCTGGTTCGAACGGCTCTCCCACCACTGCCGATACCGTCAAGACCGCACTTGAAATTGCCAATTCCGCCTTCAATGCCGGCGGTGACGGCACGCTCGCCGGTCTCTACACGTCGATCGCAGCCACGTTCTCCGCGCAATCCGCCGCCGCAGCGGCCGGCGCCAACGCCGGTGGCCCCACCACCGTAAACCTTTCCGCCGGCTTCGCTACGCTCGCGGGCCAGTTCACCACCCTCGCGGCCGAATCCACCGGCAGTGTCACCCAAGATCTCGTCGTATCGGCCTATGAATCGGCTTATCTCCTCGCGATTGAAGTCACCGCCTACGAGACCGGCGTGGCCGGCGCCGGTGGCGACGGCGGCAGCGGCGGTAACGGCGGCGACGGCTCCTTTGGCTACGCCGGCGGTGTCGGCGGCGCCGGCGGCGCCGGCGGCGACGCGGAAGGCTCATCCAACGCCATCGGTGGAGCCGGCGGCTCAGGTGGCAACGGCGGCAACGGCGGCTTCGGTGCCGGCGGTTCTTCCGGCGGCAGCGGCGCGAGCGCAGGCAGTAACGGCAGCAGCGCGACCCATGCCTCGGCGGGGGGCGACGGTGGAACGGGGGGACTCGGCGGCTTCGGCGCCGGCGCCGGTCGTCAAGGCGCCTCCGCCGCCACCGGCAACGGTTCCCGCGATGCGGGCGGCGAAGGCGGCAGCGGCATGGGGGGGGCGGTTTTCGTGAACGCGGGCGGCACCCTCGTGCTAAAGGGTGACATCGAATTCAATGGCAACAACGCTCGGGGTGGCGCGGGTGAGACCCGTTCGTCCACCGTCGATGTCGGCCAGTCCGGCATCGCCGTGGGCACCGACCTGATGATGATGACCGGTTCCACCGTGATCATGGATGCCGGCGAAGGCCACACGATCACGTTCCAAGGCAACCCCTATGGCACCGGCATTGCCGATGACAGCGCCGCATCCCTCATTCCCTCCGGCGGCATTTCCAGTGTGGCCCCAGGCGCCGGAGCCGGCATCGAAGTCCGCAGCGGTCTCACCATTTTCAACGGCACCAACCTCTACTCCGGCCAAACCAAGCTCACCGGCGGCGTGCTCCAAGCTCAGGACGGCGACGGCATCTACTACGAGTCCAACATCAACTTCGCCGGCGGCGTGCTGCAGTCCAACGGCGACTTTGTGCGCTTCGTCGGCACCGATCCCAATAAGGTTCAATGGACCGGCTCCGGTGGCTTCGCCGCGGCCGGCGGTGACCTCACCGTGCGCCTCTCCGGCGGCCTCGGCCTCACCTGGGCCTCCGGCAGCTTCGTTGCCAACGGCTCCGCACTGATCTTCGGTTCCTCCTCGGCCACCGACGAGGTCACTTTCGTCAATAACATCAACCTCAACGGCGGGGACCGCACCATTCTCGTCAAGGCCAACGCCGACAACTCCGACGACGCCATCATGACCGGCGTGCTCTCCAACGGCGCCGTCACAGTCGGCAACGCCACCCACACCGGCGACCTGATCTTCACCAAGTCGCAAACCTACACGGGCGGCACCACCATCAACGGCGGCAACCTCATTCTGCGCGACAACGGCGCGCTCGCCGACAACGGCGCCCTCAACGTCAACGCCGGCTTCGATTTCTCTGCCGTCGGCAACGAAACCGTTGGCAGCCTCAGCGGCTCCTCCACCGGCGTGATCAGCGCCGGCGACAATACCCTCACCGTCAACCAGTCCACCAACGGAACCTACGCCGGCAAGATCAACGACGGTGGCGAGGCCGGCGGCTCCGGCGCCTCATTAGTGAAGCAGGGTTCCCAGACCCTCACCCTCACCGGCACCAACGGCTACACCGGGTCGACCACCGTCAATGCCGGCACCCTCACCCTCTCCGGTTCCGGTAGCCTCGCCACATCCGGCGTGACGATCGCGACCGGCGCCACAATGAACGATCTCAATGGGGGTCTCGCCGCCGCTGCCACGTTGAACAACCACGGCACCTTTAACATCGCGACCCACGACGAGACGGTCGCGTCCGTCACCAACGACGGCACCATCAACGGCACCGCGACTCTCACCGCCGCCACCTACGCGCTCAACAACGGCTCCACCGTCAACGCCCACCTCGGCACGGGCACCGTCACCGCCAACGGCTCCGTCGCCCTCAACGGCACCAGCAACGCCGAAACCTTCAACATCGAGACCGGCACCACCACCCTCGGCTCCGCTGAACGCCTCCGCGACGACACCGATCTCACCATCGCCGAGCCCGCCATCCTCGTTCTCGGCGGCGCCGAGAAGATCGGCACCCTCAACGGCGCCGGCACCGTCACCAACGCCGGCCACCGCCTCACCGCCGACGACGGCTCCTGGGCTGGCGTCATCCAGGGCACCGGCGGCCTCACCAAGGTTTCCCCTGGCACGTTACAGCTCACCGGTGCCAACACCTACGCCGGCACCACCGAGATCGACGCCGGCACGCTTGAACTCTCCGGCTCAGGCAGCCTGACCAGCAACGTGGTCAACGTCGACGCCGGCGCCACCCTCGACGACCTCAATGGTGGCCTCGCCTCCGACACCGCCCTCACCAACGACGGCACCGTCAATATCGCCGACGCCAACGACACCATCGCCACCCTCACGAACACCGGCACGATCAACGGCACCGCCACCCTCACGGCCAACACCTACGCGCTGAACAACGGCTCTATCGTCAACGCCAACCTCGGCACCGGCGTCGTGACCGCCAACGGCACCGTCGCGCTCAACGGCACCAGCTCCGCCGCCACCGTTAACATCGCCACCGGCACCACCACCCTCGGCTCCGCCGAACGCCTGCTCGATACCACCGACCTTACGGTCTCCGCTCCCGCCACGCTCGTCGTCGGCGGTGATGAAAAGATCGGCACGCTCCTCGGTGCCGGCGCCATCACGGTCGACGCCGGTTCGCTCGCGGTCGATGACGGCACTTGGTCCGGTAACATCTCCGGCACCAAAGGTCTCAAAAAGGTCTCCACCGGTTTGCTCACCATCTCCGGCACCAACGGTTACACCGGCACGACCCAGCTCGACGAGGGCACGATCTCCCTGATCGGCTCCCTCGCCTCCCGCACTGTCAACGTCGCCACCGGCACCACCCTCAACGACGTCAACGGCGGCCTCGCCACCGACGCCACCCTCACCAACGACGGCACCACGGTCCTCTCCCACGACGACACCATCCTTGCCCTCGTCAACACCGGCACGATCGACGGCTCGCCCAACACCCTTACCGCCACCACCTACGCGCTGAACAACGGCTCCGAGATCAACGCCAACCTTGGCACGGGCACCGTCACCGCCAACGGCACCGTCGCCCTCAACGGCACCAGCAACGCCGAAACCTTCAACATCGAGACCGGCACCACCACCCTCGGCTCCGCTGAACGCCTCCGCGACGACACCGATCTCACCATCGCCGAGCCCGCCATCCTCGTTCTCGGCGGCGCCGAGAAGATCGGCACCCTCAACGGCGCCGGCACCGTCACCAACGCCGGCCACCGCCTCACCGCCGACGACGGCTCCTGGGCTGGCGTCATCCAGGGCACCGGCGGCCTCACCAAGGTCTCCACCGGCGAGCTCACCCTCTCCGGCGCCAACACCTACACCGGCTCCACCCTCGTCGACGCCGGCACCCTTACGCTCTCCGGTTCCATCGTCACGCCTTCCGTCACGATCGCCTCCGGCGCCATCATGAACGACCAGTCCGGCGGTCTCGACGACGACGTCGACCTCGAGGTCAACGGCACCTTCAACCTCAACGCCAACGACGCCGTCGAGGTCCTCACCGGTTCCGGCCTCATCAACCTCAACACCGGCACCCTCACCGTCGACAACGGCAACTACTCCGGCGTCATCGCCGGCACCGACGCCGTCCGCGGTATCAAGAAAGTCACTACCGGCGACCTCACTCTCGCCGGCGACTCCACTTACATCGGCACCACGCAGCTCGACGAAGGGTCCATCTCCCTCACCGGCTCGCTCGCCTCCCGCACTGTCAACGTCGCCACCGGCACCACCCTCAACGACGTCAACGGCGGCCTCGCCACCGACGCCACCCTCACCAACGACGGCACCACGGTCCTCTCCCACGACGACACCATCCTTGCCCTCGTCAACACCGGCACGATCGACGGCTCGCCCAACACCCTTACCGCCACCACCTACGCGCTGAACAACGGCTCCGAGATCAACGCCAACCTTGGCACGGGCACCGTCACCGCCAACGGCACCGTCGCCCTCAACGGCACCAGCAACGCCGAAACCTTCAACATCGAGACCGGCAC
>CAXBDS010000209.1:0-9092 GCA_963974355.1 uncultured Opitutaceae bacterium
TGGGGGGCGCTCAATCATCACGAGCTGCAATTCCTGGCGGAGCATTTTCGGCTGCTGCCGCCTTACGCGCAGTCGCGCGCCCACATGTGGATGGCGCAGGAATACCTGCGATCAGAGAACCTCGCCCGGGCGGGAACCGAGGCGCGGATCGCGATCAATCATGAGCGTCGCAACGTCGGGGCGTGGGAGGTATGGCTGGCGGTGCTGGACGGGCAGAAGGCGCCGTTGGTCGAGCGTGAGAGCGCGTTGCGGGAAGCGGCGCGGGCATTTCAGCGTTATCCGGATTTGAATCGCCGCTTCATGAAGGAAGTCATCGCCGTGCTGCGGGAGCGCGGACAGGAGAGTGCGGCCGAGAACGAGGAACGTTTGCTGGCGCGGAAGTTTCAGGGCACGCGCAGCGACCTGAGTATCGCCGAAGCCGCGGAGGCGATGGCCCGTTCGCTGGCCACGGATTCCTTGGCCGGACAACAAGGCGTGTATCGACGCATCCTGCTGACTTACGGGCGGGATGGGGGCATCGATATGCTGGATCGCGTGATTCGGCCGTTCGTGCGCCAACTCGCCGCAGCGGGGCAGCGCGTCGCGGCGTTACGTGCGGTGCAGGATGCCCGCCGTATCCTCACCGTGCCAGACGGGAGCCAATTCGATGGCGAACTCGCGCTCATGGAGCGGTTGCTCGCGCCGTAGCGGGCGTGAAAAAGGCGTATTCCCCTAACGACCTGAGCGCAGCACATCCTGCGCGGAAACCGCCGCTGCAGCCCGGGTTTCGCAGCCGAGTTTGCGGAAAATGTTTTCCACGTGTTTGTGAATTGTGCGCAAGCCGGCCCCGAGGATGGTAGCGATGTCGGGGTTGCTTTTGCCTTGGGCCAGCCAAAACAGCACCTCGGCTTCGCGCGGGGTGAGACCGAGGGCCATCAGCGCGGTCGGGTTGGCTTGCGGGCAACGCTCCTCGAGCACGTAGAGCGACACGTCATTGCGCCCGTCCTCGCGAAATTGGCGAAGCAGCAATCCGCAATCGGGCGACTGCAAACTGGGCGGCAGGCGGTGTTCTTCGTAGTCGGCGCAATGGCGGTGCAGCAGGTCCTCCGCCAGGCGGGTGGCGAATACGATGACACCATTCTGATCGAGCACGATCACGGCGCGATCCAGCGAACGTGCGAGCTGGTTTTCCGCATCGAGGCGGAGCGCCAATTCATCCTCGAGCGAACGGCGGAGTTGGCGGAGCTCCAGATGCGCCCTTACGCGAGCCAGGACCTCCTGCTCGAAAAATGGCTTTACGATGTAGTCGACCGCGCCGGCTTCGAACGCGCGGAGCTTTTGTTCGGGTTCATCGAGTGAGGTCATGAACAGCACGGGAATCTCCCGCCACGCGTTGCAGGCGCGGATTTGGCGACAGGTTTCGAACCCGTCGATGCCTGGCATCATCACATCGAGGAGAATGAGATCGGGCTCGCTATGACTGAGCTGGGCCAGCGCGCTGACGCCGCTTTCTGCGACCAAGACTTCATAACCCACCTCTCCGAGGGCCTCTAGCAGGACGCCGATATTGGCCGGAGTATCATCGACGACGAGGATGGAAGCGCGCGGTCCGTTCATGGATGGGCCGAAGCCTGACGGGGAGCGTCGGCTAGGTCCAGCACTTGGCGAATGCGGTCCATCTGAAAGTTGCGAGAGAGTTGTTCCAAGTGGTCAAACCAAGCGCTTGCCCCGGGGGTTTTGCCCCGTTCCTCGGCGATCGTGCGCCGCAACCCGAAAATATCTCCGCGCTGCGCGCAGGCACGCAACGCCACCACCGCCTCTTGCGGTGGCGATATCGCGGGTGTTGCCGTCGGCGCCTGGTCTTCGGCAGGCCACACCCACTCCAGTCGCAGCAGGCGCCCGACGCGTTCGAGCAGTTCCACCTCACGAAACGGTTTGGGCAGGAAGTCGTCGCAGCCGGCGGCAAAAGCATCCTCGCGATTGAAACCGAGCACGCTGGCGGACATCGCCACCAGTTTGGGGCCGTTGGTCGGAGGACTTGCCTCGTCCGTGGGGCGGAGTCTGCGAGCGAGCTCGAATCCGTCCATCCCGGGCATTCGCAGATCCAGCAGAATGAGATCCGGTCGACGTTTCGCGGCGACTTCCAACGCCGCAGCCCCATCGTTGGCGGTGCTCAGTTCGAATCCGAGCGGGGCCAGCAAGTCGACCAACAGTTGCCGGTTGGTCGCGACGTCATCAACGATCAACACGCTCTGGCGACGGCCGGCATACCCCGTCGGCGCCGCGGCCGAACCGTTGCTGCGCGGGTGACGCACGGCCAGTAGCTCAAACGCGACCGTAAATTCAAAACAGCTGCCGAGCTTCGGAGTGCTCGTGACGCTGATTTCCGCGCCCATCAGATGCGCAAATTTTTGAGCGATCGGGAGTCCCAGCCCCGTGCTGGCCTCATCGCTGGTTGTCTCGGTTTGGCGGAACGGCTCGAAGATCTGGCGGAGATCTTCCGGACGGATTCCCGGACCGGAGTCTCTCACGGCGAATGTGATGCGCGGCCGTTCATCATGCTCCGGCGCATCGTCCGGACGGGGCGCGAGCGAGACCTTGAGCTCCACCTTGCCGCTCTTCGTGAACTTGACCGCGTTGCCGAGCAGGTTGTCCAGGATCTGGCGCAGCTTCTGCCCGTCGGCGACCACCAGCTCCGGCAGATCGTCCGGGAAATGGGCGGTGAACGGGAGGAGCTTCGCTTGCGCTCGGGCGGTGACGGCCGCCGCGACATCTTCAAGGAGCTCGCGCAGGTGAACGGGCGCCTCGCGCAACTCCACGCGTCCGGCCTCGATTTTCGACAGGTCGAGGACCTCGTTGATCATGCGCAGGAGGTGCTCGCCGCTTCGATCCACAATGCGGATACGCTCACGATCTTCGGGCGCGATGCGCGGCGACTTCAGCAACACTTGGGCATAGCCGATGATCCCGTTGAGCGGGGTGCGGAGCTCATGGCTCATGTTGGCGAGGAAGCTGGATTTGGCGCGATTGGCCGATTCCGCTTCGTCCTTCGCGGTCGCCAATTCGGCGGTGCGCTGCGTCACAAGTCCTTCCAGGCGGACGCGCTCCCGTTGTCCGGCGGCCAGTCGCCAACGCACGAAGAGCGTGAGTAACAGCGCGGCCACGACGCAATAGCCTGCGTAGGCCCAGGCGCTCTGGTGCCAGGGTGGCCGAATGCGAAACGTAAACGTGGCCGGTTGGCTCAGCCTACCTTCGCCGTCGCGCGCGCGCACCTCGAATCGAAACGTGCCATGGAGGTTGGTGAAGGCTTTCTCTGCGGTCGACGACCACGCTGACCAGTCATCGCTGAAGCCGTCCAGCCGGGTCTGATATTCAATGGGCGACGGCCGGGAAAAGGCAGGCGCCGCAAAGTGGAAAACGAGCGGGTGGGTCGAATAAGCGACCGGATCGGCCAAGGTTGTGCCCCCGAAGCGTCGTCCGTCCGGCAATTCGATGTCGCGGATGACGGCGGTCCAGGCGGCGGTCACCCGCTTCGTCGCCGATGTCTCGATACGCACCGTGCTTTCCGGGCCGCTGGCCCATAGCGCGCCGCCGTCGCTCGTGGGTTCCCAATAGAGCGAGCGGGCTCCGCCGTAGCCGATTTGGTCAAGCACCGTGCGGGCAAGGGCGTCCCATCGCCAATTGTCCTGGCTTTGGCGCTCGAAATGACCGAGCCGCAGGGACGACTCGCGGGAGGGCAATTCAACCTGACTCCACAGCCGGCCTCGCTCGTCAAACACGACGGGTTCCAAGTAACGGCTGGGCCCATCGGGAGTGGTGAACTCTTCGGCGCGCTGAAAATGCCGCGCATCACGGTCGAAGCGAAAAATCCCTTCGCGGGTTGAAAACACCGGCCCCTCCGGCGTGCCGTAAACCATGGTCCAACCCTGCCCGGCGGGGAGACCGTTGGTTTCGAGGAAAAATTCGGCCGGTGTATCCCAATAATGGCGACCGGCGGCCGGCTTGGAGATGTGGCCGATCCCTCGCGTGGTGGTGCCCAGCCAAAGGTCACCTGCGGCGTCGATATGCAGGGAGCGGACTTCGCCATCGAAATCCGGCAGAGCGGTAGGCGTGGACCACTCATTGTCGTCGTAGCGCAAAAAGCAGACCCCGCGGCCTTGCCCGACGATGAGCAGGTCGGGGTCCTGCGGGGCGAGAGCGAGCGTCAGGGCCGGAACCGTGGTCGTGAAAAGGGGCCGCACCGAACCGTCGGCGTGACGGAGACTTAAGCCATTGCGTTCGCCGATCAGAAGTCCCGAACGGTGAGACGCCAGCGACCATAGGCGGGGATCAACGCCCGCCACCCGCTCGAAATGGGCGGGGCCCTGGCTTTCGGCGCGGGGCCCCGTGTCCGCCAAAGCATATAACCCTGCATTGGTGACCGCGAACAGCGTGTCTTCGTGCCGGATAAACTGACGGGGGTAGTCGCGGTCGAGGCCGTTGAGGCGGTCAAAGACGGTGTAGTTGGCCGCGATGCCCGCCCAAGCCATGCCGTCTTGGGTGCCGAGCCACAGGTTGCCCTCCCGGTCAGGCGCGAGCGAAAGCACCGTCGAGCTCTGCAGGCCGGAATCGGCGTCGATCCGGCGCAGCAAACGCCCCTCCGCCGAGTAGATGAAGACGCCGCCTTGAGCGCTGGAAATGGCCACGGATCCGTCACCGAGAACCACGGCATCGCGCATCCCGTTCGCGAACAAAACGTCCGGGGTCTCGTTCCACGGCCGGGTTTCATCGGCGTCAATCAATTCGGCGCCGGTTTTAGGGGAGAATGCGAGCAAGCTCCCGCTAGGCAGACGCACGAGCGAGAGCAAGGGCTGGTCGCTCCATTTCGCCAACCGGGGATCCAAAACGAAGTCGTCACCGGTGAGTCGATACACGCCTTCCCCTTGGCGATGGAGATACAACTCGTCACCGGCCTTGAAAAGCTTTTGACGCGGTGATTCGTCCCAGGACCAAACGTGAAAACGACCGTCCCGCCAACGGAAGACGTCGTTGATTCCGGCGAAGTAGACGCCGTCTTCGCGCCAAAACACCTGGCGGATCATGCCAGGCGATCGCTTGTCCTCGGGGAGTTTGTCGAGCAACGATTCAAACGCCGGTTGTCCGTCGGCATCGGCCACGAAGTGGCCCAGTTGATCGGTGGCGCCCACAAAAATCTCCCCGGCCGGTGACTCGTCGAGCGCCCACACGAAACTCGTGGGGATGGGACGTCGTTTCCAATCGACGCCGTCGTATTCGAAGACGGCGCCCCGGTTGCCGAAGAGCATGACGCCGTCAGCGCGTTGCAGAATGCTCCAAACCTGATTGTGACCGCGATAGACTGACGGGGAAAAAACGCGCGTCGGCGTCCGTCCGCGGGCTGCCGGATAGGACGTCGTTTTCGTGGTGGCCGCATGACCTCCGCTGAGAACAAGCAAGCCCGACAGGATGAGCAGGCGGATCGTCCGAATTAACATGGGCGCGGGAAGTCGGGGCGGGGGCGAGTGGGCGCGGGGGGACGAACGTTCATCACAGCCAGGATTCAAGCCGTTGGCGGATACGATCCATTTGGTAGGATGCGGCGAGGCGTTGCAATTCCGCCAGATCAGATGCGTTCGATTGATCCGCGCGGAGTTGTTTCAATTCGCCCTGCAATCGGCGGATATCGCCTCGGCGGGCGAGCGGAAGTAGACGCGCGGCCCATGATGCGGTGTTCTCCGCGGAGGAAGCTTCGGGGGCAGGCGCGATAGCCGGGGACTCGGCCGGGATCGCGAGGGGCGCGGTCTCCCACTCTAGCCGCAGGGTTTGTCCGAGTCGTTGCAGCAGATCTTCCTCCCGAAATGGTTTGGGCAGAAAGTCGTCACAGCCGGCGGCGAAGGCATCGTCGCGGTTGAAGCTCAAGACGGAGGCCGACATCAAGATGATCTTGGTCGTGCCCCCGCCGGAACGGGCCCGCCAACGACGCGTAAACTCCAAGCCGTCGATGCCCGGCATGCGGAGGTCGAGCAGCATGGCATCGATCGATTGAGGTGTGGCCTGTGCGAACGCGTCCTCTCCGGAAGCCGCCTCCTTGAGGACAAATCCGAGCGGTTCGAGCATGTCGCGCAACAGGGAGCGATTAACCGGGACGTCATCGACAACCAAAAGGGTGCGGCGCGGGCCGCGGTAGCCGGTCGCGGTATGTGGAGTGGCGCCGACGAAAGGGGCGACGGCCAGGGGATCAAGTTGCGCGGTGAAGCTGAAGGTGCTGCCGCGACCGGGTTCGCTCGTGAGTTCGAGTTCCCCGTGCATGAGGTGCACCAGGCGTTGGGCGATGACGAGCCCGAGGCCGGTGCCGGGCTCGGGCGGGCGCGAATCGACGGCTTGCTGGAAGGGTTGAAAAAGACGCGATTGGTCCGTCGAAGAAATCCCCTGGCCCGTGTCTCGCACGGTGAAACGCAGGCGTTGCGAGTCGGCCGGCGCGATCCGGAGATGAACCGATCCGGCGGCGGTAAACTTGATGGCGTTACCGATCAGGTTATCGAGCACCTGCCGCAGTTTTTGGGCATCGCCGAGGACGTGAGTGGGCAGATCCGCCGGGTATTCGACGTGGAAGAAAAGGCCTTTGCTTTCCGCGCGCGGTTGCACGCCGGCCACGACGTCTTGGATGAGTTGAGGGAGATTAAAGGGCGCAGGGCGCAGTTCGAGGCGACCGGCCTCGATTTTGGAGAAATCGAGCACCTCGTTGATCATCTTCAAGAGATGCTCGCCGCTGTTGGCCACCACTTGGGCCCGGGCGTGGTTTCTGGTGCCCAGCGTGTGGTCTTTGAGCATGATTTGCGCGTAACCGATGATACCGTTCAGGGGCGTGCGCAGTTCGTGGCTCATGTTGGCGAGAAACGTTGATTTCGCACGGTTGGCGTCCACGGCGGCGTCTTTCGCGATGGCCAACTCTCCGGTGCGTTCCGCCACGAGGCGTTCGAGCCGGCGGCGCTCGCGTTCGCTGGCCGCCAGGCGCCAGCGGACAAAGGCGATGACGGCACCGATCCCGATCAACACATAGGCGAGGCGTGCTATCCAGGTGCGATACCACGGTCGAAGAATCTGAAACGGATAGGCGGCGATCGCGCCCAGTTGGTCGTCATCGCCGAGCGCGCGGACTTCAAACGTGAATTGTCCGCCGTCGAGATTGGTAAAGGTGGCTTCGGTTTCCGGTGTCGGCTGGGACCAGCGATCATCGTATCCCAGAAGTCGATACTGAAAGCGGGTGGGATTTCCGCCGAGGAACGTAGGCGCCCCGAAACGCAATCGGAGCGGTTCGCGGGAAAACTCACGCACGACTTCGTCCGCCATCAACGGCCAGGAGATGGCCCCTCGACGGACTTGCCGTAGTGAAACGATGGGCACGCTGCGGGCTGGTGCGCGGGCCTGGAGGTCGACGCGGAGCATCCCGTTGGACCCACTGACCCACCAGAGGTCGGCGTCGGGCCGGCGTTGCGGCCAAAGGCCGAGCGCGCCGCCAGAACCCAGGGCGGCCGTCGCGGCAGTGGGCAAGGGATGCCAGGCCGGAAACGCGGCATGGTTCACCGGGTCAAACCAGCCTAGCCGAGGCGGCGCATCGGGGCCGTCCAAATCGAAGCTGCCAAACAGTCGTCCGGTTTGGTCGCTGATGAGAAAGCGATCAGCGGCCAGTCTCCGACCGTTTACGCGATATTCATCGGCCGGCACAAATTTGTCGAATGCTGGGTCAAAACGCCAGAGGGCGCCGTCCATCGAGGCTAGGATGGTCGACTTGCCGCGCAGCGTCGGGTTGGCCCGGCCGTGGTCCTGCGGCAGTCCATCCGCCCGCCCGAAGAAACGAATCTGCGGCGGGGCGGTTTTCGAGAGCGTGTCCGGGAGCGTGACCCGCACGAGCCCGCGGGTGATCGTGCCGAGCCACCAGACGCGGCCATCCTCGCCGCCCGCGATGACTTCGGAAACGGGGGTCCGGAGGCTTTCATCGCGCCATGTTTCGGTCCACACGCCTTGGATACGCTCGACGATGAGGAAGCCTTCATTGAGGCCGACAAAGAGCCTGCCGCCCGCGCTTTCGAGGCCGGTTACCGGGCTCGGCGTGGGGAAGAGGTTGCGCAGTTCATCGTCCACCAGTTGGGCCAGATGTTGGTTGCGGCCGACCCACAGGGTTTCGCCATCCGATGCCAAGACGCGAGCCACGTCGTTGTCGGTGGGGGTGTGGACCCAGCGGGCGGGCTGGTCGGCGGCGGCGGGAAGCAGGCGATACACGCCATCGTCGCCCACGGCGTAGAGCCGCCCGCGATGGTCACGCATATTACTCAATCCGGCTGACTCGATTCCGCTGGCGGAATCGAAAAACGAGAGCCGTGGATCGAGCTCGATGCGACTCGCGCCGCGATGGTGGGAGAGCCAGATGCCGCCCTGATGATCGGTGGTGATGGAGTTGATCACATCGCTGCTCAGCCCGCGCTGGGTGGAGAGTTGATCGAGCAATCGCCCGTCGGCATCGGCGAAAAACACCCCGGCGGACTGCGTTGCCACCACGAGCCGCCCATCCGGCAATCCTTTGGCGGCGCGCACGATGCGGCGAGCTACGCTCGCGGGGAGAGGTGAGGGGCGTTCGGTCCAGTTCCCTTGGGCGTCCCGGCGGTGCAGCTCGCCGTCGTCCATCACCACGACGAGCGGGAAATTCGGCAGGCTCGTGATGGCGCGCACCCGTGGGTCGAGTAGCGCGGGAGCATCGGGCGCGACCGGTTCCCAGTCCGTGCCGTTCCAGCGTTCCAGGCCATGACCGTTTTGAAACGCGTGCAGTTCGTCATCCAACACCACGAGCACGGGCGGAGTTTCGCCGGGCCGGTTCCAAAAGCGAGAGGCGGTCGGGTTGCCCTCGACGAAATGAACGAGGCGGTCGGGGAGCGAGAGCCAGACGCCATCGGCTTGGGCAACGATGGTCCAAATCGGGTCGAGCGGGAGTGTCGCATCGGGCACTTGGTCGGCTAAACTGGTGTAACTCCATGCGCCATCGATCCCACGATCCAGTCGACCAAACCCGCCCATCGGAGAAACGTAGATGCGGCTGGCGGAGGCGGGGGGGGCCTTCAGAA
>CAXBDS010000210.1:0-9027 GCA_963974355.1 uncultured Opitutaceae bacterium
CGTGCGCGTAGGCTTCGCGGGAGAGTTACACCCGGACTGCACCGTCGCGGTTCAAGTGCGCGACCCCGCCGGCAAAGCCATTTTCAAGCGCCCGCTCACCCAAACCGTCTTCACGGCTCGCAGCCGCGCGCATGTTGACCGGTATGAACCGCGCTTCAGTTTGGCGATCCCCGCGCGCTACCTGCGGCTTTGGTCGGCCGAAGACCCGGCTCGCTATACCGTCGAGATCACCGTCTGCACTCCCGATGGATCGTCACACACGACGGTCAAAACCGGCCTGCGCCGCGTCGAGGTCGTCGGCGAGAATCTGCTCATCAACGGCCGCCGCGTGTTGATCAACGGCGTCAACCGCCACGACCACGATCCGGATTCCGGCAAGGCTCTCCCACTCGCGCGCATGGAGCAGGACATCCGCCTGATGAAGCAGCACAACGTCAACGCGGTGCGCACGTCCCACTACCCGAACGACCCGCGCTGGCTCGATCTGTGCGACGAATACGGACTCTACGTCATCGACGAGGCCAACCTAGAATCCCACGATCACCTGCACGAGCTTTGCCGTGATCCGCGTTACGCCACGGCGTGGCTCGACCGCGTGATGCGCATGGCCGTGCGCGACCAAAATCACCCCTCCATTATCGCGTGGTCGTTGGGCAACGAGTCCGGCTACGGCCCTAATCACGACGCCGCAGCCGGTTGGTTGCGCCATTTCGACGACACCAGGATCCTGCATTACGAGGGCGCGATCTCCCGCAACCAGTCCTTCGTCACGTGGGAAAACGGCCGCTTGGCCACCGACATCGTTTGCCCGATGTATTCCACGATTGAAGAGATCAAAACGTGGATTGAAACCGCCGAGCACCGTCGGCCGCTGATTCCTTGCGAGTATTCCCACGCGATGGGCAACTCCAACGGTTCCCTTGCCGACTACTATGAACTCTTCCGCGCGACGCCGGGCGTGCAGGGCGGCTTCATTTGGGAATGGCTGGATCACGGCATCCGCCAACAGACCGCCGATGGCCGCGAGTTCTTCGCCTACGGCGGCGACTTCGGCGACATGCCCAACGACGCCAACTTCGTCTGCGACGGCCTCGTGTCCGCCGACCGCGTGCCTCACCCCGGCCTGCTCGAATTCAAATACCTCGCACAGCCCGTCGCCTTCGCGCTCGGCTCGCGCGGCCCGAGGGGCGTGAAAGTCAACGTCACCAACCGCCACGACTTCCTGCCGCTGAATGGCTACCGCGCGGCGTGGGTCTTGCGTGTCGATGGCGAGGAGCAGGCCCGCGGACGCCTCGCCCTGCCGAAGGTCGCGCCCGGAGCGACCGCGACGGTCGTTCTCCCCCCGTTGCCCCAGCCACTGCCATCCGGCGCCGAGCTGCACCTCGATTTCACGGTAACGCTCGCCGCCCGCGCCCGCTGGGCGCCAGCCGGTCATGTTGTGGCTCACGACCAACTGGCCCTCGGGCGCGTCCCCGGCAAGACGAAGCCCGCCACGCCCGCCGCCCTCGGCCCGAACATCTCAGTCGACGCCAATCACCTTGCCGTCGTTCTCCGGCTCGGTTCGCTCGAGGTTAGCTTTGATCGCACCACGGCTTCGCTCACCCACCTGCGTCACGGCACCGTCAACGTGTTGGCGCGCGGCCCCTTGCTCGAAGTCGTGCGCGCCGCCATCGACAACGACGGCCTGAAGCTCTGGACCGGCCAAGACCATAAGCCCCTCGGCCGTTGGCAAAAGCTGGGGTTGTTCGACGGCTGGGCCCACGTCCCGCAAAACCTCACCGCGAAGCGTGGACCCGATGGATCGGTCACCGTGACGACGGTCCACGGCGCGAGCGGTCGACGGCAATGGACGGATGCACGCCACACGCAACGCTTCACCCTCAGTCTCGACGGCACCTTGGCGGTGGAAAACGACGTGCGCCTCGGCGCCACCGACATGGCGGACCTCCCACGCATCGGCGTCCGTCTCGACCTCGCCGCCGGCACGGAAAATTTGCGCTACTTTGCGCGCGGGCCGCACGAGAACTATTCCGACCGCCGCAGCTCGACGCCGCTCGCCGTGCACCAGTCGACGGTGAGCGCCGAATATGTCGACTACGTCATGCCGCAGGAACACGGCCATCACACCGATTTGCGTTGGCTGGAACTCACCGATGATCGCGGACGCGGCCTCCGCGTCTCCGCGCTCGCCGACGCTCCGCTGGAATTCAACGCCAGTCATTTCACGGTCGCCGATCTCTATGCCGCCAAACACACGACCGATCTCACCGCGCGCCCCGAAACGATCCTCCATCTCGACGCCGCCCACCGCGGACTCGGCACCGGGAGTTGCGGCCCGGATACCTTGGATGCCTATCGGATTGGCGGCCGTCGTTTCCGTTTCGCCTATCGTTTGAACGTGCTCGGATAATCCGGGGGATCAAACCGCCGGTGACCTCGGTCGGACCCGTTTGCATGATCGTTACACTTCCGCCTTGGCAGGTGCCCCTCGACGCGCGCAATCGTTAACCCGTCCATGGCCGTCAAATTTCACACGCCTCTCGACCTGCTCAGCGTCTTTAAGCTGACCACGCGGGAGCGTTGGGACCTGGGCACGCCCTTTGCGATGCTCGGGTTGTCGTTGATCGGGGTGGTGTTCATCTACAGCGCGCAGTTTTCCGTGCCGGATGCCGCTTGGAAGATGCAGATCGTCTGGCTCACGGTCGGCGGCGGCATTTACCTCGCGGTATCACTGATCGACTACCGCTTTTGGCTGAGCGTGGGGCACTGGTTCTATTTGGGTTGCATCGGGTTGCTTCTGTTCGTGCTCATTCCCGGCATCGGATCCGAACGCTATGGCGCGCAACGCTGGCTCGATCTGGGTTTCTTTAGCCTACAGCCCTCGGAGCCCTCGAAAGCCGCTGTCCTGATTACGGCGGCGACCATCCTCATCCGCGAACAAGTCGGCACCATGCGCCAATCCTTGGGCGTGCTGGGCAAGTTGGCGCTTGCGGTAGGTTTGCCCTTGGTCCTTATCCTGCTGCAGCCGGATCTCAAGTCGGCTATCGTGCTGCCCCCCATGGTCTTCTCCATGCTTTACGTCTCCCGGCTATCGACCCGCTTTTTCGCGGGTGCGCTGGGCGCGTTTCTGCTCATCGTGGGGGTCGTCGCCTGGGACAGCATCAATTACGTCAAGTTCATGGAGGACAATGATTTGTCCTACGTCGACGACCGCGGCGCCTATGAGCCGCATAGCTGGTTGCCCTTCCACGATTATCAGCGCAACCGCATCATTTCGTTCACCGCCCCCGACAAGATCGACCCGACCGGTATCAGCTGGAATCAACGCCAGTCGCTCATCTCGGTCGGCAGCGGCGGCCTCACCGGCAAAGGGTGGACCGAGGGCACGCAGGCCCAACTCGGCTACCTGCCCCGCGCGGTCGCGCACAACGACTTCATCTTCTCGGTCATCGCCGAGGAAAAAGGATTTTTGGGAAGCCTCACGGTTCTCAGTCTGTTTGGTATAATGATGTTTAATGGCATTCGCATCGCGGGGCTCGCCCGGGATCGCTTCGGCACCCTGCTCGCCATCGGCGTTACGGTGCTCTTCGCCGTGCACATGTTTGTAAACATCGCCATGACCATCGGTCTCGTGCCCATTACGGGCATACCACTTCCCTTTATTAGCTACGGTGGCTCCTTCGTTCTAAGTTGCTGTCTGCTGCAAGGACTGGTCCAGAGCGTCTATCGCTTCCGAAAGGACTTCACGTGAAACTGAAGCTTTTCCGCGATAAGTTACGCTGGACCGGGATTTCCTGCGCCGCGACTTCTGCCCGGAGGTGCCCCGTCCAACCCAAGGACAACACCCATCATGAGCGATCAATCGCACCCTTCCTCCGCGGACGCATCCGCCCAATACGACGAGGAACTTTCTCACCCACCGGCCGAAGGCCCAGCCGAAACCATTGACCGCGCCGAGCTGAAAAACGGCGCCAAAGACCGCTCCAAACAGCGCCCGCTCCTTCAGAAAATCGTCGCTGCTTTCCAGAAACAGAAAACCTCCTTCCGCGAACTCATCATCAATGCCGAACCGCTCGAAAAGCGGGTCGCGTTGCTCGTGGATGGCGTGCTTGAGAAATACGAGATCGAGCGCGAGACCGACAACCGCATGGTCGGCGGCATCTACAAGGGCCGTATCAAGAACCTCGACCCGGGCCTCAAAGCGGCGTTCGTCGACATCGGCTACACGAAAAACGCCTTCCTGCACTATTGGGACATGTTGCCCGCCGCGGCCGACTCCTCCGTCGAGGTCGTGCGCGTGAATCAAAAGAAGAGTAACCGCCCCACCGGCGACGCGCCGACCGTCAAGGACATCCCCAAGATGTATCCGCCCGGCACCGAAATCGTGATCCAGGTCACGAAGGGCCCGATCGGCACCAAGGGCCCCCGCACCACCACCAATCTCTCCCTGCCCGGCCGCTACTTGGTGCTCATGCCCTACAGCGCGCAGTGCGGCATCTCGCGCAAAATCGAGGACAACAAGGAGCGCCAACGCCTCCGCCAACTCGTCAACGAACTCACCATCCCCGAGGGCATGGGCGTGATCGTGCGCACCGCCGGCGAAGGCAAAAAATCCCGCTACTTCGTCCGCGATCTGCACCTCCTGCTCAAGACGTGGGCGCAGATTCAGGTTCGCCTGCAGAACGAGCGTTCGCCCGCCTGTCTCTACCAGGAACCCGACATTGTGGAACGCACCGTGCGTGACTTCCTCACCGAGGACGTCGACCGCGTGCTCGTGGACAACAAGGATGACCACGCGCGCTGCCAAGCCGCTGTCGCCCAGATCAGCGCCCGCTCCAAGTCAAAGATCGCGCTCTACGCCGACAGCATTCCGATCTTCGAACGCTTCAACATCGAGCGCCAGATCGAGCAGACTTCCCAGCGCAAGGTCGGCCTGCCTTCCGGTGGAGAGATTATCATCGACGAGACCGAGGCCCTCATCGCCATCGACGTGAACACCGGTTCCCACAAGAACCGCGGCGGCGACGAAAAAAACGTCATCTACGCCGTCAACCTCGAGGCCGCGGCCGAGATGGCCCGACAGATCCGCCTGCGCAACCTCGGCGGTCTGATCGTGATGGACTTCATCGACATGAAGGAGCGCCGCCATCGCAACGCGGTCTATGAAAAGATGTGCGAGCTGATGTCCGTTGATCGCGCCAAGACTCACATCCTTCCGATCTCGCAGCTCGGCATCATGCAGATGACCCGCCAACGCCAGTCGGAGTCGTTGTCGTCCAACTTGTATCAGGACTGCCCATATTGTCGCGGTCGCGGCATCGTGAAGTCGCCCACCACCATGTCGGTCGAGCTGCAGCGCAAGCTCTCCTCCATCGTGCGGCGCCTCACGCTCAAGGGCGGCCAGCAGGAATACGCCCTGCGCGTGCTCGTGCACCCGTCGATCCTTGAGCGCCTGCGCAACGAGGACGCCGAACTGCTCGTCCGCATGGAGCAGAACTTCGGCGTGAAGTTGGCCTTCCGCGCCGACCTCAACTACCACCTCGAGAACTTCAAGGTCGTCAACGCCATCACCGGCGAAGAATACCGCTAAGCCTCCTCGAAAGCCTTCGTCGTTTTATTGAGCGCGCCCGCATCGGGCGCGCTTTTTTGTTCACCTCACGCCCATCAGCGGGCCGATTCATCCGAGGTGCCACACCCCGCGCACGATGAACACGACGCCCAACACGATCAGGAATGCCGACGACAGGTAAGGCGCGCGCCGCGCCAGCCGGTTGAACACGCCCGACCGTTTCGATGCCGCACGGATCCCCCACGCCGCCACCACGCCCACCGTCACCAGCGTCAAAGCCAGCCCCAGGCTGAAAGCCGCCACCAGCGAAAAGCCCAAAGTGACTTCCTTCAGCTGCAGACAGATCAACAGGATCGACAACGCCGCCGGACACGGCATCAGCCCACCTGTCAGGCCGAAAAGCACGATCTGCGCGGTGCTCACGTCACGTCCGTCGAAACGCCGCCGGATCTGTTCGGCGTGCTGCCGTGAGTGCTCGTCCTCATGATCTTCTTCGTCACCGTGCCGCGAGTGCTCGTCCTCCGCAAAATCGACCACGACGTGGTGCTCACCCGACACCCCACTCAGCACCCCTTCCACCCGAAATGCATGCGGCTCCGGAATCGTCTCTTCCGATTCCCAAAACTCCGGGTGCGCAACGAGGCGATAGACTTCTCCCGCCCCGTTCGCCCGCACCGTCCGCAGGCTCACGGGGGTCAATGCCCCGGTGCCACGCGCCACGCGAAAACGAGGCGGCACGCCGTCTTCAAAGACACTCAACGTCACTTCACCGTCCGGACAGACCAGGGTTTTCGCCTGATCGTGATGGTGGTGGTGCGCCGCCTCCGCGCGGATCCGCCACAGCGTCCAACACGCCATGCCGACCACGATGACCCCCGTGCCCATTTGAAAATACGGCTCGGTGGTTTCCACGTTCCACTGGTTGCCAAATGATAACGCGAGCGCCGCCAGCGCCCAGATGACCAAGGAATGCGAGATCGCCGCCGCCAAGCCCAGCAATGCCGCCTGCGTGACGGTCCCCCGCACCGCGATGATGAACGCCGCCATCATCGTTTTTGAGTGCCCCGGTTCCAAGCCATGCAACGCCCCCAGCGCAATCGCCACGGGAAAATAAAGCCAGGCGTGCGCCGCCCCTTGTTCGAGCAGAACATTAAAATCCATTGATGGGACATGCCCCCTATCCCCTTACAAATGCAAGCGACAACTTCCCGATTGAGTCAGCCTTGCCCGTGGACACGATGCGACCATGTCCCACTCTCCCGATGACCCCGATGCCGACCGTCGTGCCCTGCGGATTCGGCTGCGGAAAATCTCCGGGCAGCTCAAGGGGATCGAGGCCATGATTCAGGATGACTACGACTGCGCCGAGGTGCTCAACCAACTCGTCTCGGCGCGGCGAGCCATCAAGTCACTGTCCGAAAAGATCATCCATGAGCATCTCGAACATTGTCTGATCGAGCCCGCCTCGTCCGAACAGGGCCGGCGTCAGCTCCGCGAAGTCGCCCAGATGCTTAAACGCTACGTCGACTGAATCGGTCCCCCACGGCTCCCGCGTTTCCCGTTCTCCCCCCATCCTATCCCTCATGATTACCTCGCGTCTCATCTCTGCGCTACTCGGCGCTGCGCTTTTACCCGCCTCCCTCTTCGCCGACGTCTCCCTCGCGCCTCTCTTCACCGATCACGCCGTCCTCCAACGCGAACGGCCGGTCCCCGTCTGGGGCTGGGCCGATGCGGGTGAGGCCGTCGCAGTCAGCTTTGCTGGCCAGACGTGGAACACCACCACCAGCGATCAAGGCAAGTGGTCCGTCACCCTGACCGCGATGCCCGCCAACGCCACCAGTGCCGAGCTCACCGTCACGGGCCGCAACACGATCACCCTCACCGACATTCTCGTCGGGGACGTGTGGCTCTGCGGTGGGCAGTCCAACATGGAGTGGCCGTTGCGCCAAGCCAACGACGCCGAAGCCGAGGCCGCCGCCGCAACGTATCCAACGATCCGGCACATCAAGATCGAACGGGCCATCTCGGCGTGGCCAGTCGAGACCGCCCGCGGCAGTTGGACCGTTTGCACTCCGGAAACCGCCCCCCACTACACGGCCATCGGGTATTTCTTCGCCCGAGACGTGCAACGCGAAATCGGCGTGCCCATCGGCCTGGTCAACAGCAACTGGGGCGGCACGCCCGTCGAGGCGTGGTTGCCCGCTTCAGCCGCGAAAGATCCGCAGGTCAGCCTGCTCGCCGCCTCCCACCAGCTCGTCGCGGCGGAGACAATCAGATCCAACCTCCAACGCTACGTGGACGCACTCGCCGTGTGGCAAACCGCCCGGGACGCCGCCACCACCGCCGGCACGACATTCGCCGAAGCCGCGCCCACCGCGCCTTGGACCCCGGGTCCCAGCAACACCAGCTACGGCCTCAACCACGGCATGATCGCCCCACTCGCGCCCTACGCCTTGCGCGGCGTGATCTGGTATCAGGGCGAGTCCAATGCCGATCAGCCCGAGACCTATCGCGACCTGTTCTCAGCCCTCATCCAAGGCTGGCGCGAGCAATTCGCCGCGCCCGATCTGCCCTTTTACTGGGTGCAACTGGCCAACTTCAGCGCCGGGGATCCGACCGGCACCGGGTGGGCGCTGCTACGTGAAGCCCAAACCCAAGCCCTTGCCCTCCCTCACACCGGTCAGGCCGTGACCTACGACGTCGGCAATCCCACCGATATCCACCCGCGCAACAAACAGGACGTTGGTGCCCGGCTCGCTCGAATCGCACTCGCCGACACCTACGGCCGAGGCCTCTGGCCCCCTGTTCCGTGCGGCGAACTTCGACGGCGCCACCGCGCACCTCGCGTTCGCGCACGCGGGCGATCTGCAAACCACCGATGGCGGCGCGCCGTTGGGCTTCGAGTTGGCCGGCGCCGACCGCATCTTTCACGCCGCCCGGGCCACGCTCGAAAACACCTCCGTCACCCTCACGGCGGAAGCTGTGCCGCACCCGCTCTACGTGCGTTACGCGTGGCGCAACACCACACCGGTTAATCTGGTCAATGGCGACCGCCTGCCTGCGGCTCCGTTTCGCACCGACTCCGAGTAAGCTCCCGCCCCCTCGCCACCGCTGCGTTAAGTGCTCGCGCCCGGTTCCGCGCAGGTATGCGATGCGACCCGATGACCGAAACGGAAACGGCGTCGGAAGAGCTGGCCAATACCCTCACACATGCGGTGGGCATCGCGTGTAGCGTCGCTGGTTTGGTCGCGATGGTCGTGGCCGCCGCCCGCTACGGCGACGCCTGGCAAGTCACGAGCACCGCCATTTTCGGCACCACCCTCATCCTGCTCTACACCGCCTCGACGCTTTATCACGCCTTTCGCGCCGAACGCGCCAAACGTATCCTGCAACGCTTCGACCACGCCGCGATTTTCCTGCTGATCGCCGGCACCTACACCCCCTTCGTGCTCGTCACG
>CAXBDS010000211.1:0-8948 GCA_963974355.1 uncultured Opitutaceae bacterium
CCCCGGCTTCGAGGAGTTTGTTGCGCATCGCAGTGGAATCTTGGGCCTTCTCCACAGCTTCGTCGGGAGTAACCAGCTCGCGGTTCACCAGGCTCATCAGGTGAGTATCCATGGCGATCATACCCAAGCCGGCGCCGGTCTGAATGTCTGAATTGATGCGGAAGGTCTTGTTGTCGCGAATCAACGCCGCGATCGAGGTCGTGTTGATCATGATCTCGTAGGCCGCGATTCGACCACCGCCCGCTTTCTTGCACAACACCTGGGAAACCACGGCCTGAATCGAGGATGCCAGCTGCGTGCGGATCATGTCCTTCATGTTTGCCGGAAACGCGTCCACGATACGATCGATGGTTTTGGCGGCACCGTTCGTGTGCAGCGTGCCGAACACCAAGTGCCCGGTTTCGGCGGCGGAGATGGCCGCCTCGATCGTTTCGAGGTCGCGCATTTCACCGACCAGAATGATGTCGGGATCCTGCCGCAGCGCCCGGCGAATCGCCTCCGAAAAACTCGGCACATCGGAGCCGATCTCGCGTTGCGTCACGATACAGCGTTTGTGGGTGTGATAGTATTCGATCGGATCCTCGATCGTGATGATGTGCCCTTCGCGATGCTCGTTGATGTAGTTGATCATCGACGCGAGCGTGGTCGACTTGCCGGACCCCGTCGGCCCGGTGACCAATACCAAACCGCGCGGACGGTAGAGCAGCTCGCGGATCTTGTCCGGCAAGCCAATGTCCCGCAGGCCAAACATCTGGTTCGGAATCTGCCGCAAGACGAGGCCGTAGTGGCCCTTCGCCCGCATCACGGAAACGCGAAAACGCGCCCGGTCCAAAAATGCGAAGCCAAAGTCCGCCCCGCCCTCCAACTTCACCGATTGCTGGTGCGCGTCGGGCGTGATCGCGAGCATGAGCTGCTCGGTGTCGGCGGGCGTGAGCTCCTCGCCCTCGATCGGCACCATGCTGCCGCTGATGCGCAAGGTGGGCGGCTGGCCCACCTGCAGGTGGAGGTCGGAGGCGTTTTGATCCACCACCAACTCCAACAGGTCGTTCATTTCGTAGCTCATGGGATCGAGAGTTAGGCGGAATCGCCCACCGTGATGGAAACCACTTCTTCGATGGTCGTGCGACCCGAAAGCACCTTGCGCACCCCGTCTTCACGCATTGTTCGCATCCCGAGTGAGCGCGCCTTCTCCCGCAGGCGCGCTGTGCCGGCGCCTTCATAGATCATCCGTTGAATCTCGTCGTTAACGAGGAACATCTCGAAGATCCCCATTCGACCGCGATAACCGGTGCCGTTGCACTCAGGGCAGCCATCGCCCTTTTTGAAGGCGGCTTCACCGACCTGCGAGGGCGACAAGTTCAGCGAACGCAACTCACGCACGTCCGGCGCGTATGGTTTTGTGCAGTGCTTGCAAATGCGACGCGTAAGCCGCTGGGCGATGACCGCGCGCAACGACGTGGAGATCAGAAACGGTTTCACGCCAATGTCGCCCAAGCGCGTGACGGCCCCCGGAGCGTCATTCGTGTGCAGCGTCGAAAAAACCATGTGTCCGGTCAGCGACGCATTGATCGCGATCTCAGCCGTCTCCAAGTCACGAATTTCACCGACCATCACGATATTCGGCGCCTGGCGAAGCATCGCTCGCAGCGCCGAGGCAAAGGTCATGCCGACCTCGTGCCGCACGGGCACTTGGTTGATCCCGGCCAGCTGATACTCCACCGGATCCTCGACCGTGATGATCTTGCGATCAGGTTTGTTGATGTAGTGGAGACAGGAATAGAGCGTGGTCGTCTTGCCGGAACCTGTCGGCCCGGTGACGAGGAGAATACCGTCGGGCAACGCGATGAGTCGCTCGAAGACAGCCTGGTCATCGCTAAGAAAACCCAACTCCGGCAGGCCCAGCTTCAGGCCCTCCTTGTCGAGAATACGCATCACGATGCTTTCACCGTGCACCGTCGGCAACGATGACACGCGCAGATCGATCGGCTTACCGGCGATGTGAAGCTGGATGCGACCGTCCTGCGGAATGCGTTTTTCCGCGATGGAAATATTGGCCATGATCTTCAGCCGGGAGATCATGGAGAGCTGAAGGCGCTTCGGCGGATTCTCCACTTCGAGCAACACGCCGTCGATGCGGTAGCGCACGCGGAATCGTTTTTCGAGGGGTTCCAGATGGATGTCCGACGCGCGTCGTTGGATCGCTTCGAGCATGAGCGAATGCACGAGCTTGATCACCGGGGCATCGCCCTCGCTGGCGGATTCCGCGCCGGGCGCCGGCGTCCCGGTCTCCACGGCGTCTCCGGCGTTGTCTCCGCCGACCGAAAAGTTCTCGAGCAATGCATCGAGATCGGCTTCGCCCTTGCCGTAGTGGCGCTCGATCGCTTCCCGGATCGCCTTGGCCGGAGCGACCACCGGCTCGATCGCCGCCTTCACAACGTGACCGAGGCTGTCGATGGAATCGACGTCGAGGGGGTCGCCAATGGCCAGCCGCAGCGTGCCGTGTTCCAGCGAGACCGGGAACACCTGGTAGCGCACCGCGAGCTCGCGAGAGATGGTTTTCAACAACTCGGGGGAGGCCCGCACTTTGGTCAAGTCGACCACCTCCATGCCGAACTCATCGGCGAGGAGTTGCGCGACCTGCTGCGACGAGAGGATCTGTTCCTCGTGCAAGACGTCCATCACCGTCGGAGCGGCGACGGTGAGGTCGGTATGCGAGTCGACGCGGGCGCGCGCCGCATCAAGTTGGGCGGAAAGGAGCAAGCCCTTGTCGAGGGCAAGCTGAATGACGAAATCGTCGGCGGAAGTCACGGGGGGAAGTCGTTTAGCCGAGCGGAAGCTAGGGGATCAGTAAGGGTCGATCTAAAGGAACTAGCGGTTTAGGCTCATGAGGAACTCCGCATTGGATTTGGTCTTCTTCAAGCGTGTAATGAACATCTCCATCGCCTCGACGGGCGGAAGACCCTGCATCGCACGGCGCAAGCCGTAGACGCGCTGCATCTCCTGCGGGTGGTAGATGAGTTCTTCCTTACGCGTGCCGGAGCGGTCGATGTTGATCGCCGGGAAGATACGCTTGTCGGACAGGCCCCGGTCGAGATGGAGCTCCATGTTACCGGTGCCCTTAAACTCTTCGAAGATGACCTCATCCATGCGACTGCCGGTATCGATCAGGGCGGTGCCCAGAATCGTGAGGCTGCCGGCGCCCTCGATATTGCGGGCGGAACCGAAGAAGCGTTTCGGCTTCTGGAGCGCGGTGGCTTCGATACCACCCGACATGATTTTGCCGGAGTTGGACGCAAGGGCGTTGTAGGCCCGGGCGAGGCGCGTAATGGAATCCAACAGGATCACCACGTGTTGACCGAGCTCAACGAGGCGGCGCGCCTTCTCGATGACCATCTCGGCGGCGTGCACGTGACTGGCGGGCGATTCGTCGAAGGTCGACGAAACGACTTCCCCCTTCGTATGCCGGCGAAAATCGGTCACCTCTTCAGGACGTTCGTCGATCAACAAAAGGAGCAACTTCACGTCAGGGAAATTGTGCGCGATCGAGTTGGCCATGTTTTGCAGCAACACGGTCTTACCCGTGCGCGGCGGGGCGACGATGAGCCCGCGTTGACCAAAGCCGATCGGGGTCAGCAAGTCCACCGATCGCATCGAAATATCCTTATGGATTTCGTTGGCCTCAACCAGAATGCGTTGCAGCGGGTAATACGGTTCCAATTCCTCGAAGGCGGTCACCGCGGCGATGTTTTCGGGCGGCATCCCCATCACGGAATTGATGCCGATCACGGCCGGGCAACGCTCCCCCTCGGCGGTCGGCAGCACACGAACCTCGACGAGGTGACCGCGCTTCAGACCGTAGCGCTTCACCAACGACGCCGGCAGGTAGGCATCTTCCGGATACAGGCGATAGTTGACGTGATCATGCACGATGAAGCCGTAGCCGGCGTCGGTGAGATCGATCCACCCCCGATCGAGCAGCGGCACGTTCTGCTCGGCGGCGTGTTTGAAAATCGCATCGAGCCACTGCTGGCGGCTGGGCACGCCGTCCAGCGCCACGCCGAGGGCACGGCCTTGCTCGGCCAGTTCACCGAGTTTCAGCGCGTAGAGTTTATCGAGGTGAAGCGGGGTCACCGTCGACGCCGCAGCGGTGGATGCCTGCACATCAAGCGCGGCCAAGTCGTTAAATCGTTGGGCGTCAGGAAGGCTGCCGAGGTTGGCCGGAGCCATGCCCGGAGGAAGCGGTTGAGGCGGATGTTTTTCCCGGGGCTCGCGACCGTCGCGGGACTTTCCGCCCTGCCCGTTGCCTCCACGTTCCCACTTGGGCTTCTTCTTTTTGTCCTTCTTGCGCTTCCACCAGGGTTCGCGCTCTTCGTCCCCGCCGCTGGAGGAGTCGCCTCGGTCGGAGGATCCACCACGGTCGGGGGCGTTGTTGCCGCCGTTTCCGTTGTCTGCACCGCCACCGCGTGAGGGGCGAAACGTGTTTCGCTCGCGCGGCTCGACTTCACCGTCCGATGAGGCCTCCGCTCCGGCGTCTGCGCGCGGTTGATCATCACGACGCGAGTTTTCCTGCGGCTCTGACTGGGGCGGGCTGGAAGAATCTTCACGCGGCCCGCGCGACGGACGTGCGTCGCGCACCTCGGACGACGGTTCGGGCTTGGGCGCCGACTGAGCCTCCTCCCGAGGAACGGATGTGGTTTCCGGCGCGGCCGTGGTTTCCACGGCTTTGGCCCGCGGGGCGCGGGCCTTCGGAGCATCAGGCTCTACCGACGGCTCACTCGCAGTCGCTGCGGTCTTGCGCGGGCGGCGCGGACGGGCGGCTTTGGGTTTGGCTTCGCTGCTCGTCGTCGGCGTGTCCGAAAGGGGTAATTCCCCCGTCGAGTCGCTAGCCGCCTTTTTGGTGCGGGCGCGCGGACGCTTGACGGCAGTCTTGCGGGTGGGTTTTTCGCCGGCGGATTCCGCGCCGGGAAGGGAAGGCTCTGATTCGTCCATAGCTTACGTTGAAATAGGGTCGCTCGGCGACCGAGAGTGGTAAATCGCTCACCTCAACTGAGCGATGAGGCGCACGATTTGCGTCCTCAGGAATTCCCGGGAGCCATCGTTCGACAAAACGTAGTCAGCGAGCTCGATTTTGCGCGCGAGGGGCAGTTGCTTGGAGATTCGCGGGGCGGCGACGTGGGAAGGCACGCCGCGTTTTTCCAACCGGGCCAATTGCGCAGCGGAGGATGTTGCGACGCAAACCGTGAAATCAAACCAATTTTCCAAGCGCTGCTCAAAGAGTAACGGCACGTCAAAGACCCGCGGTTGCGTCGGCGCACTCCTCAGGGCTTCGCGCCAAGCGGCAAACACGCGGGGGTGAACCTCGTTTTCCAACCAAAGCCGGGCCTCATCGTCCGCAAAAACTCGTTTGCCTAAAACCGCCCGGTCCACACTCCCGTTCGCGGCAAAAACCTCGGTCCCAAATCGCCCCCGAATACGCTCCATCACCTCTGGGAGGCGCAGGATCGTATGCTTGACCTGATCATCGGCATCGATGCGCGAAAATCCCAGATCTGCAAAGATCGCGGCCGCGGTCGACTTGCCGCATCCCATCCCTCCGGTAAGTCCGATGTTGAGGGCGGATCCAGACCGGAAATCACTTTGATTAATCTTGCGCATGACTTGCGTAAACAAAAGGTTTGGGAGCTAGCCAGTAATTCGCCAGCCTAAGGGTAATCCCCCATGTATCAGATTTACGAAGCCAACGACCCGCGGGAGGTCGAGCAACGGGTTTGCTCCCTATTTGGCGAACTCTTTCCGTCCGCTTCACCGGATTTCATTCATCGTATCTTCGCGGACATCACCGGCATGTTCGAGGGCAGAACGCACGATTTCCAAGCCAATAACCTCGGTTACCACGACTACCCTCATACCTTGCAGGCGACGGAGTGCTTGGCGCGCATCATGGAGGGTTACGCCCGATCGACCCCCGAGGAGCCGTTAACCGCCCGCCATTTCGAGTTGGGTATAGCGAGCGTGATGTTCCACGACACCGGTTACCTGATCACACGCGCCGAGAGCACCGGCAGCGGCGCCAAGTATACTTACACCCACGTGCTGCGCAGTTGTTCCGTGGCCGCTTCGCTCCTCCCCCGTCACGGTCTCTCGCTCGCGGAAATCGACGGCGTGCTCAGCGCGATTCGTTGCACGGGGCCGACCGCAGATATCACCCGACTGCATTTTAGCGGAAAAATGCAGCGCCTGCTCGGCTGCGCCGTGTCGACCGCGGATTACCTGGCCCAGATGGCGGCCGCCGACTACCCTGATGAGCTGACGATCCTTTTCGACGAATTCGAAGAATCAGATGACTACCTCGGTGTATTGAAAGAAGATCGTGTGTTCAAATCCGCCGCAGAACTCATCGCCAAAACCCCTTTGTTTTGGACGAATGTGGTGGAGCCCAAATTGAATCATGATCTGGATCGAACTTACCTGTATCTATCGCGCCCCGATCGTGACGGTTCCAACCCCTACATCGAGGCTGTGGAGCGAAACCTAAGTCGCATTCGCGAGATGGCGGCCAAACCTGCGGCCAACTAAACGATGCTTGCCTCCCTCAGTTCCGCCGCCTTGCAGGGCGTCGAGGCGGAACCCGTGCACGTCGAAGTCAACTCGGGCGAGACTGGCGACCCGAAACTTATCCTCGTCGGTTTGCCGGACGCCGCTGTCAAAGAGTCCGACGACCGCGTCACTTCGGCGGTGGGCAACAGCGGCTTCGCGATGCCCCGCACGCGCACCACGATCAACCTCGCGCCCGGCCACCTGCGCAAAGAAGGACCTTTTTATGATCTGCCGATCGCGCTCGGCATTCTGGTCGCTACCGGACAAATCGCCGCGCCCGATCTCGATCACTATTTGATCGCAGGCGAATTGAGTCTCTCCGGGGCAACCCGCCCCATTCGCGGCGCATTGGCCCTCGCCCGGCTCGCTCGAAAAATGGGAAAGAAAGGCGTGCTGCTCCCGCCCCAATCCGCGACCGAAGCCGCGTTGGTCAAAGGGCTTGAGGTCTACGCGGTCAAATCCCTCGACCAAGCCGCCCGATTTCTCGCGGGGGAGATCACGCTGTCGGTGGCTCAGCCGTTGCCCACCGCACCCGCTGTCTCCGCAGAAGTTGCGGGAGATTTTTCCGAAATCAAAGGCCAACACGCGGTCCGCCGTGCCGTTGAGGTGGCGGTCGCCGGCGGACACAATCTTTTGATGATCGGTCCGCCAGGTTCGGGAAAAAGTATGATCGCAAAGCGGATTCCCACGATCATGCCCACACCGCCCTTGGAAGAGTCCTTGGAGATTCTATCGATCCATTCGGCGGCCGGCCAAACACTAGGCTCCGCCGCCATCCCGTTCGGGCGTCGTCCCGTGCGCACCCCACATCACACCATCTCCGATGTCGGTCTACTGGGCGGCGGCACGATTCCCGGTCCCGGTGAAATCTCCCTGGCTCACAACGGCGTCTTGTTTCTCGACGAGTTGCCCGAATTCAAACGCAGCGCGCTTGAAGTGCTGCGCCAACCGCTTGAAGACGGTTCGGTTTCCATCTCCCGGAGCGCCGGCAAGGTGACCCTGCCATGCAGTTTCATGCTCGTCGCCGCGATGAACCCCTGTCCGTGTGGCTACCTCGGCGACACTCGCCATGAGTGCCGATGCACACCGACACAAGTTCAACGGTATCGAGCCCGCATCAGTGGTCCTCTGCTTGACCGCATTGATCTTCACATCGAAGCGCCCGCGCTATCGATCGGTGAACTACGAACCTCTGCACCCGGTGAGACCTCGGCGGCGATCCGCGCGCGAGTCCAACAGGCCCGTGAGCTCCAAATCAAACGCTTCTCGGGAACTCGAACGAGTTGCAACGCTCGCATGGGACACCGCGAAACACGTCAATACTGCGGCATCACCAACGAACTCGGCAACTTACTCCAACAGGCCATGGAGCAGCTATCCCTTTCGGCGCGCGCGTATGATCGAATCCTGAAAGTAGCGCGCACGATCGCCGACTTGGCCGGAGCCGATCAGATCGCCGCACCCCACCTGCTGGAGGCGATCCAATACCGCAGTCTCGATAGAAACGTGTTTTATTGAGCCCGTTAAGTTTCTCCCCCCCCGACAAATCACCACCCGACACCCCGTCTATACGCTCTAGCGAAGTCGACGATACAAACGCTTTTTCGACTTGCGTAGCCTATCACGACAACCGAGCTTTTCCCTTCGTCTCATTTTGCCCTCATCGTCTAGCGGTTAGGACAGGTCCCTCTCACGGACCAGACCGGGGTTCGATTCCCCGTGGGGGTAGAGATGCAATTCACTTAAAATCAGTGGATAGCGCATTTCTGGTAGAACGATTGCGCTATAAACCGAGGAATTTAGGAGCATTCGCAACCCAAATGACCGGAATCCCCGAAAAGAGAAGCTCCGCCCCCCCGATTCTCTAAGTTTGAGCTTAGCCAACAAAGCCAGAGGAGCTAGTGAAGGATGACCGCCGCGGATGGCTGCCTCAATGCCAAGAACTCACGCCTCTATCCACCGTGCAACGTATTGCACAAAGACAGGTTTGCCGTGACGCTTGGGATCCGCCGTCCGTGAACTACCCGGCTAGCCCCAGCCTCCCCCTTCCTTCCCCATGAAAAACGCCTCTACCGTCGAACTCTCGGCGGCTCCTTCGATGGAAACCATCGCCGCCGCCGCCGGCGTGGCCACCAGCACCGTCTCGCGTGCACTGAAGGGCGACTCTCGTATCAGCAAGGTCACCTCGCGCCGCATCCACGAAATCACCGAGCGTTTGGGTTACCGGCCCAACCCGCTCGTCTCGGCGCTGATGACCCAGTTGCGCTACGGTCACCCACCCGTCGCACGCTGCAACCTGGCTTGGCTCGACTTTTTCCCCGGCCCCGAGGACTGGCGCACCGATCCCGTGC
>CAXBDS010000212.1:0-8893 GCA_963974355.1 uncultured Opitutaceae bacterium
CCGACGTCGTGTTTGTTGGTCGGATGGATTTCGTGAATGTCCGGCACGAGGTCCGTGGTGATGACGATGCCGGTCGCGGGCACATCGAGCGCCTTGAGTTGATCTTCCCACAACGCCGGCAGGGCCTCCGGAGTAAGGCGCGGAGAGATGGTGTCCCGGGCGGAGTAGTCATAGGGCGCCACGAGCGCGTAGTAGAACGGGGCGTCGGGTCGGCCCCAGGCAGTTCGCCAGCTGGTGATGAGTTCACGCATCTTGGCGGCGTAGTGGGAGCCGCCGGCGTTTTGGACGTTTTGTTCACCCTGATACCAGATGAACCCGCGAATCGCGAACGGGACAAACGGCGTCACCATCGTGCGGTAAAGATCGGTGGGTTGCACGCCGGGCACCCAGGCGAAATAGCGTGTGTACTCCAGCCCGCGCAGCACGGGATTGGCCGCGAAGGCGGCCGGCAGCATCCACGCCTCGATGCGGGTGCCGCCGAAGCTGGAATGGATCAAACCGATGGGCACCTCCAGTTGCGTGACGAGATCGGCGCCGAAGAAGTAGGCCGCGGCCGAAAAATCGGAGACGGTCAAGGCCTGTCCGGAACTGGGCAGCCAGGTGAAGACACCGGGGCCGGTCTGGGGCAGGTCGGTGCGCGGTACTTGGAAGAGGCGAAGCAGGGGATGGTCGGCCTCGGCGAGGGTCTGTTCGTAGCGGTCGGTCGGCTGTTGGCGCACGCGCGGGCCGATCGGCTTTTCCATGTTGGACTGGCCGGAACAGAACCACACTTCACCGACCAACACGTCGGTGAAGGCCACGCGATTGTTGCCCGTGACCAGCAGCTCGCGCGGGTCGCGAGACGTGGCCAACGGGGCCAGGACCACCTGCCAGCGACCGTCGAGTCCGGCGTTGGTTTGTCGTCGCTGATCGGCAAAGGATACGGTCACCGTTTCGCCGGGTGACGCCTGACCCCATACGGGCACCGGCGTGTCGCGTTGCAGCACCATGTGATCGCCGAAAATCGCGGCGCAGTGCACGTCCGCGCGGGCGGTTGCTCCGACGAAACCAAGGGAAAAAATCACGCCGAGGCGGGCGATGGAACGAAACGCAGAAAATGGCATGGCGGACGGGTGGGGTTGAGGGGCGGACACGACCCAAACGGCAAGGCTCGGGGGGATTTGGTTCTGATAATCCGATTGGTATGTTGCCTCAATACCGAAAACTAAGCGTTATATAACTTTCCCCTGCGTCTGTCCCCCGTCGATTCCTTATGAATACCCCGATCCTGCGCTGCCTGCGGTGCGTCCTGACGATGGTGATTTTACCGTTGATCACTTCGTCCGCCGCGTCGGCCAACGCCCCGTCCGCCTCTGGCTGGATTTCGCTCTTCAATGGCAAAAATCTGGATGGGTGGACCCCGAAGATCTCGGGCCATCCGGTCGGCGAGAATTTCGGCAATACCTTCCGGGTCGAAAACGGCGTTTTGAAGGCCGAGTATGATCGTTACGGCGGCAAGTTCGCCCTGCAGTTCGGCCATCTGTTCACCGATATCCCCTACGCCAACTACATTGTCCGGCTTGAGTATTTGATTACTGGTGACGTCCTGCCGGATGCGCCGTCGTGGGCGGGCTATAACAGCGGCGTGATGATTCATGCGCAGTCGCCGCAAAGCATGGGCCTGGATCAGAGCTGGCCGGTCAGCGTCGAGGGGCAGATCCTGGCGGAAGGAACCAGTGCCGGCCGCCAGACGGCCAACGCGGTGACGATCGGCACCCGGATACTGATCGACGGCCAGCCGAGCACGCGTCACGTGATGGATTCGACGTCACGGCTCTATCCGCTCGATCATTGGGTGACGTTCGAGATCGAGGTTCACGGGAATGAGCTGGTCATCCATCGCATCAACGGGGAGGAGGTGATGCGCTACACCCATCCCGTGCTGGTCGACACCGACGTTGACGCGAAGCGCCTGCTCGACGCCGGCGCGTCCCGCGAGTTGAGCTATGGATTCATCGCGTTGCAGGCCGAAGGGCATCCGGTTTGGTTTAGGAACATTAAGATCCGGCCGTTGGATACACGCTAAGCGGGCCCGCCCGGAATCCTTGCGGGTGGTTATTTCGCCCCGATCGCCCAGCTTATGCCGGCTTCGACGTGCGAGAGAAAAGCCGGCTCGACGTAGCTCTCCTCGGTGTGACCCAGAGCGGTGTAGAAGACTCGTCCGCCACCGAAATGGTGATACCAAGCCGCCGGGTGTTCCCCTCCGGTGGTGCCATCAGGATAGCGCATGGTTCCGAGCGTCAGAAACACATGCATGGTTTCCGTGTGAAGTGAACTGTCTCGTTTTGATAAGCTTATAGGAAATTATGACAAGTATAGATGCTGGGCGCCGGGAGGCTTTGCTAGGTAGTCTGGCGTCGTGGCTCAATTTCTCGCCTTAGCTTCCTTTGACTGTAGCGACGTCAGGCGCGAGCGGCGGAACCGATTTTTATCGGCAATAGGACATACGTGATCTCTGAGAAACGTGGGTCCTTGAAGGGGATCGCAGCAGGCGATGAGTGCGAAACGGCGACACATGTCGCGCAAACTAGAGCGGTTCTCTCCTTAGTTCCGTGCGAGGAGCGAATCGTTGCGGCCTCCTTAGATGTCCCGCCCCTCCTCAGCGCCGGACGCGCTTGAAGACATTTTTTCTAACTATGCTCCGGAAATCTTTTTTGACCCAGTTGATACCGCCGAGGATCGGCGAAGTAATGCGCCGTCTCGAAGCCTGCATTTGGCGTCCCGTGGAAGCGACGATCGAGGTCTTTCAGTCGAAGAGCAGTCTACGACATGTCTGTATTGAAGATGTGGATTCGACCTCCTTGAATCCGGTGCCGTCGGGGGAGTTTTATTGGGGGCCCAAATATGCTCAGCGGTGGTTTCTGCTCAGGTTTCCGACGGAAGCCGTGGGCAAAAACGTCTATCTGCATTGGCGCGATCAAGCGGAGGCGACCGCCTATGACGAAGGCGCGCCCCTCGCGGGTGTCGATTTGGCCCATCCGTATTGTCTTCTGCCGGAGGGGGCGACGACGCTCTGGATCGAGTCGGTGTGTATCCGCACCGGGATCTGGCTTGATGGAAACGCGCCAGCCCTGGCAGACGGCGGCAGCCGATTTGAAACGCCGCGTTTGTTGGAGCGAGACGATCAGGCGTGGTCGCTCTACCATGACGTGCGCGTACTTTTCGATGTTTTGGATGCGGAGATTTCGGATACCCAGCCGGGCGTGCGAAAGGCTTTGACCGATCCGGTCCGATACACGGCGCCGTTTCAGCGGGCCACGCCCCTTTTCCGTCGCTGGTGTGCGCGTTTGGATGAGGCGATCGATGTATTCGACGCGGAGGGGCCGGAGGCATTCCGAGAACAGCTGGCGGCAATCTATCGTGATTTCCCGGCGGATCCCCAGTCCTTACGTGCCGTGCTTACTGGTCACGCTCATATCGATCTCGTCTGGCTCTGGCCGGAGCACGTCGGGGCTTTTAAGGCGGTGCATAGTTGGGCCACTCAGGTTCGGTTGTTGCAGCGGTATCCGGAATACAAGTTCGGATATTCCCAGCCGGCTAGCTACGAAGCGGTGGAGCGGAAGACGCCTGCGTTGCACAAACGGGTGCGAGAGCTGATTGCCGCAGGGCGCTGGGAGGCCACGGGCGCGAGCTATGTCGAGAGCGACACACAACTGCCCTGCGGCGAGGCGCTGCTGCGCAGTCTTCGGCTGGGTCAACGCCGCTTCGTCAAACTGAAAGGATCGCCAGCGCGGGTGTTCTGGCTGCCAGACGTCTTCGGCTACAGTGGTTGCGTGCCCCAGCTGCTCAAGGCTGTGGGCGTGACAGGTTTTTTTACCACCAAGCTTTCATGGAGTTCGATCAATCGGTTTCCGCACACGAGCTTCCGCTGGCGCGGCTTTGACGGGAGCGAGGTCACGTCGCATGTCGTCATGTTGCACGACTACAACGAAGCCGTGGGCGTGTGCAACTTGCGGGAGGACGCCCTGCAGCATCAACAGGCGGCGGTCCATCCGGAGTTTCTTGTGCCCACGGGATACGGGGACGGCGGCGGGGGGCCGACTGAGGAGATGTGTGAGCGAGCCCGTCGATTGGCCGATCTTGCAGGGGCGCCGCGGGTGGAATGGGGCGGAATCGAGGATTTTTTTGCCCGGCTAGAGACGGTTGGTAAACACCTGCCGGTCGTGGCGGGGGAACTCAGCCTCGAACTTCATCGCGGGGTGTTCACGACCCACGGCAGACTCAAGGCGGTATTCCGGGCGCTTGAGCGAGCGTTGCAGATACAGGAGGCGGCGCACGCCGTGACTGACGCGGGGCCTGTTGCTGAACACGCTTGGGAGCGCCTGATATTTGCCCAATTCCACGACTACATTCCCGGCAGCTCGATTTGGGAGGTATACGCGGAAGCGATACCGGAACTGGAAGCGCTCGCAGAGAATGCCCTTCGAGAAGCGGCGATGGCGTTGGGGAAAGGTGATCAGCAAACCGCAGTGTTCAATCCGTTGCCGCAGTCGCGGATCTGGCGGGACGGACCGACATATTTTGCGCTCCCTCCTCTTTCGGGATCGCCTTTGGTTGATTTGGAACGGGTTTACTTTTCCCGTCCCGAGGTCTCGTCGCGCTCGCTCAAGAATGATCGCGTGCACGCCACGTTTGATGAGCATGGGCGGTTGACATCGCTCGCGGTTGACGGGCGGGTGGTGGCTGTTCTTCCCGGACCCGCTTTGCGTGCCTACGTTGATCGTCCAGCGGCGAATGACGCTTGGGATCTAGACCGAAATTCACTGGTGTCAGGAGTCGAAATAGAACGAACGGCGGACGCTCCCCGGATCGAAAATGATGAGACCTATGCGTCACTGATTTTCGAATACGGGGTCGGCGCGAGTCGCGTCACCCTCAGATATACTCTGTTTGGCGACGAATCGGTTTTGAGGGTCGACTATGAGGTCGATTGGCGTGAACCGCAGATGTTGCTCAAGGCACTTTTCTTGACGGGCTACGTAGGACGGCAGGTTCGTTACGGTGCACCGTTTGGTAGTGTGTTGCGCAGTCAATCTCCGGGCTACGCGAGAGAGGAGGCTGCGTGGGAAGTTCCCGCCAGCCGATGGTTGACGGTGATGGATGACGCGCAACGGGAAGGCCTCTTTGTCGTCACGGAGGCTAAATACGGCGTGTCGGTCGGCGAGGGGTGCATCGGCGTGAGTTTGTTGAGAAGCGCACGGGTGACGGAGGCGGATCTGCATCCCAAAATCCGAACGTTACCCGGGCGCCCGCGCTATTCGGATCTACATGTGCATCGTATCGCTCTGGCAATCGGACGCTTTGATGTCGGCGCCTCGCAGATCGAGCAGCCGGCGGCGTTGGCGGATTCGTTGTTCACACCCTGCCACAAATATCTTGGCCAGGCTGTGGGCGGAGGACTTCTCGGCATGACGGGGGCGTCGACCTTCGTGCCGGCTTGGTGCGAGCCGCGTGAGCAGGGATGGGGCCTGCGTCTGCATGAGACGGCGGGATGTCAGGGCGAAGTCGTGCTGCGCATTGCTCCCGGCTGGGCGGCCGCGGTGTGTAATGTGGACCAGCATCCGGATGAGGATGACCTCGCCGCCGAGGCGTTGCGCGTGCCTTTCCGTCCGTATGAAATCGTCACCGTCTGTTTTTGCCGCGTGGGATAGGAGGTATCGCTGATCGGAGGCGCCAAGGAATGTTACCCGATCACTGATCGGGATTGCATAGCTTCAACACACTGAAAGGCATCGTCCTGAAACCGATGTGAGTGCGTTCACTTGGTTGAACCAAATGGGAGGCTGGCAACGGGGACGGCTTGTTCGGATTTCCTCCTTCTATCTCGATCACGACCGGCGGCGTGAGAACGATAGAACCGCTAACCGACCGAGAACCCCATGCGTCATTACCCACTCCTTCGCCTCGTCGCCTGCGTCGCGGCATCTTTTTCGAATGTGCTGCATGCCGCGGCCGATACCTCAGATCGCTACATTATTGGTGATTTCGAGGATGTCGGCACGTGGCGGGCGCGGTCGGTGCGGGGCACGCCGCCGGAGGCTTGGTTTTCGGGCAACATGGTGCTCGGCGCCTCCACCAACGAACACTGCAACGGCGACTACGTGGGCGAGCTGAAGTTCATGTTCGAGAAATCGGGACCTGACGCCAACGAGATCACGCTCGAGCGCGTGAAGATGAGCCGCACGAGCTCGTTCATCGAGGCAATCGAGTTCAAGGCCAACGCGAAGGGGCACGAGGTCGCGCTGGCCTTTGATTTGGTGGATTCGACCAACCGCACCTTCCGCACCGCCAAAGTGCCGGTCTCGGGCGAGGGTTGGCGGTCGATGCGTCTGGAGATCAACGAGCGGACGGTGCCGGAGTTTGCCGAGATACGCATGCCGGTCGTGGTGCGCTACATTCGTCTCATCTCCGATCGACCTGAGACGGGCCGCATTTATCTCGACGATCTTACCCTGGTCGGCCGGGTGGGTGACGCGGACAAGATCACGATTTTCCCTCGTTATACAGGTCTCGCCCATGAGCCGGACCGGCCGGTCGAGCTCACTTATCGCCTGCGCAGCGCGGCGGCGGCGGAGTTGCGCGGCGCCTTGAGCCTGGAGGTGCGCGACTACGCCGGCGGTCCTGCGCGCACCGTTGAGCAATCCTTCATGCTGCCGCCCGCCGGAGACGCGAACATCACGGTCGATCTCGGCGAGATGCCGCAGGGCTCCTACTCCGTGCGGCTTAAGGCGGTCTCCGGAAAATTCGCCGCGGACTACTTGGATTTCTTCGCCGTCTTCACGCCCAACGGCAGCCGCGTCAACCGCAGCCCGATGTGGTTTGGCATCCAGGATCAGTTCGACTGGCAGGGGGACGCAGAGCGGGCGCTGCACATTGGCTGGGCGAGGGACCTCGGCATCGACATGACACGTTTTGGCGGCAACGGTTACTGGATCGAGCCGGTACGTGGCCGTTTCGATACGCCCGATTGGGTGCGGATCGTGAAGCTGTTCGAAGCCGCCGATATCGATGTCGCGGTGTGTTATTCCGGCACGCCGGAGTGGACGCGCGACGACCCCGCCGACTGGAAGGGACCGCCCGCCGACTACGCCGCGTTTGCCGAGCACGCGGGCAACGTCGGTCAGCTCCTCGCCGGGTTGCCGGCGGTGAAATACCTGGAGCTTTGGAACGAGCCGGACCTGGAATTTTTCTCCGGCACCACGGAGGACTACCTCAAGATGTTCGCCACCTTCGGCGAAGCGTTTCGGGAGACCGCGCCCGATATCAAGCTCCTCACCGGTGGCATGACGATCAAACATCCGGCTGAGAAGAAAGGGTTTTCGAAAGCGGTCATTCAGCGGCCTGATCTGTATGACATCGCGGCGTTCCACAGTCACGGCACGGCCGACGACTACGCCGTCCGCCACAAGATGGTGGAGGATTGGCTGGCAGAGACCGGCGAGGTGCGCCCGCTGGCCAATACCGAGGCGGGCTCCCGCAGTGGTTATGACGTGCCCGGGGCGCTCAGCCAGGCCATCACGTTGGTGCAGAAAATCACTTACGCGAAGTCGCGCGCCAACAGCGTGTTCTACTCGTGGTTTACCCTGCAGGACTATTGGGACATGGACGCGTTTTCCGATGATTCGCTCGGCCTCGTCACGAGCGACAATCGCCCCAAGCCCTCCTTCGTGGCATACAACGAGCTGATCCGTCGACTCGCCAATACGGAGCCGGCGGGCACCGTCGAACTGCATCCCGATTTGCTGACCTACGTCTTCCGCAAGATCGAGGACGGGCGGCTGGTCTATGTCTGCTGGCCAAAGGCCGGCCGATCCTCCGCCCGCTTCTGGGCCCGGGCGGAAGGGGACTACGTGGCCTCCGACATATTCGGTCGCACCCAGTCGCTTGCGACGTCGCGTGAGCCGACCTTGGTCACGGTTTCGCGGCTGCCGGTTTATCTGGAGTCCGGGCGGGGAGCGGACGAGCTCAGGCCGGTCCCCGCCGGCGACACCTTCTTTGATCTGCCCGAGTCGGTGATCGCCGGGCGGGATGCGGTCGTGCCGATCGAGTTTCGCAACCACGACGACACGGCCACCACCTTCTCGGCCACGGTGACGAACGGGGCCGGTGATGTGATCGGTCGCGGGGAAATTCGGCTGAGTTCCGGAGAGGAGTCAGAGATCGGGATCCCTCTCGCGGTCACCGCCGCGGCCGATTTCGGCAGCGACGCTCTTGAGGTCACACTGACTGCCGTCGGACGGAAGGACCGCCGCATGGTCGTGCCCTTGACGCTACAAAGGGCGTATCCGATCACGGATACGCGGGCGGCGCGCGCCGTGCCGGTGCCGGAGATCGTGATCGATCGCGCGGAGAACGTGCACGAGTTCGCCTATGACCCTTTTCGTCCGGCTTGGCGCGGGCCGGAGGACTTGTCCGCGAAGGCCCGGTTGACGCACGATGGCGAAAATCTTTTCGTCGAATTTGACGTGATTGACAGCCAGCACGTGCAGGCGCAGGCGTCCGATTCGATGTGGAGGCAGGACAGCGTTCAGATCGCCTTCCAGACGGCGGAGGGTGAGCTGACCGAGCTCACGCTGGGGCTCGGCAAGCAAGGCGCCGCGGTGTGGTGCAGCCAAGCCAGCGACCCTGCGCTGACGGGGCGGTGGGACGTGCCCGTCACCGTGACGCGAGCCGGCAAGGTCACCTCCTATCGAGCCACGCTGCCTTTGGCACGCCTGAGTCTGGCCGCGGGCACGGAGCCGACGCCGTTTCGTTTTTCATTCGTGGTGAACAACGACAACGGCCACGGCCGCGTGCGGGTGATGCAGTGGTTCAGCGGCATCGCCTTGGAGAAAAACCCCGGGGAGTTCGGCTT
>CAXBDS010000213.1:0-8876 GCA_963974355.1 uncultured Opitutaceae bacterium
CGAGTCGTTGCCCGCCACAGAGGCCTTGGTCATCACGGCGGATGGTCGCCAATTCGCCAGCTCCGGCTGGTTCGATCATGTCAAACCCGCCGCCGGCCCGACCGGTCTGGCGCCCTTTACCGTCCACCTCGACTACGACGTGCCTGAACTCGATGTCGCCCGCTATCGCCCGCCCTACGTCGCGATCTGGATCACCGACGCCCGGCGTCAGCTCGTGCGCGGCCTCAGTCTGCGGGGTGACCAAACCCGCTGGCAGGAAGAAAACTACGTGTGGTGGCGCCGTTACGCGCGGAAGGTGCCGGCTCTCGTCGACGCACTCAGCCAGCCCTCGCCCCTGCCCGGTCGTTATCCCATTGTCTGGGACGGCCGCGACGATTTCGGCCAAGGTGTGCCACGCGGCACCTACACGCTGAACATCGAGGCGGCGCGCGAACATGGCGACCACACGCTCGTGCAGATTCCCCTCGAACTGGGTAACGCCGACCTTGATGAGACCCATCCTGCCGAAGGTGAGCTCGGTCGCATTCACGTTCGCTACGCCGCGCCATGACTCGATCACCCGCCGGCCGTCGGGCCGAAATCAAACGCAAACAACGCAACGCCAAATGGCACAAATTGGCCCGGCTCTCGCATGCCTACCTCTCCGCGGTGGCGTTTATCATTCTGGTCTTCTTTGCCGCCTCCGGCCTTTCGCTCAATCACCCGGAGTGGTTCGACGCGACGCCTACGCGCGACGCCCCCGAGTCCATTCCGCTGCCCGTCGAGGCGCTGGCAGCGGCCCGGGCAGCCCCCGATGCGTCCGCCGCGCTGGATCGGCTCGCCGCGCACCACCTGCCCTTGATCGGCGGTTTTAAAGGCGCCGAGATCTTCCCCGACGAGGCTTACCTGCACTACGCCGGCAGCAAAGGCTCCAGCGACGTGACGATCGATCTGATCAACGGCCACGCGGAGTATGAAACGAAACGCACGACGATCATGGAGGTGCTGCACAACCTGCATCGCGGCAAAGATGCCGGCGCCGTCTGGCGCGGCGTCATCGACGTATCCGCCGGCCTCATACTCGTGATGTCGCTGTTTGGCTTCTCCCTGTTTCTATTCATGCGCGTGCGCCTCGCGACGGGCCTGGGGCTACTCGCCACCAGTGCCGGAGTGCTCGGCGCGATCGTGATCTGGCTGGTGCCGTAACGCCTGGCCTCCGGAAGAAGAAACATGGTGACGAAAAAGCGCGGGCCATCTGGGCCCGCGCTCGAGGAGTCCGGAGAACGGATTGACGCGCTGAACGCGCCCGGCGTCGACCGCGCCGCGCCGTCCTAGAACTGAAAGCGGAAGTCGATCTTGATGTTGCGACCGGCCTCGCTGTAACGACGCACGCCGTTGCCCGTCACACCGATGCCCGGACGGAGATCACCTTGGTCAACAAAACGCACGCTGTCCCAGTTGTAATATTCTTTGTCGGTGAGGTTGTAGACGCCGACCGTAAGGCGGGCGTTGGGCGTGAGGTTGTAGAAGATCGAAAAATCCCACACGGCCGCCGCGTTGCTCAGGTAAAGCGGGTAAGTGCGCGTGCCGTCGTCCTCGGTCGTGTAGGAGTCGTCGTCCGATTTTCCGTCGGTGTAGGTGAGGTAGAGATTCGACCCCCAACGCCCCTCGGGCTGCGTGTAAACGAGGCCGACCGTGGAGCTGAACGGCTGGATGGTGTAGAGCGGGTCGCCATTGGCCTGCTCGCCCTCCGAGTAAGCGGCCTGCGCGGTCGCACCGAGCCCTTGCCGCGACCAGCCAAAGGTGCGGCTGAGGTTGAGGTAACCGGAAAATTCGACGCCTTTCACTTCCACGCCGTCGACGTTGACCGGCACGTTGAAGCCGTTCGGATCTTCGACGCCGGTGTTGGGGTTGATGCCGGTGCGAGCCTCACGATCAATGAAGTCGTTGTATTTGCTGAAATACGCGCCGAGTCGGAAGGTACCACGATCATAGACCCCGGTGACCGCGACGTCGTAGTTGACCACCGACTCCGCTTTCAGGTCGGGGTTGGCCACCGTGCTCCAGTCATCGACGGAACCGCTGGTGCTATACATTTCCTCGATCGTCGGAGCGCGGAAACCGGTGGCTACGCCGGCGGAGAGCGTAAGCGTGTCCGTCAACCCACGGTCGAAACCAACCGTCCCGTTGCCGGAGGAGAAATCGACTTCGCCCAGCGTGCCGGTGCCATCGTCGTAATTCTCATCCGAATACGCGTCGTAAGTGTATTGGTCATAGCGACCGCCGATGCGCACCGTCGTCTTTTCGCCCAGCTCGATACTGTCGAGGGCGTAAATCGTGAAGATCTCGGCGGATGACGCCGGGATGAGGGCGCCGAGGTTTCGCTCCACCCACCCCAGATCGTTCAGGTTACTGTTGGAGAGACGACGCTGCGAGTTCTCGAAGTCCTTGTCGTAATACTCCGCGCCATAGAGCAGCGCGTGCGTCTGGGAGCCGAGCACCACCGCCTTCTCAAATTCGAGCGCCCCCTTTGTGAGATGTTGGTTAAACGCGCGGATATCCTCGCGCGTTTCGTCCGTGCTCGGGGTGGCGCCGAATTGGATGAGGACATCCTGCGTGGTATGAGCCGCGAAATCGACTTCCTGCCGATCAACGCTCGCGCGCATCGCGTCAAACAGCGGCGTCTCGCCTTCATAGGCGTAGAGCAAACCGTAGCGGATATTTTCGCTGGTGTCGTTGCCGACGCGGGACTGATACCATGAACCGTTGAACGACTGCGAATCCGTCACGCGGTTACTGTCGTAGGACGAGTAGATGAAATCGATGCGATGGCCGGGCCGAAAAACGTAGCCGAGCTTCGTAAGCAAACTGTTCAACTCGGTCTCCTGCGGATCGGGAATCTCGCGGGCCGAACCTTCAACATCGGCGCCATCCATATCGAAGTTCTCGTATTCGTGCCCCTGTCGATTCGTGTAGACGACCAAGGCCTCGACCCGGCCCGCACGCGCGGCGGCGGTCGCGGTGCCCATCGTCTCGTCGTTGATGCTGGCATAGCCGACTTTGGCGGAGAAATAAGCGTCGTTGCCAGAGGCGTTGAGGTAGTCCGCCGCGTCTTTCGTGGTGAAGTTTACCGCGCCGGCCAGCGCTCCACTACCGGAGATGATCGAGTCCGCCCCTTTCACGACTTCGATCGCTTTCAGCGACTCGATGTCCACGCCATTCCGGGAGCCCTTGAAGTAGCCGTAGGCCTGGCCCGTCTCGTATTTGAGCGTCTCGCCTTGGGAGAGGCCGTCGACATTGATGCCGACGCGATCCTCGTCGAGCCCGCGGATGTTAAACCCGCTCGAGCCCCAACGTTCGTCGCCTTTCGAAACCGTGATGCCGGGCAAAAGACGCACGATGTCGTCGAAATCGTCGATCTGCTTTCGCTCCACGTCTTCAGGCGTGAAGGTCTCGATGATGGCGTCACGTTTGACGGTCTCGGCCTTCAGCACGGCCTCGTCCATTTGGACAACGTCAGACTCTTGGGCAAACCCGGTGCCGGCGACGGCGAACAGCGCGACGGCGGTCAGGATGGGTGATGTGATTTTCATTGGTGTAGTTACAATACGGATTCACGCCTTCGCGGCTCGGCGGCCCGTTGAGCCATACCGGCGCCGTCCGCCACTGGGCGGATTGAGAAAGGCGAAGGATCATAGTAGCGATCCGCTGCACGCCCATCCGCTCACCGAAGGATTGCGAACACCCGCAGATGGATTTCTGCGCGACCGGACCTGAGAGGCACGCGCGCGCGAACCACGCGCACCTACGGCGCGGTGTCGTGGATAGTCGCCACAACCTGTTCCACATAAGCCTGCACATTCGCCCGCGGGCGGATCTGCTGGGCCTCGCGCAGAAACGCGAGCGCCTTGCGCCATTCGCCTTGCGCCACCTCCAACCGTCCGAGCTCGACCAGCGCCTCCGCCCGAAAATCCACCATCGCCTCCGCCCGGGTGAAGTAGAACTCCGCCTCCGCCCAATCGCCATCTGCCAAGTAATGACGCCCCAGCAAAAGCAACGCACGACCATTGGTCGGCTCCTCCTCCAGCAGAGCCTGCAAGCGCTCCACCCCGCGCTCGTCTCGACCCATCGAAAAATCAACCATTGCTTCAGCCGCGCTTAAGCGGTGACGGTTCGCCCCGTCGAGCCGCCCCGCAAACGCTTCCGCCAAAGCGCGGCCATACCTCTCCGCCAACGCCATCCGATCGCGCTGCACGAGGAATTCCAGCGCCGGCAGCGTGGCGCCGAAATCCGCCACCGTCGCCACGGCCAGCGCTTGCGTCGCACGCTCGACCCCCAGTTCGGGCAGCTCGGTTTCGAAATACAAATTGGCCAGCAGATTGAGATTCGCGAAAGCGCCCGCCCCCAACCCGCGGGCCATCTCCAAATCAACCGTCGCCGCCCGGCGGTCTTCGGTCGCGAGCGACGCGTTGGCCCGCAGTAACCACAGTTCCGCGTCACCCGGATGCTCTGCCAGCAACTCGTCGTAAAGCGCCCGAGCCTGCCCGACCTGTCCGGTCATCGCCAGGCACTGGGCCTCTCCCCGTCGAAAATCGAGCGAGTCCGGCGCAAACAGACGCGCATTCTGATAAGCCACCAACGCCGAGCGGTATTTCCCCTGCCGCAGATAAACGTATCCAAGCAAACCATACGACTGCGCGTCGCCGCCACCGAGCGTCACAACCTTCAGCAAATGGGCGCCCCCGGCGGCAAGGTTCTCCTGCTGGAGGCGGATGAGGGCGAGCGTGCGATGCGCGCGACGAAAGCTCGGATGCTTCTCCAGCGCCGCCTCCAGATGACTCGCGGCCTGATCCCAGCGACCTGCCTGGTAGTCCAGGCTGCCGAGCAAAAAGTCGAACGCCGGATTGGCCTCGGGATGGTCCCTGAGGTAAGCGCTCACCTGCTCCCGCGCCGCGGATGGATCGTCCGCGACCAAGGGCAGGAGTTCCCCGTAAAGCTGGCGATCCTCCGCCGTGAGCTGAGGCTCAACGGCCATGTTCACGCCATAGGCCGCCAGATAGTGCGTGCGATAATCGTCCGCGCGGAAATCTTCATCGATCCACGGAGATTGGGCGCCAGCTCCACCAACAAAAGCCCAACCCAGCGCCCCCCACATGACGATTCGTCGGCAACAAGGAATACGTTTCAAGGGATGCGTAGTCAGGTCGGTTTTACTCATGATCAGCATTCAAATCAGTTGGCGTTGAGCACCACGGGAAACTGTCCCCGCACCGCGACCGGCTTTCCGTCAACGCGCGAAATACTAAAGCGGGCCCGCGCCACGATCTCCCGCGCCACGGGAATCAATTCAGGGTTGGAACTCGTCACCACCCGATGCACGGCGGCCCGCCCGCGTTCGTCGATTTCGATCAATAACTCGACGCGTCCCTGCGCCACGCCCTGGGCCAGCAACGCCGGCGGATAGCGAAAGCGCGGCACACTCAACATGCGCGGGCCCTCCGCCAGATCGCTGAACTGAAACACGCGTCTCATTTCCTCGACCACGTCCACCTGCGTCGCCGGGTCGAGCTCCAGCTTGCCCGCCCCCATCGCCAGCGCATCAGTCGGCCCGGGCGGCTCTACCGCCAATTCCAACGCGGGCAACGGCAGCGCAGGCGGACTGTTTTCTAAGGTCGGTGCCTGCGCTGCGGCGGGCGGGACGGCTTCGGCAGGGGGAGGCGGCGGCACCGGCGGCGGTGGGGGGGGCATCACCATCAAGCTCATCGGCCGCACGTTCAAAGCGGACGGCACCGGGTCGATCGGCTTCCGCGTCAGGGGCACCAACAGAAACAGCAGCACCGCAATCAACAGCGCCCCCGCCCAGGCCAAAAGGCTGCGCTGCGGGACCGCAAAATCTGCTTGGGGTCGCCTCATGTCAGCGTCCCGCCACAGCCACCGTCGCCAGATTGATAGCAGTCGCCCCGCCCAGCGCCGCCTCATCGTGCACCTTGACGTAGAGTTCAACCGGCACGGCCGCATCGGCCTGGATGATCACCGGCAGTTCCTCCTTTCGACCCCGCCGTTCGACGATCGCCCGCACGCCGCGCGCGCCGATCTCCCGCCCCCCATACATGACCCGTCCGTCGGCCGTGATCGCGATGAGGATGGCGTTGCGCTCCAATGCGGCGGCCGACACCGCCTGCGGCCGCCTCACCTCAACGCCGGTATCCTCGACGAACACGGTCGTCACGATGAAGAAGATCAACAAAATGAATACAATATCGATCAGGGGCGACACGTTGATCTCGCCGGTTCCGACCGCCTCGTCCGCATAGAGTCGACGGCGCTTCATCCGACTTGGACTCCCTGTGGTTTGCTCCCTGGCACGCGCACCGGTCGCACCGCGGCGCGACGCAACGAACGCCGCAGGCTGTAGCTTTCCAAACGCAGCAACCCGCGCTCCAACGCCCGGCGGCGCTGCACGATCAATGACAACAATACCAGCGCCGGAATCGCGACGATCAACCCCGCTTGCGTCGTGATCAACGCCTCCGAGATGCCATCCGTGATGCGCGTGAACTTCACGCCCATCGTCGCCCCCAGTCCCGAGAACGTCGCGAGCATGCCGGTCACGGTGCCGAGCAACCCGACCAATGGTCCCGCCGTCGCCGTAATCGCCAGAAAACGTATCCGTCGATTGACGACGGCGATGTGATCAAGGCGCAGCGCATCAAAATGCCGCCGCACTTCCGTCGCATCAGCCGCCGGATCCGCCAGAAGCGGCCGCAGCCACGCGAGCTCATGCTTCAAACGGCGCGCGAGTCCCCGATCATCGAGCCGATCCACCCCCGCGCGAATCAGCCGATGGCGGTTGAGCCGAATGAGCAGCTCCCACGCCGTGTAGTATATGAACACGGTCAGCGCAAAGAGCGGCACCATGAGCCAACCACCCGCGGTCCAGGTTTCGAGCGCGCGCCCCCACCAGGCCGACTCGCCGCCCGTCACGCGGCGTCCTCCTCACGTCGTCCCCGGCCGCGGGACAGACTGTTCACCAACGCCAGCGCCAGCTTCTCCAGGCGCGCCATGATGCCGCTGACCTTCCGCGCCAAGAGCGCATGCAGCACGAGAGCCGGAATAGCCAGCACGAGACCCAGCTCCGTCGTGATCAATGCCTCCGAGATTCCCGTGATCAACGGCTTCGGATCACCCGCCCCGAAAACATGCATCAGATCAAAGGTTTTGATTATCCCCGTCACCGTGCCCAACAAGCCCAACAATGGCGCCGTGGCCGCCGTCACCGCGATGAGATTAAGCCAGCGCTCCAGCCGCGGCTGCACCCCGAGGAGCGATTCATACATCACCTCCTCGATCAGTTCCACCGGCTCGCCGACGTGCTCGACCGCGGCCATCAACATGTCGCGCGCCGGCGGAGGCTGACCGGCGGCAAACGCCGCCGCGTCTTCCGGCCGCCCTTCACGCAGACTGGCCGCGATGCGATGCACGATCGCCGGGTCCGGCAGCCGCACCCGAAAGATCTGCACCACTTTGATCGCGCCCACCAAACCGGCCACCAGCGCAAAGCCCAGTATCGGGTAAACCCATACCCCACCCTTGCGCAGATGCGTGAGCAAACCGTCGCGGGTGCCCTCCATTTGCAGAGCCCCGCCCAAACTCGTATCGACGGGCAGCAGCGTCGCCGTGCCGCTCGCGAATGCCACCACCTCCCGCGCGGCCGTCTCCGGCAGGACCCTCACTTGCGCATGCCCGCCCGCGCTTTCCTCCACCCAACCCACTGCCGGCGCGCCGCCCGCTCCGACAAAGTAGGTCAACGGTCCCACCTGCAGGTAGGTGCCCGACTCCACCCGGCCGCCGGAGGTGAGCGCCTCGCCGGCGTAACGTTTGCCACCTAGCACCCCGCGCAAGCGCTCGGTCGATTCCTCCAACATCGCGAGGCTGCCGGCCAACATCGCCTCCTCGTCGGCTGCGCCCGACTGCTCCGCGAGGTTCATCCGCCGCAACGTTTCACCGTAACCCGCGCGTTCACCGGGACTGAGGCTCGCATCGTAGGTCGCGAAGTAGTCGTTCAGCAGCGTGCGGCTGAGGTAGGCGTATTCCTGCCGCGCCGCGCGCACCTGATCCGTCAGCGCGGCCGCCGCCTCGACCTTCGTCGCGGCGAGGTCCTTGAGGTGCTGCAATTCCTCGCGCAAGGCCTTCGCCTGGGTCCGCTTTTCGCGCAGGGCTCGCGCCAGCGGCACTTGCTCGGCATGCACCGACTCGCGCAGCACCCGCAGACGCTCGATCGCCACCGCCAGCCGTTGTTCGTGTTCGGCAGTCACCGCCTCGAACGCTGGGCCGGGCGGCGTCGCCGCCTCAGCGCGCCCGGTCCCGGCCGACAACAACAGGCTCAGCGCGAACGCCCGCAGCCCTGATTTGATGGGCGTTTTCATCGGCTCGTCTCCGGCAGCGGCGCCAAGGGCAAGCCCACGAAACGCACGTCCGAACCGAGTCCGTCGTGACCGGCCAAGGCGTCTTGAATCGCCTCGGCCCACTCCGGGTGCGCGTCCCATTGCCAGCCCGTCGCGGTGGGATAGCCCCGGCCCGCAGCGGTGCCGTCCGCCGTCACGTAGTAACCCACCCCCAAGCCGAGATACATCACGCGCGCTTCCCCGCGCCCGCCACGATCGAGGTCGCGTAACTCGGCTGTGACCACCACCTCACGGTCGAATTTCTGAACCTCGGCCAACGCCGCGAGCGCCGCGCGCATCCGCTCTCCCAGCGGAGGGTGATCCGCGTCCGTCTCATCCGCCAAACCACCGCCCGCCTCGCTTGCCGAAGCTGGGGTCCACACGGCGGCGATTTTGTCCTGCAGCGGCTTGGGCAAACGGGGTTGCAACGTCCGCAAGGTCGCCTCGAGGTCG
>CAXBDS010000214.1:0-8867 GCA_963974355.1 uncultured Opitutaceae bacterium
TAGATCTCCTTCATCTTCCCGCTCACCGCCTTCTTCGTCACCGCCTGGCGCCTGGCGAAGCACAAGTATTTTCACGCGAAGTGAGCCGGCCCGCCCCCGAGGAATGCGCCAACTGCGGCGCGGCCATTCCGGCCCGCGCCAAGGCCTGCCCCAACTGCGGCGCCGACGAACACACCGGCTGGCGCGAAACGAGCATTTACGACGGACTCGATCTGCCGGACGAAGCGTGGGAGGACGACGACACTCCGGCTCCGCGCCGCCCGGAGACGCTGCGCGGCCCCAACGGGTTGGCCTGGTATTGGTGGGCCCTCGCCGTGCTGCTCCTGTTTTGCTTCGGCTTCGCCGTGCTGGGGTTGTCGTAGTCGCCGGCCTAGTCCACGACGTAGACTTCGATCAGCGCGACGCCCTGGGCGCCGTCGGCCGACGAAACGACGGCCGTGTAGTTGCCGGGCGGAAGATCGATCAGCAACGCCGTGTCGGCACTGCCGCTCGCCAACGGAAACGCTCCGACCGATGCCGCCGCGACTTGGACCCGCGCATCTTCGTTCCAGCGCCGATTTTCCATGATCAGCTCATCGTCCCGATACAGCCGTAACACCGGCCGGCTAAGCGCCTGATTCACGCCGTAAGTGACGAGCGCCGGCCCCACGCCGCGGATCAAGATGCGTTGATTGTCGGCGCCACTGAGCACGAAACCCGCGATCAACACGTCCTCGTCCGTCGCGACGCGCGAGCGAGCCGAGACGTTGATCAGTCGAAAGTCCGCCTGCTCGAAGGCCTGATCCGTGCGATACACCTCCTCCAAAGCGACACCGCCACCCCCGGCGACATCCTCGATCACCGCGGTGAACGCGCCCGCTCCGCCGGGGACCAGGATGGCGGCGTCCTTGCTCCCGTCCGGCCAGGGCGCAGCCCCGGCACGGGTGAACCAACCGCTCAAGGACGCCGGCCAGTCATCGTTGGCGCCGACCTCCGTAGCGCCACGAACCACACTCAGTCGCGGATCGGGCAGCCAGCCGTTGACGCCGTAGCTCGCGAGGGCCGGTCCTGCCGCGCGGACCAACAGATCCACCGGTATCGATCCTTCCGATACCGCGCCCATGATCAGGCGGTCCTCGCCCACCCCCGCCCGCGCTCGCACCGACAGGTTCTGCAACCGCCGCTCCGACGGCAATCGTGCGGCGGGAAACGCAATCAACCCCGGTGAGTAAACGCCATTTACCCAATCAAAGGAGCCCGCGACGTAGATCGTTGGACCACCCGAGATGGCAGGCTGGGTCGCAAGCGAAAGCCCGAGCCTAAATCCTCCGTTGGGCAACACCTCCCCGTTGGCATCGAGCCATTGCACTGCGGTCCCCACCTGCAACCAAGTGCGATCATCATCCCCCAAGATTGCATGCGCCCGCGTCGCGTCCGGTGTCGAAATGAACGAGCTACCGGACCGTAAGAGGCGATCATTCCAGCCTCCCGCATCGCTTTCGAGTAACCCGAGCCGCCAACGCTCAAAGCGGACCAGCCCTCCTGCGTCGATATCCAACGCAAAGTAGCTTCGCCCGGCGGAAAACGCCACGGCCCCCTGGATCAGAGCGACACCGGCTTCGTTGTGCCAGTTTCCCTCGGTATCGAACCCCCACACCACCGTGCGGCCTCCCGCGCCAACACCCGGGCTCACCGGATCGATCGCCAAGAGCCATCCCGACGCCCGCCGCACCCATTGTCCTGCGGCGGTGGCATAAGTGGCCGGCACCTCCGGGTCGACCGATCGTCGTGAACGCGTCACTTGCGCGAAATCCGGATCCACCGCCCCATCAGTCAGCAGGCGACCGAACATCGTGTCCGCTCCTTGGTGCGCCGTCCACAGGAGCTTGCCGCTATCGAGCAGCGCCACGTCATCCAACAACGCCGGCACACTCGCATCGACCGTGAACGAAGAATCGAAGCTCCCGTCATCGCGCAGCTTCCTCAGTTCGGTCACGAAGACTCCAGACGAAACCGTCCGCCGATAGAGCACCAAGTAACCGCCGCCCGACAACGGCTCCGCGCGCATGACCGCTGCCGAACCGTCGATCGGCAGATTCGCCGTGAAACCTGCGTCGATGTTCCCATGACCATCGACGCGCAGGAGCCGCGTCACCGGCCCCGAAGAAATCGTCGGGTAATACTCCGCCGCCACCAGTAGATCGCGTCCCTCAACTCCAAAAACCTGCGGGCGGCTGCCCGCCACCAGATCGAGTTTCAGATCGAACGAGGCCAGTATCCCCACCGCCGATACTGCGGCCAATCCATAGCGCGGCCTTCCGGGTGCGATGCCTTGATCGGTGCCGGCCGGGGCGACGAAGGCGCCGACGACGAAATCCTGGCGCGGAATCGGGTGGCCCGGCAGACGCACGCCCTCGACGGTTTGAACCTCGTAATCGCGCAGGGAAGCCGCCAATTCCCCGGAACCGCCCCAGCTGCGACCAATAACCGGACGAATCTGTGCCGTGAATCCCGGCACCGGACGCGAAGGTGGCGCATAGTTTACGACCACGTCGAGCGAGCTCGATACGACCGACCCCACCGCATTCTGCACCCGCAGCGCATACGCCCCCGCATCCGCCGGTTGCAGATCTTCCAGCGTGAGCCGATCCGCCGTCTCACCTTCCAAGGCGACCCCATCTTTGAGCCATTGAAACGCCAAGGGACCACTCCCGTGGACCACCGACGGGCTCAACGTGACGTTGTCGCCCCGGTAGAGCACCGACGCGAGACTCACCAAGGTTACGTCAGGCTGCACCGTCGCCACAATCTCACGCGCGATGCGTGTTCGCATCGCTCCGACGGCGACGATCTTGCCCCCGCCTCCCGCCACCGCATTGAGGCTTAGCGAGGTCAACGTCCGGGGGGCCACGTATTGCGCTCCGCTCGCATCGGAATTGTGCCAAAGCCCGTTGGCCCCCACGGCCACCAACGAGTTCCGCTCTGACGCGACCCCGCGAAAATAGCCGTCCACCGGCGCCGGAGGCGCCCACAACGCGAGTTCCCACCAATCCCCTCGTCGCGACCGCGCCAGCAAACCCGCCTCGCCCGACATGTGAAAGAATCGGCCGTCCCACGTCAGCGCCTCAATGTTCAGATCAGTGGTGAACAACGCTTCGAAATTCGCCCCATCCGTCGTGCGAAACAGGCGACCTCGCTGCCCGCCGAGCAGGAAAACGCCGTCGCCATAAGCCACTGCCCGCAAAAACCCTTCCGGCATCACCTGCTGCGGTGCCGTCCAAGTCCGCCCGTCCGTCGAGGTCCGCACCGTGCCCGCCTCACCGACCGCGAGGAAACGCCCGCCGCCCCATGTCACCCCGTTGAGCCGCCCGCCGCCCGACGCCACGTGCTCCCACGCCGTGCCGTCCACACTGAACAAAATCGTGCCGCCATCGCCGACCACCACCCAGCCAGGATCACCCCACGCCACCGCGAGTAACCACGCCGACGTCGGACTCAGGGTCCCATTCGTCCAATTGAGCGCATCAACGGATTTGGTGATCACCCCCTGATCCCCCACGGCGATCCATGTCCCGTCGTGTTGCGCCACTCCCCAAAGCTCCGCCATATCCAGCGAACCGCTGCCTTGCGCCGAGACGCTCCCGAGCCCCACGAGACAAAAAACACTCCACCCCACCAACGAACGAAAAAACCGGGTCATCTTAACTAAGATTGGACCATCCAGACCGCATAACCCGCCACTCCACCTCGTTCTCTAGAGATTTTTCCCCACCCCGCTTGTCGTGGCCGCATCTTACTATCCTCCTGCATTCGTGTTTATTCGTGTGCATTCGTGGTCAAAGAAATCCGTGCCTCTCAACGGCTCCCCGCGCCGCCTGTCCCGCCCATGACGTGGGAGGTCCAGTATCGCAACGGCATCTACCTGCCGCAGATCGACTGGTGGTTGGACGCAGCGAAACCAAAGCCGCGCTCCTTTGTTTCGCATGCGCACTTCGATCACTTGGCGAAACACCAGGAGGTTGTCTTTTCGCCTGGCACGGCTCGCCTCATGCGCGCCCGACTGCCGGGCCGACGGATCGAACGCGTCCTCCCCTTCGGGCAGACCGCGCCCCTCACCGCCGACGGAAAGACCACGATCACCCTGTATCCCGCGGGCCACATTTTCGGCTCTGCTCAATGCCTGATCGAGCACCCGCAATACGGCCGCTTACTCTACACCGGCGACTTCAAGCTCCGCCCCGGTCGCGCCGCCGAACCGTGCGCCACGCCGCACGCCGATGTGCTCATCATGGAAACCACCTTCGGTCGTCCGCACTACGTGTTGCCGCCGACCGAGACCGTGCTCGCCGATATCGTGGACTTTTGCCGCGCCAGCTTGGCCGACGATGCCACGCCGGTGCTCTTTGGCTACTCGCTCGGCAAAAGCCAAGAGGTGCTGCTCAGCCTCGCCGCGGCCAACTTGCCGGTCATGTTGCACGCTCAAGCGGCCCGCATGACCGCGGTCTATGAAGAACTCGGTCTCACGTTTCCGCCGCACCAGCCGTTTGATCCGCTCTATCTCGCGGGGCACGTCGTGATCTGTCCGCCCCAAACGGGCGACTCCCCTTTCCTGCGACAAATCCCGCGGCCGCGCACCGCGATGATCACGGGGTGGGCGATCGATTCGAGCGCGATCTATCGACACCAAACTGACGCCGTTTTCCCGCTTTCCGATCACGCCGATTTCCCGGATCTGCTGCGCTTCGTCGGGCTCGTGCAACCGCAACGCGTGCTCACGATGCACGGTTTTGCCGCTGATTTCGCCCGCACCCTTCGCGAACGCGGCATCGAAGCCTGGGCCCTCGGCCAGTCCAATCAGCTCGACCTCGCTCTGCCCCTCGAAACGCCCCCCCCGCCGTCGTCGGCGCCGCTCTACGAACCCAGCCTCGAACCGGATCTCGCAACGCGATGGTCCCATTTTGCGACGACGGCGGAGGCCGTGGCGGCGACGCGGCAAACTGCGGAAAAGCACGCGCTCCTCCACACTTACTTCGCTTCGCTCCCGCCGGGCGAACGAAGCGTGGCCCAGCGCTTCTTCACCGTCGATAAATCGACCGAAAGTCTCGCCGGATCGCGCGTCATCGACGCGACGTTGATGAAAGCGGCCGTGCTCGAAGTGACCCGTCGGCACGACGGAGATTGGCGGGTCGCCCGTCGCCGTTGCCGTGATGCGGGAGAAGCCGCCGCCGACCTGATCAGCGCGGTCGCCGATCACCTGGATACCGCCTCGGCCACCGCGACGCCCGCCACGCTTGCGGATATCGCCGCCTGCTTCGACGCGCTATCGGCGACCCGAAATCCGCGTTCCAAAATCGAACTTCTCGCCGGTGAACTCCCTCGTGTCTCGCCGATCGGCGCCAAATATTTGCTGCGAATGCTGGCCGGCGATTTGCGCATCGGGCTCACGCCCGCCCTCCTCGCCGCGGCCATCGCAGGGCTGGAATCCGACGGGCGTTGAATGCGCGCCACCCCGCCCCCGCCACTCGGCGCGAGGCGACGCCCGTCGATGGAAGGATTGCACCTTAAGCGATTTATCGGGTCATAGCATGCCAAACTCCCACCGCTCCCTTCGCCTTCTGCCATGCTTCGCCGCATCATTTTCGCCCTCGCCTTCCTGCCGCTCCCCTCGTCGTTCGCCCAAGAAATTGCGCTGCGCGAGGGCGAGGCGCTGACCTATCGGGTGAGTTGGGGCATCTTCGGCAAAGCGGGCGAAATAGAGATCAACGCCCGCCGCCTGCCTGCCGAAACGGCCGGCGACCCCGGCCCGCTGCAGATCGTGACCACGACATCCACGCGCGGTCTCATTCGCGCCTTCTATCCGTTCGACGGACAGGCCGAACTTAATTTCGCGCCCCACTCGGATCGCTTGGTGTTTGCCGAGGCCAAAACCCAAACAAAGAAAAAGGACACGCACGCGACAATGACCTTCGACTACGCGGAGGAAAAGGCACGCTACGTCGATCATCTCAAAGCCGAACGCAGCATCACGCTCGATCTGCCGCCCGGGCAACCGTTGGACTTGATCACCAGCCTCATCCAAGCCCGGACCTGGGATTTGCAGGTGGGCGATTCCCACCCCGCGCTGGTGTTGTTCGATGACGAGTTTTATCCGCTCATCATCACCGCCGAGGCCCGCGAGACCATCGACACGCCGTGGGGCCCGCGCGAGGCGTTGCGCTTGGTCCCCAAAATGGCGGGAGAACCGCGCGGACTCTTTAAGCGTGGTGGCGCGGTGCGCGTGTGGGTCTCGGCCGACGCGGCCCGCCTGCCGTTGCGCTTTGAAGTCGCGATCAAGGTCGGCACCGCCACGGCCACGCTCGTCGACTATACCCCGCCCCTCAACGAGGAGGCGCCGACGTTTATCGAAGCGGCGGAGGCGTCCATTGAAAGCGCCACGGTTTCCGGGCCCACTCGGGGCCCGCATAGTCAATCCCGACTCGCGGGCCCGCACTGATCGCCTCGGGCGGAGACAGCCGCCGTCATCCTCGATCCACAAACCGGTCGGGGGCGCGGCCGGTAACGTGTTGAAACGGCGATCAATACCGAGGCGACGCGTCACTCTCCCCGGCCCGATCGCCCCCTCGACCCCGCGAATCAAAATGGCCGCCGGATAGCCGGTCGGCCCGGTCACGAGATTGAGCATTTCGTGCACGCCATAGCAGAGGTAAACATACCAGTGCAGTGGCGGGCCAAACATCACGGCCGTGCGCGCGGTGCGCCCCCGCGACGCATGGCAGGCGCGATCCAAAGGTCCGTCGTAAGCCTCCGTCTCGACGATCCTGCGCCGCTCGATCCGGCCGTCCGAGTGGCGCAGGACGAGCAAAGTCCCGATCAGGTTTCGCGCGAGTTGGGGCGTGCGGCGGTCGTCGGCGTCTTTCGCTTTCCATGCTCGTGACATTTGTCACGGTTTTGGCCCGCTTCCCTCCGTGTCGGCAACATCGAACCCCAACTCCATCGTTCGCCCGCCCTCCGCCCTGCGCCGGGCGTTGTGGCTGTGCACGGCCGACGGGCTGGTGGCGACGCCGCTCGTGACGATGTCACTGCCGGTAAACGTGTTTCTGGCCGCCTTGCTCACCAAGGGCCTGCACCTGCCCAAGGAAACGATCGGCTTCATCGCGGCGCTGCCGTTTGCGTGCAATTTCCTGCAGATTTTCGTTTCGCCGCTGCTGGGTCGCTGGTTTCGGCCCAAGGGGATCACGACCACTTTTGCGCTGTTGCACGCATCGTCGTGGGCGATTCTCGCCGTGCTGCTCAGCTTTCTGCCGACCGACGATCCGGCCGCCGCCGGACGCTGGTTGGCCATTTGGTTCTTCTTTTCGAGCTTCGCGGCCTCGCTGTGCGGAGTGGCGTGGAACGCGTGGGTCCAGGATTGGGTGCCTGCCCGCCTGCGCGGGAAATATTTCTCCCGGCGCAACCGGCTGCTTTCGTTTTCGACCGTGGCCTTCCTCGCCTCGACGGGGTGGGCATTGGAAGCCGGCCAGTACGCCCTGTGGACGTTTCAGGCCGTGATCGGCGTCAACACCGTGCTGCGGTTCCTGTCCATTCGCTGGATTTGGCAGACGCCGCGCACGCCCACCGAGGCCCACGCCGTGCCGACGGGCGGGTTCCAAACCCAGTTGCAGATTGTCCGGGACGAACCCTCGTTTCTCCGCTTCGTGCTCTTCGGATCCGTTTGGGCCTTCGCGGCCAATCTCTTCGGCACGTTTTACTACGTGTTCATGTTCGAGATCATGCAGCTGTCCTCGCTCACGGTGTCCTTTTACACGATCCTCGGCGCGGCGGGAGGGGCGCTGTCGTTGCCTGCATGGGGACTTTTACTCGATCGCTACGGCAACAAACCGGTGATGGCCCTCTCGCTGCTCGCGTGGCAATTACCCAACTTCATTTGGTGCCTCGTGACCCCGGAAAAGCACCAACTGCTCCCCTACCTCTGGTTCTGGGGCGGCATGATGGGCGCAGGCTTCGTGCTCGGCCAATTCACGCTCCTGCTCAAGCTCGTCCCGCCCCGGGCAAAGAATCTCGCCATCGGCGTCAACCTCGCCGTCACGTCGCTCGTCGCGGCAATCGCGCCCGTGCTCGGCGGGGCCATCCTCACGTGGGCTTTGGCCCGCTGGGCGGATAACAGCCTCCACGTCTATCACGCCTGCTTCGCCGCCCTCCCCCTGCTCTCGCTCGCCGCCGCCGCGCTGCTGTTGCGCGTCCATGAGCCCAAAGCGAGCCGCTTCACCAGCGTCGTCGGGGCGATGCGCAGTGTGCGCACGATCAGCGGTATTTTCGGGCTCACCTTCTTCGTGAATTACGTCTTTTATCGTCCGCGCAAACGCGGCTAGCGGTCGGTGACCGCGGGGTTGCGGGCTTTGAACCCCGACCTAAGCTCCGCCTATAATGTTGGTTATGAAGGGTGAACTTCTGCAACATTCTCCGGTCCAACCCTACCAACCCACCCCGCCATGAAAAAGAATGTCCTTATCATTGTGATCGTCTTGCTCGTCCTGCTGGCCGCCGGACTGGGCTATCGAAGTTACCGCGCGGAGCTCGACCGGACAAATCAGGCCGAACGCGTCGCCGCCGAGAAAGCGGAGATGGAACAACGGGAGGCCGAGGCGCGTAAAAAGGCCGAAGCGGAAGCCGAAGCCCACCGCCTCGCCGCCGAAAAGGCCCGCCGCGAAGCCGAAGCCGCCGCCGCCTCGCTCGCCCAACTCCGCGCGGAACAAGCCCAGGCGGAAAAGGCCCGACTCGCCGCCGAAGCCGAACAACGGCAGGCACAAGCCGAGATCGCCCGACTTCGCCAAGAGCGCGACGCCGCGGCCGGTGAAGCCCGTCAACGGGCGGAGGAAGCCGAACGCGCC
>CAXBDS010000215.1:0-8565 GCA_963974355.1 uncultured Opitutaceae bacterium
ATATGCGTCGCTCGCGGAAATCGCGACGGGCGGCGGTCGCTGGTTGGTGAATCGCCTCCGGCTGGGCGAGGCGTTGGGCCAGCATCCGTGGGCGGATGCGTTGTGGGAAGATGCGTTGCGCTGGCTCGATGAGGCCGAGGCCCCGCCGGTCGCGGCCGCGCGTGACGCGAACGTTTTAGTGTGGAATGCCGCGAGCGAGGCGCTGGACGCCGCCGCGTGGCAGCGGGCGAAGACGATCGTGGTGCACGGGTTGGCGATGGCGCCCGAGGCGAGTTTTCAGGCTCTGCGCGAACGCGTGGGCAAGCTGCGGCGATTCACGCCCGCGGAGCCGGCCAACTACGTCGCGGTCGAGCACGGCGGCTGTTTTGCGGCAAGCAAGAGCGCCAGCCTATTGGCGGATACGGTGCCGTTTACGACAGCGTTGGGCTGGGACGAGGCGATGGCGGTCGTCGGCGCCTGGCGGCTGTTGCGGCTCGACGTGAGTTTCGAGGTGAAGGGGCCGGCCTTTCCATGGGCCTGGCGCAGCGACTACCCGCAGTTCGTAGGTTATGCCGGATTGCACCTGCACCGGCACGGTCGGGATATCGTGCTGTTGCTGGAGGACCTGAACCAGCCGGATGCCCGGATCTCGGCGCGCTATCGAATCCTGCTCGAAAACGTGAATCGTCTCGTGCCTCTCAAGGCATGATAGGCCGACTGCTTTCAGCTTCGGGAATCCGGGAGAATACCGGAAACCCGCATCCACGCTTCGAGCGTGGACGTCCAGTCGGCGGCCTGCGACGGGGGACCGCCGAGGCCGAAACCGTGTCCGCCGGTGTTGAGAGCGTGTAACGTCGCCGGCACGCCTAAGCGGCGCAAAGCGGCATGATAGCGAAGGGCATGATCGGGAACCGTGACCCTGTCGTCGGTCGAATAGAGAATGAACGTTGTCGGCGTTGCGGCCGATACGTGAAGATCGGTGCTGAGCGCCGCGATTGCTTCGGCGTCCGGGTTCTTGCCGAGCAGCACGGTCTGGGTGCCGAGGTGTGTGATTGTCGGTTCGAGCGAGATAAAAGGGTAGATCAACGCGGCCCAATCAGGACGTGCGCTGGTGCGATCGAGCGGGGAGCCGATGAGGCCGTGGAGATCGTTGAACCGTGTTGAGAGCATGGATACGAGGTGTCCTCCCGCCGAGAATCCCATAGCGCCGATTCGGGTCGGATCCAGGTCCCAGTCTGCCGCCCGCGACCGCACCAGACGCATCGCGGTCGCGCCATCTTGAAACTGATTTGGATGACCGTGCGGGGCGACCCGGTATTTGAGCACGAAGACATGAAATCCCAACGCATTCAGCCACTCCGCCACCGCGCGCCCTTCCTTGGTGACGGAAAGAATCTGATAGCCGCCTCCCGGACACACGATCACCGCTCCGCCATGGGCGCGTGCCGGAGGGAAGTGCAGCATGGAGGGACGATGGACTCCCTGCAGGTGTCCGCGAAGTTCGTTCGCATAGCTTTCCCGGGGAGACGCGCTGGAGTTCCCCGCGGCGGTCGGCAGCGGGATGGACTTGCGGCCGAGCTGCGGGTCGCGGTTGGGAACGGCGTAGGAGCGGGGGAGCATGTTCGGTGGATGACGGGATGGAGGCTGCCAGTCAAAAGCGGCGGCGCCTGACGGCGCCGCCGCGAGAGCGGGCAGACCTCGGGTGGGAAGGCCTTACGGCGCGTATTCGGTCAGCGTGGGCGAGTTGATGATCGTCACGTCGACCGGGGCCGGAGCCGGGGATACGTTGTTGAGCGACTTGTTTTTAACCCCAGGAAACGAGGTGGCGCTGGGCGGATCGACTTCGGTCCAATTCTGGATCGTGGCTGAGCCGGTGGCGCTGTCCTGGTGGATGATCATGGCGTCGTTGGTGCGCCCATGGAACGCGACGTCCGTGAAGGTATTGTCGCCGTGCGTCTGGAACCAGATGCCGACGCAATAGCGTTCACCCGTGTTGACGAAGGTGAGGTTGGTGGCGGTCGCATCGCGACCTTGCGGACTGACTTGCCCCGACGCGTAGTCCTCGTAGCCGGACGCGCCTTTGAGTCCCCACATCGCCTGATAGGCGCCGTCATTTTGGATGTAGAGATTGTTCACGGTGATTACCTCCACCTTGGTGTAAAAAGGTTCGGAGTCGGCGGGATAGGAGAACTCTTTGCTCGGGTCCGTATGGTAGGCGGCCGGCAGAACCATGTCGTGAAGATCAATGTCTTCGACGACGACTTGGTGTCCGGCGAGATCGAGCTGGGAGTTGTTCACGTCTTCGATGCGGGTTCCTGTGATCACGCCGCGCGCGACCAGGCCGCGTTTCATGTAGGACGTGATGGTGGGATTGATCCCTTTGCCGGCGGGGCCGATGCAGACGCCGAAGCGGCCGCAATCGTCTACGGTGAAGTCGGTGATGTCGTAGTTGTCGACCCGCCCGGCGGCGAAGATGCCGCGGTTGGCGTCGGCGAGCGCGAACCGGCGCATCTCCAAATTTCGCAACACCTGTCCGGTGATTGCCGGGAAGGTGGGCCAGAAGATCGGGGTGCAACTGCTGAACGTACAGTCGAGCAACGTGTAGTTCGGCATGTCGAAGGTCTGCGTGGTGATCGACAGGAGTTTCTTGCCGCCGGCACTGCCGATGAACGCGATACCCTGAAATTTGATGGAGTAATTCGAGGCCAGAAACGACGGATTTTGAACCTCGAAGACGGGTCGATAGGCAGGGTCGAGGTCGCCGAGGATATCGATGTCCGCGATCGGGGTGTAGCTGAAAGGCAGGGTGTAGGTGCCGGGCGGGGCGTAGAGCGGAACGCCCGAGTTCAACGCGTCGGTGATGGTGGCGAACGTCGTGATGTCGGTGCGGGCGGTCGAGGGGGTGAGCGTGATGGTGTCGATCGCGACCCGATACTCGGAGGCGGACTCGTTGTGATCGACGGAGACGAAGGAAAATGGAACGTTACCGGCCGGCAGAGTAACGCTGCCGAGCTCGTAGGTGCCGAAGGCGCCGGACGGATGGTAGAGGTCGAACGCGTTGCCGCGTTCCACGCCGTTGATCTTGAGCTGGATGCTGCCGCGGTTCGGGTTGAGGTGATAGCGGACGGCAACGTCATAGGTGCCGGCGGTCGCCACGTTCACATTGAACGTGATGTAGTCGGAGCGGCCGTCCGCCATGTAGATGCGCATGTTGCCGTTGTTGGCGCCGGCGTTGGAGGTGACGATGACGCCGTCGCCGGTGGAGTCGACGACGGTGAGGTCGTTGGCGTCGTAAACGGTGGCAAAGGCGAGCGACGGGGTGAGGAGCGCGAGCCAGAGGGCGCGGCCGAACGCGGCCGGCAAGGATCCGAGTCGATGAGTTTTCATGATACTAGGGGTTAACTGTAGGGTACAGGCGCGGAGGTCATGCGGGGCGGCATGGGCACCGAATGAGCGCCTACTCCAGCGTCTTTCATGGGCGAATGCCGCGCAAATGCGGTCGTGGTCGATTCGTTGCGCGGTTTGCCGGCGAGGGGAGTGCTACACGCCCGACCTGTGTCCAGGTGTGTATCCAGTCATTTATGACGAAATGGTGGGCTAGAAGCCCGGCGGTGCGTCGGTGTGCAGCCGCTTCTCCGCCGCGCGCAGCGAGGGATCGAGCAGCGGGTCGCCGGTGGTCTCGCGCCAAGCCTGGAGCGCGGCCCGCAGGCGCACGATGACCTCGTGGTACTCCGGTTGGTCGATGAGGTTGGTGAACTCCTGCGGATCGTTCTGCAGGTCGTAGAGTTCTTCGGGCGGGGGATTGCGGAGGAATTGCAGCGCTCGCTGGGCGGGGGTGTCGGTCCACTCCGGATCGGTGAGGATCTTCGCGGCGGGGTCGGCGTCGACCTCGATGCCGAAGGTGCGTTTGTCTTCGAGATTGACGATGAGTTTGAAGCGGTCGTCGCGCACCACGCGTTCCGGGAAATACATGTCGCGGCGGTGGGCGTTGTGTTCGGCAAAGAGGTAGCTGCGCAGCGGGGCGTCCGCGCGTTTCAGCACCGGCACGAGCGACAGGCCGGGCAAGCTGCGGTCGGCGGGCAGGCCGGCGGCGGCGCGGAAGGTCGGGACGAGATCGGCCGAGGAGACCAAGGCGGGACTCGGCGTGCCATCGGTGAAACCCGGCCAGCGCACGATCAACGGCACGTGGAGCGCGGCGTCGGTGACATTGGTTTTGGCGCGGACGAAAGGCGGACCGTTGTCGCCGAGGAAGACGACCAGCGTGCGTTCGTCCTGGCCGCTGGCGTTGAGTTTGCGCAGGAGAAGGCTGAGGCCGGCGTCGACGCGGGCGGCGCCGTTGTAGTAACCGGTGATGTAGGCGAGCTGTTCGGGTGTGTCGATTTGCTGAAAGGGAAACGGCACCATGTTTGCCGCGACGAACGGCACCTCCGGCACGCCGTCGATTTGGTCCCTAAACGGCACGTGCGGATCGAAGTAGTTTACCATGAGAAACCATGGGCGGTCGGGCTCGGCGGACCAAAAGCGATCAGCTTTTTCGGCGGTGGCAAGGACGTGACGGGTGGCCTGCACGTCCTTGTCGGCGTAGTCGAAGGGAAAGGCATCCTCGGGGTTGACGTGGAGTTTGCCGAGGATGCCGGTGCGATACCCGGCGGCCTGCAACATGGCAGGGAGCGTGCGGATGCCCGCGCGCATGGTGTAGCCGCGGTTCGCGAGCCCGAGTTGTCCGTTCTGATGAGGATAGAGCCCCGTCAAGATCGTGCTGCGCGACGAGCTGCACGACGACTGCGTGACGTAGGTGGTTTCAAAACGCATGCCCTCGGCGGCGAGGCGATCGATCTCCGGCGTGCGGGCGATCGGGTCGCCGTAGCAGCCGACCTGAAGCCCCAGGTCATCGGCCACGACGAGCAGGATGTTGAGCGGCGGGCTGGCGTCGGCTGCCGCGGCGCGGGCGATGCCGGCGGCGAGGGCGATGGAAGCGAGCAAGCGGAGGGGACGAAGCATGGGCGGGTGGGACCGGGGAAACAGCGGGGAGGGTGGGGGCGCCTTTTGCCTTTAGGGAAAAGGATGCAGGCGCCCCCGGCGATGTGTTTGTGGATCAGGGCTGGGCGAGCAATCCTTGGCCGTTGATGGAGAGGCGATCGGCAACCACTTCGCCGTGGAGCGTGCCGTTGACCGTGACGGTGCCGGCCGGGGCGATCACGTGACCGTGAAGCGTGGCGTTGCCGTTGATGGTGAGGCCGCCGTGGGCGAACTGCAGTATGAGCCAGGCGGGGTGATCGGCGAAACCGGCATCACTGTTGAGCGAGACGCTTTGGGCGAGCGTGACGATCACTGGGCTGACGACGTTTAGGCCGGCCTGGGAGTTGATGGTCAGGCCTTGGAAGTGATAGTGCACGGGATCGGTCGCGCCGGCCACGCCCAAGGTGAAACTGCTGGCGTGGTTGGCGGTGAAGTGGCCGTAGGCACCCGGGGGCACGGCGATGGGCCCGACGTTGGCGTTGAGCGTGAGGTCGCGCAGGGTCGTGAAGTCGCCCGGATCGCCTTGGCTATTGTTCAACGAAACCGAGCGCGTGCCGGCGGGCGAATCCGGCGCGGCCACGGTGGGCAAGGTCAGCGGGTCAACGCGGCTCACGACATGGCGCAGGACGGCGTTGCCGTTGAGCGTGAGCGTGTAGTTGGACGGATCGCTCGCTCCGGTCCCCTCGACCACGCCGGCAAACGTCGGGTGGCCGTTGAGCCGGAGGTTGGGCGAGCCGGGCACGATCAGGTCGCGGGCAAACCACGTCGAGCCGTTGAGCGTGACGTTTTCACCGGTGAGCATTTGGGCGGAGCCGTCGAGGCCACCGTTCACGTTGGGCGCGTGTCGCACGAGAGCGGCGGCGCTGATCGTGAAGGCGGCTTGGGTGCTGCCGGTGTAGTTGGGATCAACGATGTCGGCCGCGACCGGGTAGGTGCCGGGCAGCGTGGGCGCCGCGGGGTCGCCGTTAAACGTGAGCAGCACGGGCAGGTCCGCCGGTGCGGTGGTGACGGTGGGGGACTTCACGTCGCCGTCGTAGGCTTGTCGCAGGTCGTGCAACGTGACGGTGGATGCGGCCGGCGCGACGACGAGCGTGGCGGCGGCGGAGCCGAGGTAGTTGGCGTCACTGATCGTGGCGTCGACGGCGTAGTTTCCGGCGTCGACCGGCGCGCTGGACGCTCCGTCGTAGGCGACCGTGACGTTGAGCCCGGCGGGACTGGTCTGCGCGGTCACGGGATGGGCGTTGCCGTCGTAGGTGGCGGTGAGGCCGCCGAGCGTGATCGTGGCCGGGGCGGGGGTGACGGTCAGGTGGGCCGCCGCGCTGGTGACGGTGCCGGCAGCGTTGGTCACGACGACGGTGTAGTCGGCCGAGTCCGCGACGACCGGATTTGACAGCGTGTAGCTGTCGGCGGTCGCGCCGACGATGGCGTTGCCGTTGCGTTGCCATTGGTAGGTCGGTGCGGGCATCCCGCTGGCGCTGACTTGCAACGTGGCGGGCGTGCCGACGGTGACGGTGATGTCGTCGGGTCCAGCTGTGATCGCGGGTGCGGTCTCAACCGTGAGCTGGGCGACCGCCGAGGTGACGGAGCCGTGGGCGTTGGCGATCACCACATCGTAGGCGCCGGCGTCGGCCAGTTCGGTCGTGGAAACCGTGTAGCTCGCGGTCGTGGCGCCGACGATCGCGGTGCCGTCATGGCGCCACTGATACGCCGGGGCGGGGTCTCCGGAAGCGACGACACTGAAGGTCGCGGATTGGCCGACGACCACGGTTTGATCGGCGGGCGGCGTGCTGATGGCCGGGGCGGTGCCGCTCACCGCGCCGTTTGCGCTATCGTAGTTCAGCTCGTAGTCGCCGGCGAGACCGTTGAGGAATTCCTCGAGGTTGGTGTAGCCATCGCCATCGCGGTCACCGTTGCGGTCGGACGGATCGGAGGGATCGAGGCCGTTGGCCAGTTCCCACGTGTCGTCCATGCCGTCCATGTCGGCGTCGGGGTAGGGCGTGCCCGATTGGAGATCGGGATAGCCACCGACATCGTCGGGTGTGTTGGGCTGGCGGCTGGTATTGGTCCAGTAGTCGTTCACGACGCGGGCGTCGACCGGGTCGCGGGCCGGGACAGTGCGGCCGACGACCGGCAGGAGGCGTTCGGCGAGACCGGCGACGGGACCCGCCGTGACATCCCAGGGAGCGCGCGGGATGCCGGCGGTTCCGATGGGCACGGACGAGAAGAGCGCGGGCGGGACCGGGGTGGTGTCGGCGAAGGGGTAACGCTGGATCTCGTTGGCGAGGGTGCCGTCGCCATTTTCGTTACCGGCGATGTAGAGCAGTGAGCCGGTCCAGTCATTGCCGCTCTCGGCGAACACGATGGCCGGGCCGTTGCGGCCGGAACCGTTGCCGTCGTGCCCGGCTCCGGGGTGGAAGATGTTGTTGATGATGTTGGCGAAGGCCGGGCCGAAGTCTTGCTTCTCGCCGGTGGAGTAGGTGACGCCGCGCTGGCCCCAGTTGTGCACGACGTTGTTGATCACATCGATGACAGCGCCGGTGGTGAACTCCGGCGTCCGGAAGCCGACGTGCGGCATGTAGTTTTGGAAGATGGTCGCGTTGGCCACGCCGCGACCGACCAGGAGTCCCATGGGGTGGTTGCCCTTGTGGTGACCGGCGTTCCAGAGCGGCTCGGAGACGATCGTGTTTTGGATCGTGAAGTCGTGCGTGTCGGGGAACCAGGCGGTCAGGGTTTCGTCCACCGACCACGAGAAGGAGCAGTGATCCACGATGACGTGGTTGGCGTGCTCGATCTGGAACGCGTCTCGATTGTCGAGACCGGTGCCGGCGTTGCCGGGCCGCACCACGATGTGGCGGACGACGACGTCGGAAGCGCTGGCCACGCGTAGCAGGTGGCCCGTGATTTGGACGCCGTCGCCTGGCGCGGTCTGGCCGGCGAGGGTGACGTAGGGCTCCAGGATCTGCAGCCGCGACGTCAGGTGAATGGTGCCGCCGACCCGGAAGATGATGGTGGTGGGACCCGTGATGTTATCGAGTGCGGCGCGCAAGGTGCCGGGACCGGACTCGGCCAGGCTGGTGACAAAGCGCACGACACCGCCGCGCCCACCGCGAGCGTAGGCGCCGTAGCCGACGGCGGTCGGAAAGGCGCGCACGGCGGTGCCGGGCAGCGTGCGAGCGTCGACGATCCCCGTGAAGGGGGAGTAGTCGGGGGCCGCTGTGGCCCGCACGCGGTAGTTGTAGGTCGTATTCTGCGTGAGGCCGTTGTCGGAGTAGCTGATCGTGTCGGCCGGGACCGTTGCGATGACAACGAACGCTCCGGTGTTGGCCTCGGCGCGTTCGATCTCGAAACCGAGCTCGTTGTCCGAGGCGTCCGTCCAGGTGAGGTCGATTTGCGTGGGCGACACCGGGTGGGCGGTTAAGCCGGTCGGGGTTCCGATTTCGATCGGTTCGGCCGCGGTGGTCACGTCGATCTCGGTGGTGGTTGCGGATGCGCCGGCTTCGTTGAGGGCCGAGACGCGATAGGTGTAGGTGCTGGACGGTTCCAGGCCGGTGTCGGTGAAGGAGGTGA
>CAXBDS010000216.1:0-8548 GCA_963974355.1 uncultured Opitutaceae bacterium
ATGGGAATCACTGTTGGATTGGAATTCGGAGCCGGAAAACGTGGGAAGTCTCAGGGCGCGGTCGCATTCCCGCGATGCGTTATTTTGCAAACACGCTGGCGAAGTCCTTAAAGCCTTTGACCTCGATCGGGTTGCCGCTCGGATCGAAGAAAAACATCGTGCGTTGCTCGCCCGGTTGGCCTTCGAAACGGATCACCGGTGGAATGTCGAAGGCGACGCCGCCTTGCGCCAAGCGATCGGCTAACGCGAGCCAATCGGTCAGCGGCAACACGACGCCGAGGTGCGGCATCATGACGAGATGGTCGCCGACCTTGCCCGTGCGGGTCGTTTCGAAGGGCTGGCCCAGATGCAGCGAGATCTGGTGGCCGAAAAAATCGAAGTCCACCCACGTCTCGGTGCTGCGGCCTTCCTGGCAGCCGAGAATGTCGCCGTAGAAACGGCGTGCGGCGTCGAGGTCGGTGACGTGATAGGCGAGGTGGAACAGGGAACGCATGGCGGCAGGGATAAAGGAGGTGATCGCGCGGACTCAGTCGGACAGCCGGCACAATTCCGCGAGGCGACGCACGCCTTCGCGGATGCGTTCCGGCGCCGAGTTGGAATAGTTCAGGCGCATGTAGTTGCCGCCGCTGTTCATGGGGAAGAAGTCGCGGCCGGGCACGAAGGCGACGCGGTGCTGCAGCGCTTTTTGCAGGAGCGCCAGACCGTCCAATCCCTCGGGTCCGGTGACCCAGAGGAACATGCCGCCTTCCGGTTTCGTCCACGAAAAGCCGGCCGGCATCTCCGCGCGCAACGCGGCGTCCATCGAGTCGAAACGTTCGCCATAGGCGCGACGGATCGTGTTGAGATGGATGTTTTGGTCGACCGCTTCGAGGTAGCTCAGCGCGACGCGCTGATCGAAACTCGAGGTGTGCAGGTCGGAGGCCTGTTTCAGGATGAGCAGCTTGTTGAAGAGCGAGGGCGGCAGCACGACCCAGCCGAGACGGAAGCCCGGCGCGATCGTTTTGGAAAACGTGCTGGCGTAGATCACCCAGCCATCCGTGTCCCAATGCTTGATGGGCGGGATGTCGGTGCCGCGGTAGCGAAGTTTTCCATACGGATCGTCCTCGACCACCGGCAGGCCGTGCGTGGCGGCGATCTGCGCCAGCTCTTGGCGACGCTCCCGGCTCAGCGTGGTGCCGGTCGGATTTTGGAAATTCGGGATCGTGTAAAGAAACTTGGGCCGGTGCTTGGCGATGAGCTCGGGCAATGCCGACGGGATGAGTCCGTTCGCGTCGGTCGGGACCGGCACGAACGTCACCTCAAACGTTTGGAATGCTTGGATCGCGGCGAGGTAGGTCGGGTTTTCCGTGAGCACGACATCCCCCGGATTGAGGAAGACCTTGCCGATCAGATCGAGCACCTGCTGCGACCCATTGGTCACCAGGATGTCGGCCGGCTTGGTCGCGACTTGGCGCTGGTTCATTTCGGCGGCGATCCACTCGCGCAGCGGCATAAGGCCCTCGCTCGGGCCGTATTGCATGGCTTCGCGTCCGTGTTTGACCAACGCGGAGTCGACGGCGGCGCGCACCTCATCGACCGGAAACAGCTCCGGCGCGGGCAACCCACCGGCGAACGAAATGATATCGGGTTGCGCGGTGACCTTGAGGATTTCGCGGATCGTGGAGGGGCGCATTTGGCCCATACGATGCGCAAACGAGGAGGACGGGATCGACATGATGAAAGACGGAACGGCGGCGAAAGTAACAAGGACGCATACCACGTCCGCCCGGCGGACCGAGCCAAAAACCGGTGCCGATGCGGAAAATGAGCCGGGGTTCTGCGCCCAATCGCTTACGGTTGCCGGCGAGGGGCGCGAGTCAGCCAATCAACAACCCGCGCATCGAGCCGCTCCACGGCGACCTCGGAGACCACGCGACCATCCCTTTCACCGAGGCCCGCACCTCGGCCCTTGGCCGCCCGCCCAACGCAGGGTTTAGCCGTAGGCGGCTCCGCGATCGTCGGCGACATCGGGCGATTGCAGCAGAAGCAGCATGGGCTGGAGATTAGGCGGACCCGGCCCGACGGCATCCTGATCGATGATCGTCTTTCGCCGTTCGCCGCTCGATCCAGAGGCGGCGAGGGTGATGATGAGGCCGGCTTGAACCAAAAAGAGAGCGGAAGGGAGGCATACCGCGTCCGGGGGGAGCAGAAGCCGTGCGTGCGTGGGGATTGGGAGACATGCCGATGCCTGAAATGGGTCGGGGCGCGGCGGCTCGGATGAAAAATTTTACTTAACTTTGTCCGGCTTTGTGCCGATACAACGCCCCTATGAGTCCTTCCTTGCGCCCTTCGTTTGGTTCCTTGGCGGCGTTGACCGCGGCGATTGCTCTGCCGTCGGCGGCCAAATCGCAGGTGGTGATGTCGGCCCTCAGCAACGTGAGCTTCGTGAACGAAAGTTCCGTGGATCTCGATATCGACGGCAACGGCACGGCGGATTTCAAGCTCTTCGCCAATTCTTATAGCCCCCTCTACAACATTACGCCCTACAACCTGAGCCGCATCTTTGCCAACGGTTCGTATGTGCGGGTGTTCGATTCGGGCGAAACCATTGGGTTTGGTGCGACGGGCACCTACCAGACGTTCGACACGATCATGGGATCGACCGGCTATGTCGGCGTGAATTTCGAGCGGGACGGCCAGTTGAACGCCGCGTGGCTGTTCTTCGATTTCTCCGCTGGCGGCAGCGACCCGAGCCAATGGAAGCTCACGTCGGCGGCGTGGGAATCCACCGCCGGAGCGAGCATCACGGCGGGCGCGAGTGCGATTCCGGAGCCGGCGCAGGCGGCGGTGGGGCTGGGCCTCGTCGCAGGCATGATGGCTTGGTTGCGCCGGCGCCGGGTTGTGCCAGCGTCTGCGGCGTGACCCCCGAAATTCCGAGTGCGCCGGTCGATGCGCACGACATGCTGATCGATCCGGCGCAAGCCCGGGTCACGCAACGCGTGCTTCTGCCCCAGATCGACGCGATTCTGGATCGGCTGCGTTTTCATCGGGCGGAGGTGGACCGGGCCTATGAAACGCAACGTCGCGCGCTGCCTCCCGGAAGTTCGGGCGCGGTGGGCGAGGCGAGTCTCGCAGCGTATCCGGTCGGATTTTGCGAACAGATCCGCAACAAGGTCTGGGCCCGCGCCATGGCCGATTCGGCTTTTCAACACCTGATCGGTCGCGAGACCGTGGTGAAGCGGGTGTTTATTCTGCTGAAGGAACAGTATTTCCAGAATGCCGTGCAGTTGGGGAATCTTTACGTCGACGTGGCCAACGACACCGTATGGGTGGACAAGCCCAAACTCGACTGGGCGCCGATCGGCGAGGTCGCGTATGAGAATGTGGATACGTGGCCCCGTTTTGCCGCAGTCGCACGGCGTTACCTGCAGGTGGACCTGTTTCCCAACCGGCTCTTTCCGTTGGCGTTTCCGGCGGCGCCGTTTTTCGCGATCCGGCCGAGCGGTCGGCTCGATCTGTTTTTTGCCCAAGACATCATTTTCCGGAAAGACCTTGCCGATGGGATGCGGCGGGCGTGGCAGCTGTTGAATGACGCGAGCTGGACGGGGTGCGAGCTGCCGACGGTGTATGGGGAACGGTTGCGACGCGCGTGCGGCGGCAATCTCATGGCGGCCTTTCCGCTGGAGTTTTCGCCCTTCGATGCGGCGACGATGCGGAACGGTGTCCTGGCGGAATTTGTGGCCCTCAGCGCGCAGTCCCCGGCGCAACGCGAAGCCACCGCGACGCCCTACTTGCAGTTGATGGAGGACGCGACGCAACGGCTCAATCGCCTCGACTTGCGCCCGACGGCGGCCGAGTTGGCCGCGTTGCGGGACGCGGGCGTGATTTCGCCGGAGCGGCCGAGCGCGACGACCGCGGAACCCGGCGCGACCTCCTGAATGCCGAATTCTGCGCGACTGGGTTTCCTTTGGGCGCGTCTTCCTCATGGTGGCGGTGATGAAGACCGCAGACGTTCCGACGGAGCCCGCCGGTGAGATCGTGATTCGCACGATCGCACAACCGGCCGATACCAACGCCAACGGCGATGTGTTCGGCGGCTGGTTGATGAGTCAGATGGACCTCGGGGGCGCGGTGCTCGCGCGCAACGTGGCGCGGAGCCGCGTGGTCACGGTCGCGGTGGAGGCGATGAGCTTTGTCTCGCCGGTCAACGTGGGCGACACGGTGACGTGTTACGCGAGCCTGGTGGAGAGTGGACGCACCTCGATGAAGATCGCGCTCGAAGTGTGGGTGCACCATTTCACCGATGGCCGTCAGCAACGCGTGACGCACGGTCGCTTCACCTACGTCGCGATCGACGAGGCGGGGCGGTCGCAACCGATCCGCCGGGAGTGATCGGCGGGAGCCGGCTCAGCGGGCTAAGTGATCAAGCGGGAGCTCGCGCCACTGGCCGGGCGGCAGATCGCCGAGCGTGAGATCGCCGAAGGTCGTGCGGTGGAGCGAGAGGACCGTCCAGCCGCAGGCCGCAAACATGCGGCGAACCTGGTGATATTTACCCTCCGTCAACACGAGCTCGGCGGTGCGTGCATCCAGCAACGTGAGTTCGGCGGGGGCGCAGGGGGCTTTTTCGTCGTCGAGTTGCAGCGTGCCGGCGGCGAAGGTCGCGATGAGCGCGGGATCCAGATCGCGGTCGACGGTCGCGACGTAGTGTTTGCGGACCTTGTGTTTGGGCGAGGTGAGTTGATGCACGAGCGTCGTCTGATCCGTGAGCAACAGGAGGCCGGAGGTTTCTTTGTCGAGGCGGCCGACGCTGGTGATCACGGGATTGCGCGCCTGCCAACGCGGCGGCAACGCCTCGTAGACCAGCGGGGCTTCGCGCGGGTCGTGCGAGCAGGTGAGCCCGAGGGGTTTGTTGAATAACAGCAGCAGCCCGTCGGGATGATCAAGCGGTGCGCCGTCGATCCGCACGGCGGCGGCGGCGACCTTGCGGGCGGGGTCGGTGAGGGGCTTGGCGGGGGCATCGACGAGGGTGGCCTCGTGGGCGCGCAGGTAGGCCTTCGCTTCCCGGCGGGAGCAGTAACCGAGATTGGCGAGGAGTTGGTCGAGGCGGCGCATCAAGGCAGGTTGGGCAAAGGCGCGGCGGTTTGCCGAGCGTGGAAAATGTGGAATCGGTTTGCATCCGGGCGGGGTGGCCGATGCGTAAACGGGTTATGACGAGCCGTATCGTTTGTTTGGTGCTGGCGCTGGCCGGGTTGGGGTGGGTCACGCTGAGCGTGGTTCGCACGCCGACGTGGTTGTCGTGGAAACTCGGGTTGGTGGCGGGTGAGTTTGGCCACTGGCTCGCGGTGCTGATGCTGATCGTCGCGGTGGCGGCGTTTCTGCTGGCGAGCACGGGCGAGGGCGCGGCGCGCGTGGTCGCATCGGTGGCGATGGCGGCGGCGATGGTGGCGATGGCACTCGGCCTGCGACCGGCGACGTTGGCCGCGCGGATCGCGACGACGTTGCCCGCGGAAATGCGGCGCGGGTTTGGGGGCGAAGTGACGGGCGAGGCGTTTTCGTGGGCGGAACTGTGGTCGGTGCGGGGCGTGGCGCCGGTCACGGTGGAGACGCGCGTCTATGCCGGGGCGGGCACGGCGGGCGAGCTTGGGCTGGACGTGTATCGACGGATTGAGGACACGCCGCGTCCCTTGGTTGTGGTGATTCACGGCGGCGGTTGGGACAGCGGTGATCGCGGGCAGTTGACGGATTTTAACCATCAGGTCGCGCGCATGGGTTACGTGGTCGCGGCGATCTCCTACGGGCTCGCTCCGGCGCAGGTGTGGCCGGCGCAGAAGGACGACACCTTGGCGGCGATCGCCTACCTGAAGGTCCATGCGGCGGAGCTGGGCATCGATCCGTCGCGCATCGTGTTGCTGGGGCGCAGTGCGGGCGGGCAGATCGCTTCGGCGGTCGGTTACGGCGTGGACGATCCGGCGATTCGCGGGGTGGTGGGCCTGTATTCGCCGCACGATTTGAACTTCGCCTGGCGTTACGCGCGGGAGGACGACGCGCTGAATTCCCCGAAGTTGATGCGCCAATATCTGGGTGGTGCGGGCGACGAACGGCACGAGACTTACAACGACGCGAGTGGCATCCGTTTCGTGAAACGACGTGCCGCCGCCGATCCGCGGCCGACCCCGCCGACGCTGCTCATGCATGGCACGATCGACACGTTGGTGTGGCGACGGCAAAGCGAGCGTTTGACGACGGTATTGGCGGTGAACGACGTGCCGCACGTGTTCATCGAGCTGCCGTGGGCCGTGCATGCGTTCGATTTTAACCCGCACGGCCCGGGCGGCCAGTTGTTGGCTTATGCGCTGCGCAACTACCTGCGCACGGTTACCACCGTCACGGGGCCAGACCCGCGTGACGATACAGCCACGCGTTAGTCGCGGCGTATTGTTCCGGGGTCGTGCGATGGCCGGTTTCGAGGGCGAGCAACAATTCCTTCGGAGCCGTGATCGTATTGTAGACCGCGAAGAGCGACGTCGTGGGGCAGGTCTCGTCATTGTAACCCCAGCTGTAAAAGCCGGGCACCGTCAGACGCTTCGCGAAATTCACCGTGTCGTAGTAGCGGCTGGTGGCGATTTTCTCGGGCGTCTGGTTGGCGGTTTTGGCGAGCTGATGAGGCCAGCCGCCGGCGCGACCGTGCAGGTAGCCGCTCACGTCGCTGTAGGCAGGAAAGTTCACGCCGATGGCTTTCACGCGAGGATCGAGCGCGGCGGTCGCAATGGTGAGCTGTCCGCCTTGGCTGCCTCCGAAAACGAGGAGCGTCTCGCCGTCCCATCCGGGGCGTGACGTCACGAAGTCATTGGCGCGGATACAGGACAGGTTGACCCGGCGATAGTAGTAGGCCTCGCGGTCATCGAGGTTGAAACCCGGGTAGCCGTTGAGCGCGCCGCGGCGAAGTTCGTCGTAGAGCGGTTGGGGGAGATTTACCGGGATACCGTGAATGCCGAACTCAAGCGCGATGAAGCCTTTTTCGGCGAATGAGATCAGGCCGGTGTAGGGTCGCACGCCGGCGCCGGGTATCCGCACGATCGCCGGATGGGGGCCGGGTGAGGTGGGTTCGGCGAGGATGCCGTAGACGCGGGCGATACCCTGACCGCCTGACCCGAGCGTTTGGAAACTGACGTGGTATACATTGATCGCGGCCGTGCTGCTCTCCGGGAGGAGCGTGAGGATCGGCTCCAGCGGCACCTTGCTGAGGCGGTTGAGACCGTCGCGCCAAAAGGCGTCGAAGTCGTCCGGCTCGGTTTGGGTCGGCTCAATGTGCTCGGGTTCGAAGCCGGCGGTGGCGAGCGCGCGATAGGTTTGGCCGCCGATCTCGGCCTCGACGATGCAGCGCAGGAACCCGGGCACCGTCATCGTGCCGCCGTCGATCGTGAGGCCCCCGGCGGGCACGGTCGCCTCGACGGCCGCAGCCTCGAATTTCTCCGGGCCGAGGCGGTATTTCACCGGGACATCGCCCAGGGGTTGGCCGTCCCAGGTGAGGCCGACGGTAAACGTCACCGGTTCGCCGAGACGGTAGGTCCAGTCCGCGTGATCCAAGCTCACGTGGAGTTGGGTCTCCGCGATCCGGGCCGTGGCCGGAGCAGGCACCGGAGCACCCGAGGGAGCGGCGGTGAGTTCGAGTGGCGCGAGCAGCCCGAGGGCCGCCGTGAGCAAGGCGAGGTAACGTTTCATGGGATAGACTAAGAATAAACTCGGCACTGGCGGACCCATTTGGGATGGGTCGGGAGGCTTTCTGCCACATTACACCGATTATGGCTATTTGGGAATACAAGGTAATCAGCAGCGGAAAGGGTGGCTTTGCGACGCCGACCCTGCTGGAGAATTTCGTCAACCAGCTCGGCAAAGACGAGTGGGAGATCATTTCATTTCACACGGCCCCGGATAATCCGTTGGCGTTTCACGGCCTCGCCCGACGCGGCATGCAGCGCGAATGGAATCTCGAGGCCGCCGCGGCGGCCAAGGCGAAAGCCGACGAGCAACAACGCCTGGCCGACGAACGAGCCGCCCGTGAGGCCGAGATCCGGCGCGAGGAACGCGGCGAAGACCCGACCGAAAAGATCACCAAGCCCGCCGACGCCGGCGCCTCCCCGGAGGACGCCCCGTTGCGCGACCAGAAGATGCGCCCCGTGCGCGACACCGAGAACGACGACGATCCCGACGCCCTCGCGGCGGAGGCCGCCGGCGAGATCATGGGCGATTGGGACGAATGGCCGGAAGAGGACGAACTCCCGACCCTGTTTGACGCCATCAAACCGCACGTGCGCCGGAACCAACGCGGCCCGGGCCAGGCCGTGGCCATTGATTATCTGGCGAAGCGCTGGAACCAGCTCGACGAAGACATCATCGGGGCGCTCGAAGAGTGCGGTTTCATCCTGCCCGGCGACGAAGATTCCACGCCCGATTATTTCGAGTTTGAAGGCGACCTGTATTGGTTGAACCGCAACAACCGCGGTCAGCTCTTCCTCAACGTGCGCGAGAAGCCCCGGCCCAAGTTCAAGCCGGCCAGCATGCGCAAAGT
>CAXBDS010000217.1:0-8541 GCA_963974355.1 uncultured Opitutaceae bacterium
TCATTCCCGACCAGATACACCAGGGCATTCGGGACCGCCGCAAACGCCGCCGCCAACGCCGCCCAGTCTGCCGCGGTCGTGGCCGCTCCGGCGCTCACCCGCACCACGCGGCGGGCTTCGTCGGCCGTGAGACCGATGGCGGTCAGGCCCGGCGACGGCCCGTTCTTGTTGGTGGTGCAAGCGGCGCCACTCGCGACCTCAAACCCGCGCCGATCCAGACGCGTCACCCACCGCGAGCTTTCCGCCTCCGGCATGAGGGCGAGCACGGTGTTCCACAAACGGTCCACTCCCGCTCCCACCACGCGGGTGCCCGGCACCGCCGCCACCAAGTCGCGTTCAAAGCCCGCCCGCATCCTCACCCGTTCCGATTCGAGAAACACTTCTTTTTCTTCGGCGTGGAGCCAGGCTGTGCCCATGGCGGCGATCCCCGGAAAATCCGCCGTGCCGTCGCGGTGGATACCTTCGCCAGAGCCGTCGACCGCCGGCGCCGCCAAGCGGTCCAGCCCGACCGGCATCCAGAAAAGCCCTACACCTTTCGGCCCACCGAATTTGTGCGCCGAACCAAATCCCCAATCCGCCGCGCCCAATCCGCCGGCCGGCAATTTACCGAGCCACTGCGTGGCGTCACACACCAGGGTTGCTCCGGCTTCGCGAGTCACGCGGGCGATCTCGGGCCACGGTTGGATGACCCCGGTCTCATGATTAGCGGCCATCACCACGATGACCCTAGCGCCTGCCGCCAACGCTCGCCCGACCGCCGCCGGCGTCACCACGCCGTCTGCATTGACCTCGAGCCAATGCACGCGAGCACCACCCGAGGCGAGGCAAGCGTCCCGCACCGCCGGATGCTCCGTCGGGTTCACCGCCCACGTTGCCGCGCTTTCGCCCGCCGCCGCCACAGTAACGGCCAGATGCCGAAAAATCATGGCCGCGGCTTCGGTCGCGCCCCGACAAAAAGCCAGTCGCTCCGGCGGCAGTTCGGCCAGGGTAGCCATCTTCTGACGCCAAGCGTTCAAACGTAGCTGCACCCTCACGCCGGCCCGATGCGGACTGGCTGGGTTTTGCCATGCGTCTGCACTCGCCTTCGCCCACGCTTCTGCGGCAGCGGGCAATAGCGGGGTCGTCGCATTATGATCGAAGTAAGGCACCAATGCGGACGTTGATCAGCCCTTCGCGCGCTGGCAAGCGACAGCCCGAGGAACCTCGGGGAACGTGCCCAGCTCGATCCCATCACCTCTGATCTTGCTGCAAGCTCCCGCCCCCAATCATGCTTGGCGGTGATGTCGCTCGCTCAAAGTCTCGCTTCCACCGTGCAAACGCTGCAGTCGCTCACGACCATCGAGCCCGTCATCGAACGGGCCAGCGCTCTCATCATCAAAACGCTGCGAGAAGGTGGAAAACTGTTAATCGCCGGCAACGGGGGCAGTGCGGCCGAAGCCTCGCATTTCGCGACCGAACTGACCGGGCGCTACTTCAAGCAACGCCGCGCCCTCCCCGCCATCGCCTTGAGCGCCGATGGTTCACTCATCAGTTGCATCGGCAATGACTATGGTTTCGACCAGGTTTTCGCCCGTCAAGTGGAAGGCCTGTCTCAGTCTGGCGATCTTTTCATTGCCATTTCTTCGAGCGGAAACTCACGCAATCTCGTGTTGGCGTTGGACGCGGCGCGCGACCGCTCGATTCCCACGATCGCCCTGCTTGGCCGCTCTGGTGGCCCCGCCGCCCTCCACGCCGATCTCCCCATCGTCGTGCCCGGCGAAAGCGGTCGCACGGCCCAAGAAGCGCATCTCTTTTTGATCCACCATTTCTGCGATCAGATCGACGCGGCATTCGACTAAGCCGAAGTCTGCGGCCCAAAAAAGCGGGCGATCACCCGTGCTCCACCCGCGTGTTCCCCTTAATCTTGATCTGCCGCGGGAGGGCAAAATCGAAGTAAGGCGCGCCTTCGGCATGAATAAGTTTCACTGCCGCTGCCCTTTACCCTGCGCGAGCCTCAGTTAAGTTTTCCTAATCCCAAAACCCCATTTTGGGCGTGTTAGAAAAACCCAAACTGTCCGATTCCCATGAACCTCAAGAAACTCCTGATTTGCGCTGGTTTGATCGCCAGCCTCACCGGCGGCGTCAGCGCCGCCTCGTCCAACCACTGGGACCAGTGGATGAACAACTATTATAAGAACCCGTCCACGGATAGAGTCGTGCAATCCGCTTTCGGGATCGCCAACGCCAACTATCTGGACCGTCCCGGCGCGACCGCGACGGTGATCGGCTTTTACAGCCAGATCTTTGCGCAGAATCCCGATCAAGTCGACGCGTGGTTCAAACGTTTCGAATCCCTGCCCATCGAGGGACGTCGGGCGATGGCTTCCGCACTCTGGTATAGCGGCGACGCTCGCGGCGAAGCAGAATTACGCAAGGTCTTGGTCGGCTCTGAAGCCAAAGCTGGAATCGACCGCATGATGGCCTACGCGCCGGCTCCGGTCGCGGATACGCCCGTGCTGTCAGAATCTTCGATGAACCTCCAATGGGGCGCCTTCCTCGCCAGCGGCTCCGCCGAGCACGTCAACCAGATCTTGGCGGCCATCGGCCGGGGCGATGTCGGTGACGCCGCCCGCGTGTCCTTGGCCTTCAACGCCGCCAACCACGACCGGGTGCTCACCATCGTGCGCGACGAACTGAATCGCCAGCCCAACGAAGTTCGCTCCGTGCTCCGCGCCGTGATCAACGACGCCGAGACCAAGAGCCAACCTCGCAGCTAAACCCCTCTACCCCTGTTCGCATTTTGCGCCGGCACTCCTGCGGGAGTGTCGGTTTTTTTGTGCGCATCGGCCATTACGCCTGAACGCTCCCTCTCCCGCAAGGGTTGACCGGCATGCCGCGTGCATGAGTTCTGTTCATAACGCTCGCCACGGAACGTCGACTGCTACGAACGCCGTATGCAGCCGCCTCTTTCGAGCCAAGTGTTCCGTCTCCTACCGCTGGCATTCACCTTGGTGGTGGGCGTTCAGGCAGCCGAAATCACCGAAATCGCGGCATCGCCTTACCAAATTGCCGGCCTCCCGAACACGATTCCGGCGCTGGTCTGTGAAGGTTCGACCACCCGTGCGACCACCCTGCAACTGAAGGATCGCGGCGGGCGTTGGCTCAACTCCGAGACGCCCGGTATCGCTCAGCTTGATGGCGTCGCGTGGTCGGCCAACGATCCCGCGCGCGACGGCGCCGGCGAATTCGAGGTCCTCCTCTCGACCGCCCGCCTGTTGAGACGACACGCGTTGGCGGGGTTTGTGACCGTCGGTAACTCCCATGGCGCGCTCCTGCCGAATACGGAACTCGCGCTGCGCCGCGTCGTCCACATGGGCATCCCGGTGGTCCGTCTCGCCCGCGAAGGTCGGGTGGAATCCAGTCGCTCCGATCTCTTCGTGGCCGCCGGGGCCCTCGCTCCGGCGGATGCTGAACGTATCCTCGCCCATTGCCTGCTCAAATACGGCGCTCTGACTCCCGCCGCTGATCCCGCTCGTCCGACCGTCGCGGAAACCAACCGCATCCGCGCCCAGCTGGAGCAGTATCAAACCACGTTTGACCTGCAGGCCGCCGCCTTCTTTTCCGCCCAGCCCAGCGAATCGGCCGCCGCGCTGGTCGCGTTGCGCTGAAGCGCCAGGCGGATGCGGCGCGGTGGAAGCAACCATCCCGCCGCCATGCGTGGTCGGTGCTTCCGCAACTAAGGCGCGGTGATCTCAGCGTGCGGCGGGGTGGCCTGATACGTCGCCCAGCCCTTGATCAACGCGTGAAGCACTTGGGAGCCGACTGCATAAGCCGCCTCCAGCGACGGGAAATACGCGGAATAGCCCGGCCCGAGTTTCTCGCCACTCAGGCTCTCCGCCGCATCCATGCCGGTCGGCTGCGAATCGAAGTTACTGATCGTGCGCAGCACCAGAAGCCGCTTCACGTCGACCTTGCCGGCGCGATCGAGCCAAAACAACGATCCGTAAGTGCCCGTATCCTCCATCGCCGTGGTCACATATTCGCCCTCCCCGTCGGTATAGTAGCGCACCCAATCGTTCGCCCATTCGTTCAGGTATCTGCCGTGCCAATACGTCATGGCCGCCAGCTGATCGCCCTTCCGCACGAAGGGCGGACGCTGCGCGGCGGGAAACTCGGCGTAAAGCGCCCGACGCCGCTGCATCGCCTCGCTATCGGCCAGTGGCGTGTCCTTGGTCAGTTGATACGCCCATTCCACCAGCCCCGGCTCGAGCCGGTAGGCCTCGCCCTCGCTGCGATCCACGGGCTGCTGATAAGGCTCCTTTTTCCGCAACGGAATGTAGCCGGTTTTCCAGTCCGCCGGAATCTCCCGGGGATCGATTTCATGGGCCAAATCCCCATCGACCAACCATGTCGCCCATGCCGCCGAACCGGGCGAAATATCGTGCGGATCGCCGCCGGCGATGCCCGCGACGAGCCAATAGGCTTCCGTCAGGTCAAACCGCGGGTCCAACCCGAGCGCCATGATGGTCGCCGAACTCTTGGCCGTGCCCACGCCCGTCACCACGCCGAGCACGCTGCCATCGGCGCTGCCCCGTAAATCTCGGTAGCCCTGAGGAAAGGGATACACCTGATCCAGCTGCTCCCGCTCAACCCAGTATTGAAATTCACCGGGTCGGTCCCCCGTGTCAGCGCCGGCCTCAAACATCGCTACCACCACGACCTTGACCTTAAGGGGCGGAGCGACGGAACCGGCCCAAACCGTGAGCGTGGCCAGAGCGAAGAAGAATGCGATGGAGCGTCTCATGGACGATCACCACAGCGGGCGCCATGCCACCGTCAATTGGGTTCTTGACCGCCTTCGCTGCGGCCCGTGATTGTGCCTCCCTTATGAGCAATCCTACCGCTGCTGAAGTCGCTGTAATCTCCACCTCCGCCGGTGACATGACTCTGTCGTTCTGGCCCGATGTCGCGCCGAAGACAGTCGAGAATTTTAAAAAGTTGGCCCGAGATGGTTTCTACGACGGCACCGCTTTCCATCGTATCATCAAAGGCTTCATGATCCAAGGCGGCTGCCCCAACACCAAAAAGGGCGCTACCGGCATGCCCGGCACCGGAGATCCCGGCTACAAGGTTAAAGCCGAGTTCAACGCCAAGCCTCACAAGCGCGGCGTGATTTCCATGGCCCGCGCGGCGAGCCCCGACTCCGCCGGTTGCCAGTTCTTCATCTGCCACGGTGACGCCGGTTTCCTTGATCGCCAATACACCGCATTCGGCACGCTGACCGACGGTGACGACGTCTTGGAAACGATCGCCAATACGCCCACGAAGTCGGGCGGCGGCGGCGAAAAGAGCACCCCGATCGAGCGCATCGAGGTCAAATCGATCAAGATCGTCGCCGCCTAAGGGCCGGCGAGCTCAGTCCGTCTGAGCGAACACGGCGTCCAACGACGCCTCCAGCGCACGGAGCTGATCGGCACTCACATCGGGGCCGACATCGTGTTTCAAGAGTTCCACGAGCCGATGGCGGGTTTCCGCCACGGCCAGCGTGTCGTGCGTGCCGAGTTGGCGGGCCGTGCCGATGAGCCCGAGCTGCTGGCCGCTCAGGTCACAGATGACCTGCTTGACCGTCACCGTCAGAAACGCCGACCCGTCGCGAGTCTGCGTTTTTTCCACTTTCACCACCGGCACCTGGTTGCCGAAAAGTCGGGTCTCATCCGCAAAAAAGACTTCGGCCAGCTGGGCGGGATAGATCTCAAAATCGTTTTTCCCCAACAAATCAGCCTCGGATAAACGAAGGTGTAACAAGTGGCTCTCGTTGCTGTAAAGAAACCGGCCCTCGATGTCCTTCACGTAAACAAAGTCAGGCAGATCATCGAGCAACTTGCGAAACAGAGAGGCCTCCTGGCCACGGAGGTGCGCCGCTAAATCGCGGCAGTCGAGGGTAATCATGGGGCAATGATTTAAGGGGTAAGAAGCAACCGACAACGCAGGGTGCAGCGTCCCCTTCACCAGCGCAAGCCTGCGCCAGTTAAGAAGAACCAAAGCTGTCCGCACCGCCCCGACCCGCCCTCAAACGTAGCCCAACGCCTGCGCCACCGCCGCATTCGTGATGGTGCCGTTCCGGGTGTTAATGCCCTTCGCGAGGCCCCGATGGTCTTCCAGCGCGGTTGGGATGCCCTTTTCGGCCAAATAGACGAGAAACGGCTCGGTCGCCTGCGTAAGTCCCAAGGTCGAGGTGCGACCGACCAGCGCCGGCATATTCGGCACCGCGTAGTGCACCACGCCGTGTTCCACGTAACTCGGATCGTGGTGTGAAGTCGGCTCAATCGTTTCCACGCAGCCCCCTTGGTCGATGGCAATATCCACAATCACACTACCGGGACGCATGGTTTTCACCAAGGCACGCGATACCACCGTCGGCGCCTTCGCGCCCGGAAGCAGCACCGCGCCAATCAACAAATCCGCCGACGCGACCGCCTGCTCGATGTTGCCAGGATTCGCCATGAGCGTGACCACATGGCCACGATACTCTTCGTCCAACAGCTCCAGTTTACGGGTATCCAAATCCAAAATCGTCACGCGTGCGCCCATGCCCGCCGCCATTCGACAGGCATGCGCGCCCGAGTTGCCCGCGCCGATAATCGTCACGCGGCCGGGCATCGTGCCGGGTATTCCTCCCAGCAATACACCCGAACCGCCATTCTGACTTTGCAAAAAATACGCTCCTATCTGGATCGAAAGCCGTCCGGCGATCTGCGACATCGGTTTGAGCAACGGCAACGAACCGTCCATCGCCTCAACGGATTCATACGCGATGCCGCAGACCTTTTTTTTCACCAGCGCCTGCGCAAGCTCAGGCGAAGCCGCGAGGTGAAGGTAAGTGAACAGCGTAAGATCGGGACGGAAGTATTTAAATTCCGCCGCAAGGGGCTCCTTGACCTTGAGGATCAACTCCGAGTTCGACCACACCTGTTTGGCCGTGCGGGCGATCTTCGCTCCGGCCGCTTCGAACTCTCGATCCGTGAAGCCTGACTTCAGCCCCGCCCCTCGCTCGACCATTACTTCAGCGCCGAGCTTCACACAACGTCGACACAAAGCGGGCGTCATCGCCACGCGGGTTTCTCCGTCCTTAATCTCTCGAGGAACACCGATATGCATGGAACGAAACTGCCTTCGTCCGCGCACGGATACAAGCATCCAGCCCGTGCCACTCTCACCCCAAGCACCGCCGCAGAGGAGCCTTCCAGCGATGGATCAGCCGGGCACGATATCCGGCTTCAACCGGTTTTGCGAACCGCGTGCGCGGCGGATACGGCCACGTATTTCTCCGCCCAACCGCGGAGGCGGGTCTGCTCCTCGTCGGCGAGCGTGCGTACCACCTTGGCCGGGGTGCCCATGACCATCGATCCAGGCGGGATCACCGTGCGCGGCGTCACCACCGCTCCCGCCGCGATAAAGCTCCGCGCGCCAATCACCGCCCCATCGAGCACCTTCGCCCCCATGCCGATGAGACACTCGTCGCCAATCGTGCAGGCGTGGACAATCGCGCTGTGGCCCACCGTCACCCAATCGCCGATGATGGCGTCGAGATCGTCAGCCAAATGCACCACCGCGTTATCTTGGATATTGCTTCCCTCCCCGACCACGATGCGGGCGATATCGCCCCGGAGGACGGCGCCGTAAAATACGCTGGAACGCGGGCCGAGCGTCACGTCGCCCACGACCGTGGCGTTGGCTGCCACCCAATTCGCCCGCGCGACGTCGGGCGTTTTGGTTAAGTGTCGGGCGAGTCTTTCCTCCACGGTCATCACGCAGATGTTTCTCGCGCCGCGGCCACTCGCGCGCAAGCTCGGCATGACTCTCGCTACCGGCTCTTTTCCCACATGGATCAAATCATTCCCATCCTGCGAGGCCTGCTGGGCCTGGCCGCTTTTCTTGGTATTGCCTGGGCCTTCAGCCTGAATCGACGCGCGATCGACTGGCGCTTGGTTGGCGGAGGAATGGGACTCCAACTGGTCGTGGGCCTGTTGGTCATTAAAGTGCCCCCGGTCCGCGCGGTATTCGAAGTGGTGAGCGGGATGTTCGTGCAGATCCTCGCCTTCACCCAAGAAGGGGTGAACCTCGTCTTCGGTTGGATTGCCGGCATCCCTTCGGGCGACGCGGGTGTGTTGATCAACGCCACCAGTCCCGCGTCCGGCGAAGCGGTCACGCTGCCGACCTTCGCTCCGGCGTTCGCGGTCACGATTCTGCCGTCGATCATCTTTTTCTCGGCGCTCACCTCGCTGCTCTACTACCTCGGCATCCTGCAACGGATCGTCGTCGCCTTCGCTTGGTTGTTATCAAAAACCATGAAGTTGTCCGGCGCCGAGAGCCTTTCCGCTTCCGCCAATATCTTCGTGGGGCAGACCGAGGCGCCCCTGCTCATCAAGCCCTATTTGGGCAACATGACGCGTTCCGAGCTCCTCGCCATCATGGTCGGTGGCATGTCCACGATCGCCGGCGGTGTGCTCGTCGTCTACATCACGCTGCTGGGTGGCAATGATCCCGCCGAACGTATCCGCT
>CAXBDS010000218.1:0-8489 GCA_963974355.1 uncultured Opitutaceae bacterium
GGCCGAGCAGTGCACGGTCGTGCCGCCGACGCTCGAGCGCACGGAGGCGTATCTCGATGCGGGGTTGGAAACGGTGGATCGCGCCGACGTGTTGATCGCGGTCTGGGATGGCGAGGCGTCGCGGGGGCAAGGCGGCACCGCCGAAGTGGTGACCTATGCGCGTGAAATCGGTTGTCCGGTGCTGCGCATCGATCCGACGAGTGGCGCGGTGACGCGGGAGAACTTTGAGCCGGGGCCGAAGGCCGACGGAATCGTGGGCGAGATCAACGCGTTGCCGGCCGGGGTGGGGGACGCGGTGGCGTTTCCCGGTTCGGTGAGCGTGCCGGCGGCGTTGGCCGGCTTCATGGCGAAGGCCGATGCATCGGCGACCTCGGGGGCGCCGCATTTCCGTCGCATGATGGGCGGCACGGTGATGTTGCACGTGTTGGCGACGCTCGTGGCGGTGATGGCGATCGTGTTTGGCTGGCACTGGGTGGGACTGCCGTGGATCAAGTTGCTGTGTCTCGTCGGTGCGGTGGCGGTGGCGTTTGTGTTGGCGCGCAGTCACACGCATCATCGTTGGTTGCGACACCGCATCGCGGCGGAGGTCAGCCGGGCGGCACTGGGGGCCTGGGGGCTGCGGAGTGAGCTGGCGTTTTTGGACAACATTCCGGTGCCGGAATTGAAGGGGCTGTTGCGCTCGATTCGGCAACTTCACCTGCGTGAACGCACGGGACGGAGCGGCGTCACGCTGCCGGAGTTCAAGGCGTCTTATCTGGCGACGCGCATCGAGGGACAGACCGCCTACTACCGGAAGCAAGAGGACAAGGCGGCGCCGCTGGCCCATCGTTTGAAAATGGGGTTTTGGTGGGCGACTTGGGCGGCGATCGCGTGCACGTCGGGCTACGCGGTGGCGGCGACGTTGCACCTCCCTGTGGCTCACGAGATTTCCGAAATCGTTTTTTACCTGTTGCCCATCTGCCTGCCGGTAGTGGCGGCGGGTTGCATGTCGTTTGTATCGATCAATGACCTACAACGTCGCGTGGCGCGCTATCGCGACATGCAGGCGCTGTTGGAGCGCAGCCGCAGGCAGTTGGAGGTGTCCCACAGCTGGCACGCCGTCGCGAAAGTCGTCGCGATCACCGAGGAGGGGCTGCTCCAGGAGCTGCTCGAGTGGCATGCGATCTCGCGTTACTCGGAGTCGCATTGAGCGCTCCGGGGGCGGGCGGAGCGTCCGCTTACGGCAGTTCGTAAACTTCGACCAAGGCCACGCCGGTGCCGCCGTCGGCCCCGCTCACCGTGGCGGTGTAGCCGCCCGGCGGGAGCTCGATGGTGATCGCCGCGTCACCGCTGGTCGGGCTGGCAAATGGGAAGGCGCCCGCTGCGCTGAACGCGGCGGTAAGCGCGGGGCTGCCGCCCCAATTGTCATTGGTCGCGACGACATTGTCGGAGCCTGCGGCGCGAATCATCAGCAGCGGGTCGGCCAAGGTTGAACCGACGCCGTAGGCGGCGAGGGTGGGACCGCCGGCGCGGATCAGGAGTTTTTTCGGCACGTCGCCGTTGACCGAAAAACCGGCGATAAGCACATCGGCGCCCGTGCCGACGGCGGTGCGGGCGGAGAGGTTGACGAGTCGTGGTGCGGAGGCGTCGCTGAGGGCATAGACCTCGACGAGAGCGATGCCGGTGCCGCCGGTTGCATCGCTGACCGCCGCCGTATAGGTGCCGGCGGTGGGCGAGACGATGAGGGCGGCGTCCTTGGTGGTGGGGCTGGTGAGGTTGAAGGCGCCGGCGGCGGAGAAGGCGTTGCCGAGCGCGGCGGTGCCTCCCCAGTTGTCGTTGCCGGCGATGATCGTTTCCGAGCCGGCGGCGCGCAGGGCGAGGCTGGGATCGGCGAGGGCAGGGCTCACGCCGAAGTCGGCGAGCGTCGGCCCGATGGCACGCACGAGCAACGAGGCGTTGCCGGCGCCGCTGAGCGCGAAGCCGGTGATGAGCGTTTGATCGCCGCTGCCGGCGCGGGTGCGGACGGCGAGGTTCACGAGGCGACCGTTGTTGGCGGGGGTGGTCAGGAAGGTGCCGGCAGAGAGGGTGGTCAGCGTGCGGGAGAACTCGATTGAGTTGCCCACTCCGAGCAGATCCATGCGACCGTCGCGATCCACGTCGGCGGGATAGAGGGCGGTGACGGCGCTGCCGAGATAGGCGTCGGAAGCATCGATAAAGGTGGCACCGCCGCGGTTGAGCAAAATCGTGCGGGAGAAGGCCGCGCCGTTGCTGCCGGGGGCGCCTTGGAGCACGATATCGGTGCGGCCGTCGCCGTTGAGGTCGGCGAGGCGGGGCCACTCGATCCAGGTATCGCTCGAGGCAAAGGCGACGTTGAGGCGGCTGCTCGCGTCGTAGAAGGTGCCGTCGCCCCGGTTGAGGAGAAGTTGCAGGCCGGGGATTTGGTAGCCGTTGATGGTGCGACCGTCGGGCAGGAGGATGGTGCCGCCGGTGGTGGAAATGAGCAGGTCGTCGGCGCCGTCGGCGTTGAAGTCGGCGCTGGCGAAGGCGACGGTGACGGCGCTGTTCGAGAAGAGCTTCGCGGGCAGGGCGTAGCGCGCGTCGTCGACAAATTTACCCGTGCCGTCGTTGCGGAGGAAGCGGTTGGGCGAGCCGTTCTCGCCGCCGAGGAAGAGGTCGGCGCGGCCGTCGCCGGTGACGTCGAGGAGGTAGGCGGCGGTGAAGACGGCGCCGTCCACGCGATTCGCGACGTCGCTCGGCAGACGGTCGGTGCCGATGGTGAAGACGCCGGCGTTGTTCACATAGATGAGCGGGCCGTGGTTGCCGCCATAGACGTTGCCCATGTAGAGATCGAGGTCGCCGTCGCCGTCGATGTCACCGACGCCGAGGTTATGGGTGAAATCATTTTGGATGGGCAGGCGGGTGGCGGTTTCGTCCACGAGTTTACCGTCAGCCGTGCCGCGGAAAAATTTGGCCTGTTCGCCGGGGAAGGGCGGGGTGTCGGTGCCGTGGCCGACGACGATCAGGTCGTCGAGACCGTCGCCGGTGAAATCGCGGACGGCGGAGTGGCGGGGATGGACCATGGTGGCGTTGCCGAGCACGGCGTCGGTCGCGTCGGTGAAGGTGCCGGCGTCGTTGCGCCACGCGCGCAGGCGCTGGCGGGTTTCGGGCACGGTGGGCGGCACCTGGATGTGCGTCGTGACGAGGTCGGGATCGCCGTCGTGGTCGAAGTCGATGAGGATGGCATCGTCGATGCTGAGGCCTGACGGCAGGGAGGAACGCACGACATTGAAAAACGGGCCGACGCTCAGCAAAGCGGTGCGGGCCCAAGCGCCGCCGCCGGTGAGGGCGAGGTTGTGGCCGGAGAGGTCGCGGGCCGTGGTGCCCGACGCGTCATCGAGCGGCCAGGCGGCGACGAGACCACTACGGCTGGACGGCAGAGCCTCGCTGAGGGCGGTGGAAATTTGGGTGGCGTTGCGTGCGACCTGCCAGACGCGGGCTTGGCGGGCGTAGCCGGGAAAGGCCGGATAGTTGGTCGAGCCGTTGGCCAGATAGGCCGCGCCCAGGCCGAGGGGCACGCCAGGATCGGCGGCAGGAGCGCCCGCGATGGTGCCGCTGGCGACCACGGCGCCGTTGATCAGCAAGCGCGTGGTAGCGCCATCGATCACCGCGGCGAGGTGGGTCCACTGGTTGAGGGGCAAGGCGTCCGGGGCGACGATCTCTTGGTAAGTCCCCGTGGCGCCGGTCGAGTAGGCAAAGACGGCCCGCGTGCCATCATTATTGAGCAGGAGTGCGCTGCCGATAAAGGGGTCGACGCCGGGGGCCGCCAGGCCGCGCCCCATGATGAAACCATAGGCCGTGCGGGCGGTGGGCTGGACCCAGACCTCGTAAGTCAAACTCGATCCCGGCACGAGCAACGCGCTGGCCGGAGCCCGCCATGGGGCGCTGCTGATCGTGGCCACATAATCTTGGGCCGGAGGTATGGTTTGCGCGCTGAGCGGAACCAGCAGCGCCAAAAGCAGGGCGAAAGGGGAACGAGCCATTTGCGTAAAAAAAGCCCTCCGCTGAGAGCGGCAAGTCCCTTTGTCACGAATGATCCGATACAAAAACGGGCCGTGTCCGTAAGGTCTTAAGCCTCGACCTTGAGCACATAGATCACGCCTTGTCCCGTGCCAACGGCGAGCAGTGTGTCGTCGGGGGACCAGACGAGTTTCGTGGCGGCGGCGGGCAGGCGCACGGTGGCGCGCAAGGGTTGCGGGCGTTCGGGGCTCCAGAGTTGGAGCACGCCGTCTTCGCTGGCGGTGGCGAGGAGGTTGTGGGTGTGCTGGAAAGCCACGCCGCAGACCTTGGCGTCGTGCGGAAACATGATCGGTTCACGTCCCTCGGGGCCATGTCCGGTGCAATCCCAGAGGCAGGCGTCGCGGCCACCACCGGTGGCGAGGCGGTGCGAGTTCCGGTCGAACGAGAGGTCCTTCACCTTGGTCTCGTAGCCGCTCATGTGGAATTCCTCGTCGTCGGCCGGGCGCCAGAGATGCACGCTCGGATCTTGGTTGCCGGAGACGAGCCAACGGTTGTCGGGCGACCAGACGAGGGCGTGGATGCCGTTGGCGTAGGGCAGTTCCTTTTGGAGGATAAAATCGTCGGCATCCCAGAGTTGCACCCCGCCAAAATAACTGGCCGCGAGACAACCGCCGGCGGGTTGCCAGACGAGGGCGGATAACGTTTTCGGGGCGACGGGGAAGGTATGCACGGTGGCGCCGTCGGGGCCGAGCAGGGCGAGTTGGCGGCCGGCGGACGCGGCGAGTTTAGCGCCATCGGGCGACCACGCGAGGCGATCGATCCAGGCGCCACCGACTTCGGCCGAAGCGGTGTGTTGGGCGGTGGTGGTGTCCCATAATTTGACCTTGGCGTCTTGTCCTCCGGTGGCGAGCAGCGGTCGGGTCGGATGCCAGGCGAGACAGTCGGCCCCATCGTCATGGCCGGGGAGGTCGATGCGGGCGCCGTTTGCGGCGGCGAACAACGAGACGGGGCCAGACGAGGCCACGGCGGCGAGTTGGGCTCCGTCGGCCGACCAACCGAGGTCGATGGCGTAATCGTCGAGTGGGGCGGCCCAGTGTTTGGTCAACTGCATGAGCCATCCAAGTGAGTGCGCTCGGCTCGTTCGCGCAAGGCGGGAGTCGGAAGGGCTCAATCTGCCGGTTCGATATTGCTGCCGGGCCAAGCGTTTGAAGACGCGGCGGTTATATCAAACGGTAGCGAAAGTGGGCTCGCACCCCGGGCGGGGGCGTATTTGCTCGACGGCTTGCCCATGACCCCTGTGACCGCAAAAAGTCGCCCGCTATGGGCGCGAATTTCCCTCGTGCAATGGATGTTGATCGCGGTCCTCGTGGGGATACCGCTCGGCTTCATCGCTCCAGAGCTGTCGGCCAACCTGAAGGTGGTCAGCGATGTGTTTTTGCGCCTGATCCGGGCGATCATCGCACCGGTGCTGTTTGGTGTGCTGGTGCGGGCGGTGGGGGCGGGTGGTTCGATGAAAGACCTGGGGCGGCTGGGCTGGAAGTCGCTGGTGTGCTTCGAAGTTTCGACGACGCTGGCGCTGCTGATCGGTTGGTTTACCGCGATCATCATGAAGCCCGGCGTGGGCGTCGACATGGCTTCGGCGGCGGCGGGGACGGCGCAGACCTTTTCGTTTACGACGGTGATTTTGAATGCGGTGCCGACGAGCATCATCGACGCGATGGCGCGCGGTGACGTGTTGCAGATGGTGGTGTTCTGCACGCTGTTTGGCGTCGCGTGTTTATTGGCGGGGGAGAAGGCGAAACCGATGCTGGCGTTTGCGGATTCGCTCGCGGAAGTGGCGTTTCGGTTCACGCACCTGATCATGTATCTCGCTCCGTTCGCAGTCTTGGCGGCGATGGCTTCGACGGTCGCCGCGGGCGGCATGAATGTGCTGATCGGTCTCTTTCAACTCTTCCTCGCGTCGTGGATCGCGCTGCTAGGTTTCATGGTCGTGGTGCTGGGCGGGGCGTTGGTGCTGTTTCGGGTGCCGTTGCGGCGTTTCGCCTACTTCATGCGGGAGCCGTTTTTGGTGGCCTTCGCGACGACCTCGAGTGCGGCGGCGCTGCCGCAGACGCTGGAATCGATCGAGCGCTTCGGCGTGCCGCGTCGCGTGATCGGCGTGGTGGCGCCGTTGAGTATCAGCATGAATCTCACGGGCAGCACGCTGTTCATCGGTTTGGCGACGGTGTTTGTCGCGCAGGCCGCAGGGGTGACGCTGAGCTTGGAACAGCAGTTGTTCATGCTGCTCACCTTGAAGATCACGACGAAGGGGGTGGCGGGCATCCCGCGGGCCAACTTTGTGGTGCTGGCGGCGCTGTTTACAAATTTCGGTCTGCCGCTCGAAGGTTTGGCGGTGTTGCTCGGGATCGATGCCTTGATCGATCCGATTCGCACCAGCGTAAACGTGATCGGTCACGGCGTGGCGCCGGCGGTGGTCGCCCGTTGGGAGGGGGCGACGTTCTCCAGCGACGTGCCGAAGCGGGAGTCGGTCGCCTAGCCGCGGCTGATCGGGGCGGAGGGTCCGCCGAAGTCGTAGGTCAGCGTCCAGCGCCGCGTCTCGCCCGGGGCGAGGTGCAGCCCTTGGTAGGGCTCGATCGAGAAGGTGTGGCCATTGGCCCAGACCGGACATTCGGAGGGCACAAAGCTGGTGGCGAAACGAATGCCGTCCTCGATCGCCGGATGGCTGAGGCGGGTCTCCAAGGTGTGGTCGGGCGGGAGCGTGAAGAGCTCGAACTGGCCATCATCGACGCCGACGAACGGGCGGGTGAAACGCAAGGTTGCGTCCGTCGCGTCGAAGCTGAAACCGGGATTCGCGGGGAGCTGTGTGCCGGGCGGCAAGGTGGCGGTGAGGGTGTGGTCCGCCCCGAGCGCGAAAAAAGGATGCGCAAACCATTGCAGGTCGAGCGGCGCATCGCCGGCGTTGCCAAAAATGGTGCTGCTGGTGACGCGACGACCGGTGATACTGACGGTGCGTTCGAGCGTGTAGGACTGATCGGCCAGCACCTGCGCGGTGCGGAAGCTGCGGCGCGTCGTGTCGCCGGAAATCGTCCATGCGCAGGGCTCGACCACAATCACGGGGCCGCCGGACGGCGCGCGACCGAGGATGCCGGCGCCGGGTGCCAGACCGCGTTCGCCGCGCCACGTGAGAGGACGGCCGTCGCGGGTGCGATCGCGAAACGATTCCGGCAGGCCGTGGCCATTGAACGGACTCGGGGCGGGGGCGGGGCCTTCGGGTCCGCTGAGCAGTGCTCGGCCGGAGCGGTCGGTGATCTGCCAGATGTAGCCGCCGGCGCAAAAACGGGGCCCGAGGCGCGACCGATCCACGGCTGGATCGAGCAGCGTGACGGTGAGGTCGGCGGAGGAGAGGGAAAGGTCGGCGGCCAAGCGGAACTTACTCGATGCGGATCACGCGGATCGCGGTATTGTGGCCTTCGACGATGAGCGCGTATTGCCCGCGCGGGCGGGCCTCGATCTGGACGGTTTTACCGGGCAACTCGTAAGGGATGGATTGGGCGCCTTCCCAGACCTGACCGTTTTCAAGCACGAAGCGGTGCCCTCCCCGCCATTTCACGACCTTCGACTCCATGGGAGGCACGGATTTCCAGTCGTCGTTGAAGGAGGGCAGGCCGAAGCGTTGCAGCCAATTCCCTGATTCTGATTCCGCGGGGCGTCCGAAGGTGGAAGCAGGAGCGGGCGGCGCGGCGACGGTTGGCTGGGCGAGGTCGTAGCGGATGAGCGCGGCGTCAATCACCCCGATTTGATCGACCGATAATTTGTCGAGCCCGGCGCGGCGCCATTCCGTTTCGCTCAGAATGCCGCGCAGGCCAGGGAATACGGTTTCGGCGGCCGGGAGTGAGGCGCCGATGAGGACAAAAAAGCAAAACACTCGGATCATGGGGGGAGATTAGATCATAACCGCGCCCGACGCCAAGCCGCAGCAACTCATTTTGCGGCCGGCGGGGATGGAGGCGTGGCGGAGGCGGCTTCGCCTTTGGTGCGGGCGGGGGCTTGGTTGCCGTGCAGTGCGGTGTAAAAGGGGTCACCCGGGACGATCGAACCGCGGGTGACGACCTGCCGCGTGAAGGCGGATTTGTAGATGGCGGTGAGCAACTCGAGGGTGCGGCGCGCCTCCGGGCCTGACGTGAGAGGGCGTTGGTTGCGGTCCATGTCGTTGACGAGGGCGTTGAGCTGGGCGCCGTGCGTCGAGCCGACGTCGGGCGGGAAGCTCTGCCAGGCTTCGAGGAGACCATCGTCCTGCGCGGCGGGAGCAACGGTGAGTTTCCAGTTGTCGCGGTTGTAGCCGTAAAGATGAGTGAGCTCGACGGTGGCGCGTTGGTAGTCGAGGCGCAGATACGTTTCCTGGCGGGGGCTGAGGGCGCTGTTGACGATGGAGCCGGCGGCGCCGTTGGCGAAACGCACGAGGGCCATCGAAACGTCCTCGACCTCGATGTCGC
>CAXBDS010000219.1:0-8485 GCA_963974355.1 uncultured Opitutaceae bacterium
CCCTATCTCATCGATCTGCACGCACTCGTTGCCGCCCAGCTTTTGACGGAAGCGTATTTGAAGCCGCTCAAAGCCCTCCCGACTGATCGGGTCGACTTTGGCTGGCTGTATACGACCAAGTGGCCAGCGCTCTATGCGGCCTTCGATGCGTTTATTGCCAGTGGCCGCAAAACGGAACCCTACGGCAGTTTCAACGCCTTCCAGCAGGCCGAACGCGATTGGCTTCAACCCTACAGCCTCTTCCTCGCGCTCAAGGAACACTTCAACGGCCATTCTTGGCGGGAATGGCCCGCAAACGTTCGCTTTTACGCCAAAGCGGCCCAATCGCCCGTCGCCCCATCCCCTGAAATTGTGCGTCGCGCCGAGGCTCACGCGTTTTTTCAATACCTCTTTTTTGGTCAATGGCGTGAAGTTCGCGAAAAAGCTGCCGCCCATGGCATCGAGATCATCGGCGACGCCCCCATCTTCGTCGCCCGGGACAGCGCCGACGTCTGGGCAAACCCGGAGCTTTTCGACCTCGACCCCAAGTCCGGTCATCCTCGGGCCGTTGCCGGCGTGCCGCCCGATTACTTTTCCGCCGACGGTCAACTTTGGGGCAATCCGCTCTACGATTGGGCGGCCCACGCCAAGGATGGCTACGCATGGTGGATCCGCCGGCTCAAAGCCAACTTCGCCCTGTGCGACATCCTGCGGATCGACCACTTTCGCGGTTTCGATTCCTACTGGTCCATCCCGGCCGACGCGCCGACAGCTCGCACCGGTAAATGGCAAACGGGGCCCGGCCTCGCCTTGTTCCGCGCCATCAAACAAAGCCTCCCCGATTGCCGCATGATTGCCGAAGATCTCGGCGATCTTTCACCGAGCGTGATCGACCTGCGCGATGCGACGGGTTTGCCGGGCATGACCATTCTCCAGTTCGCTTTCGGCGGCGACGCCAGCAACGTCTATCTGCCGCATAACGTGATCGCCAACAGCGTGGTGTATCCGGGAACGCACGACAACGACACCACGCAAGGCTGGTATGCGTCCGCCGATCCGGATGTTACCGACCACGTGCGCCGCTACCTGCGTGTCAGTGGCGATGAAATCGCCTGGGACTTCGTTCGCACCGCCTACGCGGCCACGAGCAACCTTGCTGTATTCCCCTTGCAGGACCTGCTGAATCTCGACCAAAGCGCGCGCTTTAACACGCCCGGTCAGGCCGCCGGCAACTGGCAGTGGCGCTACAGCGCAGAACAGCTCGCGACACTCCATGGAAACTCCGCCGCTTATCTCACCGAGCTCGGCACCCTGTTTGGACGTTGCTGAGCGGCATGGCTTCACCTGGCGGCCGCGCGTCTCACGAACCACCCCTCACTCCTGAAGAAATCGCGTGATCAACGGCACGATTTCATCGGCCGCGTCCTCCAATACATAATGGCCGGCATCGGGCAAATAGTGGGTTCGCGCCCGCGGCCATCGCTGCTGCCACTCCCGGTAAAAGTGATCGTTGAAACAGAAATCACGTCCGCCCCAAGCGATTAACGCAGGACGATCCGTCAGGCGCTCCAAATTGCGCCCGACGGAATCAAGCGCAGCCCAAGTCGGGTGACGCGGGTTCATGGGAATGTCCTTCACGAAGGCATCGATCGCCACCCGGTTAGCCCAGGAATCATAAGGCCATAGATACGCGCGCTTTTCGTCTTCAGACAAGGTGCGCCGCGCCATCGACATCCAGGTCGCAGGTCCGGCGAATCCATTGATCCCGCGCACCAACGCCGTCCCGACGAACGGGGCCTTGCAGAGCGCGATCCGTCTTGGCAGGTGCTCGGAGGCAAACGCCGCCGTATTCAAAATCGTGATGCGACCGACAATATCCGGGTGTTGCCCCGCCCAACCGCAGCCGATCGCACCGCCCCAATCATGCACCACCAAATGCACCCGCGTGAGACCAAGATTTTCGATGAGCTCACCCACGTCGACAATGCGCTGTGCCAGCGTGTAAGCATAATCCTCCGGTTTGCTCGACAACCCCATGCCAACATGGTCCGGCGCAACGCAACGGATCGAGGGCGCCAATGCGGTGATCAAACGCCGGTAGTAAAACGACCACGTTGGATTGCCGTGGAGCATGACGACCGCCTCGGCCCCCTCGCCGCCTTCGTCCACGTAGCTCATATTCGCTCCAGCCGAGGTGCGAAATACCTTGGGGGTAAATGGATAAAGCGGCTTAAGCCAAAGCGGGATCGTTGCCATGAAACGGTGGTGGAAAATCGGTCCGTCGGGTTATTGCTCGCCTACCATTCGACCGCGAGCATCAGGCAGTTCAGACCACTGCCGATCCCGAGCAAGCCCACGCGGTCGCCCTTGGTCACGGCCCCCTTGGCGGCCGCCACCGCCAAGGTTGCCGGGAGCGCCACCGAGCCCGTGTTGCCCATGTGCTCAAACGTCGAGAAATCCTTCGCCAAATCCAGTCCGAGCGTTTCGTAGAGTTTGCGGCGGTGCGCGCTGCCGACTTGGTGACAAATGAACCGATCCGTGGAGTCTGCATCGAATCCGGTGATACGCGTAAAATCCGTCCATGTGTCGCGGGCCAGCGCAACTCCGGCCACAAGCAACGCTTCGGAATCGGTCTGCATCGCCAGTGCATCGGCCCCGTGGGTATCGCCTTGGCAAAGCTCGCTGTGCTCGGTCGCCGCCCGGGCTATCCCGCCGACGAGCCGATGCCCCTCCGGCGCCAAATCACGATGGCAAATCATCGCGGCAACCGCGCCGGAGCCGATCGTGAGGTTCGCAAAAAAGGGTTTGATGCTTTGGCGCGTGAGTGACTCGTCGAGCATCGCGCGCAGCGTTTGCTCGACCAACGGTCCGCCATTTTCGCCGGAGGCCACCATCGCACAACGGATCTGGCCGGATTCGATCATCCCTGCCGCTACCGTCAGCGCGTTCAGGAACCCCAGGCACGCGTTGGACACGTCGAAAATCTGGGCGGTGGGCGGCAGTCCGATCTTGCGATGCGCGAAGGAGGCGGTGGCGGGCTCCAGCATGTCGCGACATACCGCGCTGTGCATGAACAGTTCAACCTGTTCGGCCTTGAGTCGTGACTTGGCCAAGACCGCGTGCCCGGCCGCAGCGCTCGCGTCGGAAGGCCGGGTGCCGACCGGCCACAGCCGCCGTTCGCGGATCCCCGTCATGAGTTCCAGCCGCCCTTCGGGCAGGCGCAACCGCTCGTAGAGCGGACGCAGGCGCCCTTCGATCTCCGCCGAGCTCAGGACATCCGGGGGCATCGCCACGGCGAGCGACTCGATCACAACGTTGGAAAAAATCATGCGGTCGGTCGTTCCGGGCGCATGGCGAGGCGCACGATTTCCTTGTCGTAAAAGTTGGCCCCGAGTCCCGCGTCGACCACAAGCGTGGCGCCATTGATGCCGCTGCTGCGGGCGCTGAGCAGAAACGCCGCCGTGTTGGCGATTTCCTGCGTAGTGAGATTCTGGCGACGGAAGGTGAGCTTTTCCGAATAGAGGTAACTTTCAAGGTAGCCCGGAATGCCCGCCGATGCGCTGGTCTTTAACGGTCCGGCCCCGACGACATTAAACCTCACGGCCGTATCAGCGCTAAAGGACTTCGCGAGGAAGCGCGCCGCCGAATCGAGTGCCGCCTTGATCGGCCCCATATAGCCGTAGTTGTCGGGCGTCACCTGCAGCGACGATATCCCCATCGTCACCACCGAAGCGTGCCGAGACAGGTGGGGCTTGAACGCGTTGGCGAGCTCCACCAGCGAGAATGCGGAGATGGCAGTGGCCTGAAGAAAATCCGCGCGCTTCGTTTCGTGAAACGGTTTGAAACCTTCGGTGTAGTTGGCGAAAGCGATCGAGTGCACCATGCCGTCCAGCGGCGCAAACCCGGCCGCGACGACTTCCCCCGCCAGTCGGGTGGCCGCGCCCTCCTCTTCAACGTCGCAGATAAACACCGGCCGCTCGCCCAACAGTTTCGCGAGCGACGCGCGGCGAGCCTCTGAGCGAACAACATAAACGACGCGAGCGCCCTGCTCTTCCAATGTCTGCGCGACGAACCAGGCGACACTCTTTTTATTGGCGACGCCCTGGACGAGGAACGTCTTTCCCGAGAGGTTGAGGAAATCAGGCATCGGCCTTCGGTTCAGGCGTTTTCCAAGCCACGGCAAAGTCCACCGAGAGCACGCGTTTATCCCCGTTTTTGATTTGGCCGGTCATCATGGTGAAGCCGCCCATCGCTTCCTTGCGCTTCACCTCGATGGTGATCGTGTCACCCGGATAAACCGGGCTGCGAAACCGCACATCGCTGATCTTGGCCAGGAGTGGCACGCCGTCCCCGGGAGCCGCGCCCGCCGCCTTCGCCTCTTTGGCGAGGAACGCCGCGCCGGTTTGAAAAACCGCTTCACACAAGATCACCCCCGGCGTGATCGGCGCGTTCGGGTAGTGGCCCTTATAAAAATCCTCATCGGCCCGCCATGTGCGCCGGGCCACTAAACCATCGGCGCTCTCGCTGACGATTTCATCAATAAACAGGAACGGCGGACGGTGCGGGATAAGGTCGGTGATTTCAGACATAACGTGAGGCAGAACGGGTTGCTTGGGTTGGTTAAGCCGTGGCCGCCGCGGTGCGACGTGCAAAGAGAAGTTTGTCGATCTTGTTGGCGGTGATGACGCCGTAATTGATCGTGCCGAGCCAGCCGGACATGATGATGCCCACACTGCCGGCGTGGAATAGTCCGGGGAGTTTTTCGGGCAACTCCGTCGAAACCTTGAGGCCTTCGAACTTGGTGCCAAACGAGGTGCCGGCCATGTGGGTGGTGTAGCGTTCAATCGTCCGGGGCGTCGCCGCCTCCTTCCAATCGATCTTTTCGCTCACCCCGGGGATGAACGTCTCAAGCGACGCGAGCGACTCGTCGATCAGCCGTTGCTTGTGCACCGCGTAGTCTTCGTCGCCCAGCTGTTTCCAATCCGGGTATTGACCATTCAACGACACGACCACCGTGTAGCGATCACCGCCTGGCCGCGTATCCGGATAGTAAACCGAGAAGGTGCGGCTGGTGGTGTGAAACGCGGTGAGTTCCTCGCTGCTGAATTCCGGGGCGGCGGAGGTGAAAACGAGATCGCCGATATGGGGAATCGATTCCCCTTTGCGGATACCAAAGTAGACTTGGCACGAGCTGGAGTTGATGCGCACGGCCTCTGCTTCGGCGAGGTAATCGGCCGGGAAATTTTCCGCGCCCGCGAGACGAAAAATGGTGTTTTTGATGTTGGCGTTGGAGAGCACCGCCTTTGCCCGGATGACGCGGCCACCTTTGGCCACGATGCCGGCCACCGTTTTTTGCCCGTCGTGTTCCTCGACCAGAATCTTTTCGACGAGCACGTGTTTGCGGCAATCGACGCCGTTGGCCTTCAGCTCGGCGACCATCTTCTTGATGAGCAAATCGGATCCGCCTTGGAACGTATAGACGCCCGAGCCCATAAAGTTGGAAAACACGATGCCAAACGTAATCGCGGGATCGTGCACCGTCGACCCGTTGGCGTAGGCGATGGGCTCCATGAGCAGGCGATGAACATCAGGGCGCCCGGGGAAAAAGCGCTCGAACATCTCCCCGGTGGTTTCCGCGTTGTCGTCGTAAAAGTTCATCGATCGCAAGTGGTCGTAGAACGATTCGACATGGGCCCGATCCAAGTGAAACTGCTCGACCAGCACACGGGTGTAGTCCTCCCGCGTAAATGTCGTCCAAACATCCATCTGTGGGTTCACGAAGCGGATGTCCTTCAGTTGAACAATCGAGTCCGCGATTTCTTTGCTCCAGTATTTACGACAGGATTTCTTCATGCCGACGGGAAAACCGTGCAGCGAGATATCAAAGATGTGTCCGCCTTTGCGTGTAAACCAAGTGGCGAGCCCGCCAAACTGGTAATGGTGCTCCAGCAGCAACACGCGATGCCCGGCTTTCGCGAGCACGTTGGCCCCGGTCAGACCACCGAGACCACTGCCGATCACGATCACATCATACTCGTCCTGCGCATCTTTAAGCCAGTCGTAAGCCATGTAAGGGATGAGTGAAGAGCACCCATCGCCCGGGGCAAGCGCGGAGGTGAGGGAGGATCTCTCCGTGAAATAATGGCGAATGCACGGTTACTTTCCCGGTGAACGACGATTCAGGAAGGCGGGAGGCGTGTCTCTGTTACTTGAACATACCGCTGAGCGAGGGTCGGCTTCGGCGCAGTGCCTGCCGGTAAAACAACGGCGGCACGGCTCGCCGGTTGCGTTTCCTGCCGATACTCCGCTCGCTCAGGACCACGTTCGAGTATGTCAGAAATAGCTGCAAACACGCCCTACCTCGCTTGGTTGGCCCCCCTTTTCTTGATGGGAGAAGGGGTTCAACTCGTGCTCAGCGAACGGCTGCTCGGCGTGAAGCAAATCGCGCTCGGCGGCGACCCCCGGGAACGCGGGCCTTCCGCGACTCGCGCGGCTCTCTGGACCATCGGCCTGGTGCTTTACTGGGGCTGGATGGGCGCGATGCTGGTGCCCAATTTTGCCCGAGCCCAAGTGATTTGCCTGCTCGTCGTTTCGTTTATCGGCTACGCTCTCCGACGCAATTGCGGCCTGAAATGGGTGCTCGTCATCCTCACCTTGGAGGGCGCCGTCCGGATCGGGATGCTACTTTCGTTGACGGTTAAAGCCATCGGCGGTCGCTAGCTGCGGAGACACGCGGGGCGGACCATCGCCCGCCGCCTGCCGCGCCGACTCATTGCTGGAAACGTCTGACTTCGTCTTTGGCGGCAGACTCGCCGCCACAGGACGCCTTGAAGAAGGCCTGCGCCTTCGCGACCATCTTCGCGTATTGTGAGTAGTTGCCCGCCCAAGAATTCGGCACCGCGATCCGCTTGATCACACCCTGCCCCATCTTATCGGGCGCCTGCGTATCGGGCGCGAGTTCGACCAGCATTTTCGGGTCGTGGGTGTGCAGGACAAAATGGCTGGCGCTCCCGTTGACACTCTCTCGTTCGACCCGCACGAAATGAGGAAACTCCATACGGCGCAGCGTAACGATTTTGGGCATGTCACCAACCTGAAAATCGGGCGCGGGGTTCGCCCGTCGCTTTCTGCCTTGAGACGTTAGGCCGAGGCGAACAAAACGGGGCCTTCGGCACCATGGAACACCTCGATGACCCCCCGGCTTTCCCCAAGCTGCCCTTTATTGTCGGCGATGCCCTCTTGATCTGCACCGCGATCGGAATCGCGCTGCGATCGGAAGGGCCGCTCAGTAACGGCACGCTCATCGCGGTGGTCGTGTGTGTTGCGGTGGGTGCCGGCCTGCTGGCCGTGCCGTTCATCCTCAACTATTCGCGTCGCCAAGACGCCCTGCTCGACGAACGGCAAGCCGGCTTGGCCCGTCTCACGGAATTGGCCGCCAATACCTCCGAACAGGCGAGCATCGCCGCGAGCGGGTTGCACGAGATCAATCAGCAAGCCGTCACGCTGTTGGCATCGATCAAAGAAACACGTCTAGCCGCTCCGATCACGGCCGCCCCCACCCCCTCCAGTTCTGCTTTTGATGCAGATCAACTGCTCCGCGAATGGTCGGAATTGCGCACTGCACTCGGAGAAAACAAACCGGTCGCTCCGCCCCTCCCGGCCAAGGTAGAGCTTCCCGCCGCCCTCACCACCCTGCCGGACGAGATCCAAGCGCTCAAACAGGTGATCGTAAGCCTGCAAGCCGCCCTGGCCGACATCGTCGCACGCGAAGCACCCGCCCCGCCCCCCAAAACCACCGCCAAGGAACGTGTTCGCCCCGGCCGCGCAGCCCGCGAAAAGGACGAAGACACTCCGGGCTTGTTTCCGGCCGGTTTGCTGAAGTCAGAGATGGCTCCCGAAGCCCCCGAGGCGGGTTTGACCACCACCGCCGAGGACGACTCCGCGCCTGCTCCCGAGGTCAAATCAGCGCCAAAAACGCCGTCGAAAAAAGGCGGCAAAGACACTCCGGCGACTTCCGATCCGGCTCCATCTGAATCCGCCGGATCCACCGACGCCTCGGCTACTCTCCAGCCGCCCCCGGCGCCAGAGAATGTCGCCACCGCGCCGCACCGCCCGAAGAAAACCGTGCCTGCGGCCGTCACGTCTGAGGCCAACCAATCCGTCACAAGAATCACCGCCACCGCTTATATCGGTATCGGCAACAAACTCTTCCTGCGGGGCGAAGGTCCCGGGTTGAGCCCGGATAAAGGCGTGCCCCTGCAGTTTGTCTCGATTGGCAAATGGCGTTGGGAAAGCGACCAAGTGATCGAACCTGTCCGCGGTTCGCTGTGGAAGAACGATGAGATTCGATGCGACGCCCTCGGTGAAATCGAGCTCGCCCCCGGCTCGGCCAACGAAGTCACGGCGACGTTTTAAGCGAGAATACCCTGTGCGGCGGCTCGCCGTTGAACCAGCCCGCCGCCGGGCGTTCCCCCGCCGTGCCGCGTGAGGCAAAGAATCGACGAGC
>CAXBDS010000220.1:0-8466 GCA_963974355.1 uncultured Opitutaceae bacterium
ATTTCTCGCGGGCGGGGCGGTCGCGCTCGCGCTGGTGTTCGGCATGGGAACCTCGACTTATCTTTTCCTCAAGGAACGCGACGCCCGCCATCGCGCCGTCGCCGCCGAACAGCAACAGGCGCGCCTCCGCGAAGAGGCCGAGGTGCGCGAACGCATCACTCAGGTCGCGTTGCTCGTCAGCCAGGAGCGCTACGACGAAGCCGATGGGGTTCTGAGCGAATTGCCGTGGTCGAATCCCACCATGGAGGGCGCGGCGGTCTTTCGCGCGTTGGGCGAATGGCACGCCTTTGAAAATGAATGGCCGCTCGCCGCCGAGCGCTTCCTGTCACTGCTCACCGTCAACCAGCTCGAGGCCGCCGACATGGCCACGATGGACTTCCTCCGCTGCGGCCCCGCCCTGCTCGCGATTGGTGACACCCTCGCCTTCGAGCGCTTTCGCACCGAGGCCATCGAGCGCTTTTCCGCCTCGCCCTGCCTTTTCGCCGACCGGATCATCAAGGTCGCGCTGCTGCTCCCCGCCGACACCGCGACACTGGCGGCGCTCCAGCCCTTGGCCGAGGCCAACGCGCAACTCATCACCGCCGCCGAGGCCGAGGGCGACGCCTTTGCCGCCGCCTGGAGATCCCTAAGCACGAGCCTCCTGGAGTATCGAAAGGGCAACTACGACGCGGCGTTGGCGTGGACCCGGCGCTGCGCCGGTTATCCCGACGTGAACGCCCCGCGCCTCGCCACCGCCCGGCTCGTCGCCGCCCTGGCCTACCAGCAGCTCGGCGAACGCGCGGCCGCCGAAGCGGAGTGGCTCGCCGCCAAAGACGTCATCGAGGCTAAATTTCGCGCGCCGATTGATCGCGGAAGCCCGATGCAGGGTTTCTGGTTTGATTGGGTCTTCGCCCGCCTGCTGCTGCGTGAGACCAGCGTCCGACTGGGCGCATCGGGCTGAGCCGGGCCGGGTTTCGGCCCCTCGAAGAAAAAGCGTCGGGCGGTGTCGGGTTTGGGCGGGAAATGACGCATGTCCCCTCAACCCCGGTCGTGTCGGCGCCTGCGCGCTGATCCGCCCCCTCTCGGATACCCAGCAAACCCAACCCCGTTATGACCACACACCTGCTCCGCGCCCGGCCGCGCACCCTTCCCCGGCGGAAGCCAGCCGCCGGATTCTCCTTCGTCGCCGGTCTGGCCTTGCTCGCCGGACCGGCAGCACACGCCCAGACCGCCTCCTCCACGTTGTCCGACGAACCTGTCCTGCTCGAGGAATTCGTGGTTGAATCCGGCATCCAAGCCAGTCTCGCGAAGGGCTTGGAAATCAAACGCGTCTCCTTTCAAGTCGTGGACTCGATCGTCGCCGAAGACATCGGCAAGTTCCCCGATAACAATCTCGTGGAGTCGTTGCAACGCGTCTCCGGCGTGCAGGTAACCAATCGAGGCGCCGGGGAGGTCGCCAGCGTCTCGATCCGCGGGCTGAGCGACGTGACCACCACGATCAATGGTCGCACGATCTTCACCGCCTCCGGCCGTTCCGTCGCCCTCGCCGATATCCCGGCCAGCCTGCTCGGCCGCGTCGATGTGTTCAAAACCCGCTCGGCCGATCTCATTGAAACGGGCATCGCCGGCCAGATCGACATCCATACGCGACGCCCCTTCGACTTCGAAGATCGCAAGACCGTGATCGCCGCCCGCGGCATCTACCAGGAACAGGCCGATAAAATCGGGCCCAACGTGAGCGCCCTCTTCAGTGATCGTTGGGAAAACGACGCCGGCAAATTCGGCCTTTTGATCAACGCCGCCTACGCCCGCACCGACTACCGCGACCAAAGCGTCACCGCCGGCGCCATGGTCCCCTTCATGACCGACCAACCCGCCCCCGGCTGGACCCCTTACGAACGCATCTTCCTGACGGATGGTCGCGTCGCGGAAAACCCGATCTGGCAGGCCGGGCTCGAATCCGGCCTCCCGTTTGCCGCCGGTTCCACCCTCACGATCAACGGCCAGCAGGTGCCCTATGTGCTGTCGCGCGACGCCATCTTCTCCAGCGATTTCACCGGCAGTCGCGAACGACCCGCCGCCAACGTGGTGTTCCAGTTCGCCCCGAGCAACACCGCCGAATATACCGTCGAGGCCTTCTACAACGGCTACCGCAACGAAATGTTCAACAACCTCTTGTTCAGCTTCGCCGATTGGTGGGGCGGCCTGAGCGCGACCCCGGCGGCCGACATCGAGCTGTTCCCCGGCACCAACATCGTGAAGTCCCGGCAAAACGTGGGGGCTCCCTACATGTTCACCAGCGGTGATTCCACCATCCAAAAGACCGACAGTTACATGTATGCCTTCAACGCGAAGTGGGACATCACCCCCGACTTTCAGCTCAAGGGCGATCTCGCGTATCAGACCAGTGAATTCAACACCGAGTTTCTCGCCATGCGCACCGATCGGGTCGCCCCAAAGATCAACATCGATTTCAACTCCGGCGACGGCCTCCCCGCGTTTAACTTCCCGGACGATCCCGCCACGGCCGGCGTCGATGAAAGCGACCTCACCAACCCCGCCCTCTGGAACATCGCCCAGCTCTACGACAACGCCAACCGGGCCAAGGGCGACGCCGTCACTGCGTCATTGGACGGCGAATACAAAGTGGATTGGGCCATCATCTCCAAATTGGCGTTCGGTGCCCGCTACGACATGCGCTCCGCCTCCGAGTCGAGCCGCACCCAGGACACCCCGAACCTCAACCAGAGCCTCGACAACTATCCGGCTCTGCCACACGTCAACGACGGGTTCTTCGACGGTCGGTCCGCCGTGCCCACCACCTGGGTCGTGGCCAACGGTCCGGCGTTGGCCGCCAATGCCGAGGAATGGCGCAGGATTTACCGCGATTCGGTCGCCCCGGATCTCGATGTTGGCGACGCCCTGCAACTGGTCGAGAGCTTCAACGTCGATGAAGACACCGCCGCCGCCTACCTCCAGGCCGACTTTATCACCTACCTCGGCAATCATCGATTGGACGGTCAGCTCGGCTTCCGCTACGTCGACGTGCAGACGGACATGACGTTCACCAATCAGGACACCCTGGAGACGAGCACCGCCTCCGCCAGTGCCTCGAAACTGCTGCCGAGCCTCACCCTCCGCTACGCCCTCACCGAAAATCTGCGACTGCGCTTCAACTATGGCGAGACCCTGCGTCGGCCCGGTTTCAACCAGTTGAATCCCCTGATCAACTACGTCGAGGACGTGACCAACATCGGCTATGGCACCGCCACCGGAGGCAACCCCAACCTGCAGCCGACCGAGTCCAAAAACTACGACCTCTCGCTGGAGTGGTATTTCACGCCCACCAGCGCTCTCTACGGCACGGCCTTCAAGCGCGAGATCGAAGGCTTCGTCGTCGATTTCCGCCGGCGCGTGAACTACGAGAACTATGACTACATCCTCACCCAGCCCGACAACGCCTCGAACGGCGAGCTCGAGGGGTTTGAGTTCGGGCTCGTCTACTTTCCGCAGAATCTGCCGGACCCCCTGAAGGGCTTCGGGGTGCAGGCCAGCTATACCATCCTCGATTCGCAACAGGACATCCCGATCACCGATGACACCGGCAACGTCGTCGGCACCGACACCACCCCGCTCTTCGGCGTCTCCGATACGTCCTATAGCGTCGTGCTGGCTTACGAGAAGCCCCGCTTCAGCCTGCGTCTCTCCTACGTCTGGCGGGAAGACTTCCTCAATAACTACGAAGCCGCCCTCTTCGCCAACCCGCTGGGCATCTATCGCAAGCCCGAGCAAAGCATGGACGCCCAGCTCAGCGTCAATGTGACCGAAAGCTTCGCGGTCACCTTCGACGCCACCAACCTCACCAACGAGGTTTACCAAAGCTACTACGAGTATCCCGAGACGCATAACTTCGGATCGTCGATCTACAGCCGCACCTTCGCGGTCGGTGCCCGGTATTCCTTCTGATCCCCCGTCGGCCTCTCCGCGTGAGCGGGTCGCCACCGGGTGGCCCGCTCCTCCGCCTCCCCCGTCGGCCCGTCCGGCCGGAGGTCACTCGCATGACGTCCCCTCTACGCAAAATCCTCACCGCCCTCTGGGCGGGAATGTTCGCGGCAACTCTTGGCGCCGAGGCCAAACAGGTAAGTATCCACGATCCGGCGATGGCGCAGGAAGGGTCGACGACCTACCTGTTCAGCACCGGCCCCGGCATCACCTTCTACAGCAGCCACGACCGCCGGACTTGGCAGCGCCGCGGGCGCGTCTTCCCGGGTGAACCCGCCTGGGCCAGGTCAGTCGCGCCGGGCTTCAACGGTCACATCTGGGCCCCAGATATTTTGTATCACGCCGGTCGATACTACCTCTACTATTCCGTCTCGGCCTTCGGGATCAACACGTCCGCCATCGGCGTCGCGACCAACCGCACCCTCGACCCCGACGCCGACGACTATCGTTGGGAGGACCAGGGCCCGATCTTGGAATCCGTGCCTTACCGCGACCTCTGGAACGCCATCGACCCGCAGGTTATCCTCGCCGACGACGGCACCCCGTGGATGAGCTTTGGCTCCTTCTGGGGCGGACTGAAACTGGTCAAACTTGCTCCCGATCTGATCTCCCTCGCGGAGCCTCAGGTGTGGCATACGCTGGCCAAACGCGAACGCAGCGGATTCGTGGACGACGCCGATCCGGGTCCGGCCGCGGTCGAGGCGCCCTTCATTTTCAAACACGCGGGCTCCTACTACCTCTTCGCCTCCTGGGACAAATGCTGCCGCGGTGCGGAGAGCACCTACAAGCTCGTCGTCGGCCGCGCCTCCGATCTTACCGGCCCCTACCTTGATCGCGATGGCCGGGATCTCGCGCAAGGCGGCGGCACCGTATTGCTCGCGGGCGATGCCGCATTTGCCGGCGTCGGCCACAACAGCGTCTACACCCTCGACGGTCAGGACATGCTTGTCTGCCACGCGTATGAGACCGCCGACCATGGTCTGCAGAAGCTGAAAATCATTCCCCTCACTTGGGACGAGTCCGGCTGGCCCCAGGTGCCGCCAGACGCGCTGAGCGCCTACGTGAGCACGCTCGAAAACTAATCCCGCCCCCACCATGTCACGCCCCCCCTCCGCCTCGACGCCAAAGCTCAGCACCCTCGAAAAAATCGGCTTCGGGGCCGGCGATATGGCGGTGAACGTCGTCTGGTCTTCGATGGCGCTGATCATCACGTTTTTTTACACGGACGTGTTTGGTCTGCGCGCCTCCGATCTCGCCGCGCTCTTCCTCACCGTGCGCTTTGTCGATGCCTTCACCGATCCGCTCATGGGGTTGTTGACCGACAAGGTGAACACGCGCTGGGGGCGCTACCGACCGTATTTTCTATGGCTGGCGGTGCCGTTCGGCGTCTCGATTTTTCTGACGTTCATGACCCCGGAACTGGGCTACAACGGCAAGCTGCTCTGGGCGTATGCGACCTACGTGTTGCTCACGCTCATGTTCACTGCCGTGACGATTCCCTACATCTCGCTCATCGGTGTCTTGACCGACGCGCCGAAAGAACGGCTTTCCGCCAATGGCTACCGGCTATTTTGCGCCAAGGTCGCCGCGTTCCTCGTCACGATCATCGTGCCGGTGTTGGCGGCAAACTGGGGCGCCGGCCAAATTGCCCGAGGCTACCAAACCGCGATGGGACTCATGGCCCTGCTCGCCACGACGTTGTTTCTTTTCTGTTTCTTCACCACCACGGAACGCCTGCAACACGCGGTGGAAAAGAAGCCCGTGCGCCGGCAAGCGCGGCTGTTGCTCGCCAATGACCAATGGTTGATTCTCTGCGGAGTGTGCGTGATCGGCACCATCGGCTACGTCGTCCGCGGCGCGGTCGCCGCCTACTACGCCAAATACTATCTCGGCGGGGACGCGGTGCTCTTGTCCCGCTTCCTCGCGACGGGCGTCATCGCCGCGATCCTCGCCATGGTCGCTTCGACCTGGATCACGAAGCGCTACTGCAAGATCAAGATGTTCCGCTGGTCCCAGATCGCCGTGGGCGTGATCAGCGCCGCGATGTATCTTTCCGTGCAACCCGGCGACACCGCACTGGCCTTCGGCCTCTACTTTCTGCTGTCGTTCGTCGTCGATCTGCATGCGCCGGTTTTCTGGTCGGCCATCGCGGAGGCCATCGACTACGGCGAAAACAAACTCGGTGAGCGCGTCTCCGGTCTCGCGTGGGGCGGCATCTCGTTTTGCCAGAAAGCCGGCATGGGCATCGGCGGCGCCATCGTGGGTTGGCTGCTCACGTTCTACGACTACGTGCCGGACCAGACGCAAAGTCCGTTCACGCTGAATGGCATCGCCCTGATGCTGACGGTAATTCCGGGCGTGTTCCATTTCGGCATGGGTCTGCTGATGTTTCGCTACCGTATCACCGATGCATTCTACCGCACCATGATGCACGGCTGGTCCCGTGCGCATGCCCCGACCCTGCGTAACGTCGTCGAGACGCCTCCCGCCTGAACCCGACCACGGCATCCCATGGAAAAACTCCCCCCCCTCATCCGCCAGCGTGCGGACCCCTTCATCCACCGCCATCCCGACGGCACCTACTATTTCACGGCTTCCGTTCCTGCCTATGACGGCATCGAACTGCGCCGCGCCCGCACCATCGCGGGCCTGGCCGATGCCGAAACCGCGAAGGTTTGGCGCAAGCCCAAAACTGGGCCAATGAGCGCCCTCATCTGGGCGCCGGAACTTCATTTTATCGAGGGGCGTTGGTTCGTCTATTTCGCCGCCGCCCCTTCGCGGGATATCAAGGACGGCCTGTTCCAACATCGTATGTATGCGATCACTACTGCCGCCACGGACCCGCTCGCGGGGGCTTGGGAGGTCGCCGGCCAGATCGATACCGGCATCAACAGCTTTTGCCTCGACGCCACGACGTTCACCCATCGTGGCAGGCGCTACTACGTGTGGGCCCAGAAGCATCCGTCCATCCCGGGCAACTCCAACCTCTACATCGCTCCCCTGCGCACGCCGACCGCGCTGGCCGCGCCGCCCACGCTCCTGTCCATTCCCGATCTGCCCTGGGAGAAACGGGGTTTCTCCGTGAACGAGGGTCCCGCGGTGCTTATCCGTCACGGGCGCATTTTCCTCACCTATTCCGCCAGCGCGACCGATGAAAATTACTGCGTCGGTCTGCTCCACGCCGAAGCCGGGGCCGACCTGCTCAACCCGGCCAGTTGGACGAAATCGTTCTCCCCCCTTTTCGAAACCTGTGTTGAAGACGAGGTTTTCGGCCCCGGTCACAACAGCTTCACGATCGCTGAAGACGGCGAAACCGACCTCATCGTGTATCATGCACGCACCTACACCGAAATCATCGGCGACCCCCTCTGGAATCCCGACCGGCATACCTTCGTCAAACCCATCACCTGGACCGCCGACGGCTGGCCGCATTTCGGTCGCCCGTCACGTCTCGACTAGGGTGCAGCCATGCCACTTCAGGCCCCTCACATTCCGCACCGCGGGCCCCGACCTTGGGTCGGGCCGCCTTCCACGGGGATGGTTCGCGGCTCGACGCCGGTTCGGGCCCTACCCTCGCTCATCGGTCTCGGCCTCGCCTTCATTTTTGGGGGCACAGGCGGCCGCGCGCAAAATGCCGTGGTCCCCACGTTCACACGCAACGCCAGCGTGCACGATCCCTCCATCGTCCGCGCCGGCGATACCTACTACATCTTCGGCTCCCACTTCGCCGCCGCGAGCACCACGGACCTGATGAACTGGACGCAGATCGCCACCAGTCCGGCGAGCGGCAACGCCCTCGTGCCCCAACCGCGCGAAGCGTTCAAAGAGGCCCTCACCTGGGCGAACACCGATACGTTCTGGGCCCCCGACGCCATCCGTCTGGCGGATGGCCGTTACTATTACTACTACTGCGCCTGCCAAGGTGACGCCCCTCGCAGCGCCCTCGGCGTCGCGGTGGCTGAAGCGATCGACGGCCCCTACCAGAACGTCGGCCTCCTCCTGAAGTCCGGCATGTGGGGCCAGACCAGTCCGGACGGCACGATCTACGACGCCACCAGGCACCCCAACGTCGTCGACCCCTCGGTATTTTTCGATCAAGCCGGCCGCCTCTGGATGGTTTACGGCTCCTACTCCGGAGGCATTTTCATCCTTCAGCTTGATCCTGCCACCGGCCTTCTCCTGCCCGACCAGGGTTACGGCAAAAAACTCATGGGCGGTAACCACGCCCGGATCGAAGGTCCCTACATCGTCTACCGGCCCGAGACCGAATTCTATTATCTCTTCGTTTCCTACGGCGGGCTCGCGGCGGACGGCGGCTACAACATGCGCGTCGGCCGATCCCGCCACCCCGACGGACCCTACCTCGACGCGGCGGGTCACGACTTAACCGCCGTAGCCGGCGCACCGGGCACGCTCTTCGACGACGCGTCCATTGCGCCCTACGGCGTAAAGCTCATGGGCGGCTACCAATTTCTCGCCGTCGCC
>CAXBDS010000221.1:0-8334 GCA_963974355.1 uncultured Opitutaceae bacterium
CCAAACTCAGCGGCAACACCAACTCCCCGATCACCGGTCCACCCGCACCCGCAAGGATCTGCCAACGCAGAGGCGCCTGCGTCTCCGCGCGTCCTTCGCAGAGCAAGACGCCCTCGCCCCGTTGCTCGAGCTGGCTGTTGAACGTCGCTGAACTCTCAATCCCTTGCTGACTCACTCGTCTTGCCGGCAAAGCCGCTACTCCGGCAGCCGCAGTGAGATCACGATGAATTTCGCCCACTTGATCCGGCGTCATGGTGCTTTCCACCACATTTACCGCGGCCGCCTCGTGCACGAGTTGGTAGGTGAAACCGCGCGATGGCGGGAACACCGCGACTACCGCCGGCACGTCCACATTCACCGCAAAGAAATCCACCAGATCACGCACACCGTCCACGATGAGATTCTCGGCGTTCGGCGACGTGTCTCCCGGAATATCCAGACCCTCGATTTCGCCCTGGTCGTCGTCGTCGTTCACCCAAAAGAACCAAGGCAAGCTTTGGTCCGCAAGGGACCGGTCGGGATTGTCGATCCCCCCCCGCCCCGCGATCGAACCATTACGATCAGCGTCCACCCGAAGTTCGCCAGGCAACCACAGGAAAGATCGTCCGCCCTCCGGCCCGGTGGTGACACCCAAGCGCGCCGCCGAACTGCCAGGAACCACCTGCAAAGAAGTCTGCAGCGTTGCACTCGACCGCACCGACTCCAATCCGTAATCGGCCCAACTCGCGCCGTTCGAGTCCGACACAAACACACGGGAAATGAAGGACGATTCCACCCTCACGGTTCCCAACAAGGCTCCATCGTCGCTCCATTCCCAAAACAGGACCGGAGACCCGCGTGCGGTCAGAGGCAACGAAACCGTCCCTCCCGTCCGCGGGTGAAGCTGCCATGCTTCATTCGCGTATCCAAGCACATCTCCATCATCATTGATTCCGGCCACCTCGTAGTCGACCTCCGAGGTCCCGACAAAATAGCGGCGCCGATAGAAGGTATCCTCCCAAGCCCCAATCACCGCGCCGTCACGCGATACGCCGAAAACCTCGCCGCCCCACCAGTCCCCCAACGACCTCCCCAAGGAAAAGCTCCCATCGGGTCCGAACCGAAACACCGAAGTCTGCCAGGTCGAAAAAACTAGACCGTCATAGGCTTCTTCCCGCCGTCCGGTGATGACATGGCCATAGGCCGCACCATCGGCTCCCACCACGACGTCGAAGTGCTCGTTGCTCGTGTAGGTGCGCAAAGCAGCAGGAAACACGTCGGTAAGATAGTCGATCTCGGTGACTTGGTTTCCTGAGCGAGACCGGGAGGCTCCGCCATCGCCGGGCCACAACGTCAGAGTCTGATCGTTTTCGTAAACGGACTCCAAGGTTTCCTCGTTTGAACATCGGTCTCTTCATTGCGGAGCACCACGATGGTGCCCTCTGGACCGATCGAGAGTTGCGTCGTCACCCAGGTTTCGCCGCCCCGCACCGGGTCATCGTTCCGATATTCGGCCAATCGCTCAGTCTGGCCAAAGCGCCAACGATAGTAACTTGCTTCGTCGCGCAGTGCCACCACCCCATTCCGGGAAACCCCCAGCGCGATCATACCCGCGGGGAGCATCACCGACATCCCGTTAGACGGGACAACAGGATCGCGCGAGGCAGCCAAAAATTCAAAGATCAGTGCCGGGGACGCCGTCGACGTTTCCACGATAGCCGAAGCTCGTCCGCCAGCTTCAACCTGGGTTGATGTCAATCCGAGCAAACCGAAACATGCCGCAAAAACCCGACCCGCTGATCGCTTAACCGTCATCACATTCATGGAGTCAAAGGTTCAAGATATACGACCGCCACTCCGTCGGCATTCGCTCGCACCCGAACCTTCGTGGCGTAGTCGCTCGATTCCCGGTCGGCGGAGATTCTGCGCGAGCCTTCATCAATAACAAAGGTCACGGGCGCTCCTTCCCACGGCGTGCCGTCAGGACGCCGCACCTCGATGACGAGCGTATCCTCCGGGCTCGAAGTGCCACCATGGGGATCGCTTAACGTGGGCAGCACGCCATTGAAGAAATCCTTGGGATGGCTGCCCGCTTGATACTCGGCGAGGTTCGACAACCCGTCGCCGTCTGGATCGTCGTCGGGTCCGGCCGCCTCCTCAAAAAAGAACCGGTTTTCCCATGTATCGGGCAGGCCGTCGGCATCCTCATCTTCCGCCAAGGTGGTCACCTCGATTTCATCGGTGGTTGCAGACACGTTACCCGCAAAATCGAAGGACTGCACCGCATAATAATAAGTCTCCCCGCTCACCAACCCCTCGTCAGTGAAGGTGGTGCCACGAATTGCCTCAGCCGTATCCACGGCTTCACCATCACGGTAAACCAAGTAACCTGCCACCCGCAGGTTGTCGTCTGCTGCTGCCCACGTTAACGTCACCCGGTCCACTCCGACTGTCGCCGCGTTTACTTCAGCAGGCGGGCTAGGGGCCTCGTTATCCGGAGTCGGAGACGACGCTCCCCAGCCGTAAAGCTGTTCGTCACCATCGTAGAGACCATCCCCGTCCGTGTCGGGATTGTTGGGGGTCAGTCCGAGCAAAAACTCTTCAATATTCGTCAAGTCATCCCCATCCAAATCTTCATCCCGGTCGTTCCGCGAGCGATCGAGTCCGTTGGTTTCTTCCCACACGTCATCCATCCCGTCGTGGTCTGCATCCTGAAACCAAGGGGCGGAAAAGTTCACGGTCACCCGATCAAGCAAGGTGGCGGATGAACCCGCTCCGGCCGACACCTCAAATCCGGCAAATTCAGGCACCGGATCGACCGTCATTTTCAAGCCGTAGGCCACCAGCCGGCCATTCAAAATCAGGTCCCACTCGCGCCGCAAGTAGTCCGCCCTAATGCCAATCCTTATCCACTCCAGAGATGAACGGCTGGCGTCCAAGGGGAGTCCCGGAGTAACGGGAACGGCCCCCAGCCCTCCAGGTAAAGTCGCCTGCCAAACGCCCATTAAACCTTCCCTCAGAAACCTCAAATCCACCCCTCCAAATCGCACTACCGTGGCCGTAGCCGAGTCGTCGCCCGCCACCGGCACCATACTCGCCGTCCAATAAACCACCTGACTAGCAGCGACCGGATCGAAAACCAAGCTCGCCGCAGAGGCTCGGCCACCACCCCCCACGAGAACCGCTTGGGTTCCCGCAACCGCATCGGCATCACTCACCACCACATCGCCTTCAGCTCGCCAACCTTGCTGACCACCCAACGGTCCCACCCCATAGCCTTCCCTACTCTCAAAATCCGTCACGTAGGGCAAAGCCGGCACAAACGGAGGCACGACGCTAACGACCACCGTTTCTGATTCTCCCGTGGATCCGTTGGCGTCGGTGGCCGTCGCCCTAAACCGATACGTTCCGACCGCCAGTGAACTCAACTCGATCTCAAACGGCTCGGCTTCAAGGGTCGCCAAAAGCACCTCGTCACGCCAAAAGCGCATCAACGCAATGGGATCGCCGTCGGGATCACTCGCGAGGGCCCGAACGCGCAAGGTTGCCGGCGCCGCCAGAACCTGCCCCGCCACCGGAGAAACGAGCTCCACTGCGGGAGCACGGTTTTCTTCTGCCTCCAACGCCAACAGCCGGAGAACGCCTCCGCTGTTTATCAAGAGTTCGCGCGCAAGAAGCCCGCCCTCCAACACCGATTGTCCATTAATGGTGACCTTAGAGAAAGGCGTGGTGAAATATCCTCTAAGTCGACTGGACCCATTGAGCGTCAGATTCCCGGCGAGCAGACGAAAATCCAGCCATTCAGGAGGTTGTTCGGACGCCACCGCCCCCCCGTTCCACGTCAAAGAAGCTGTCGACTAAACCCGCACCGGACCGAGAACCTCCCATGTTGCCTGACCGTTGATCGTCAGTCGTTGAAACTCGTATTCCGAGACCGCCCCGGGTTCGCCGCCTCGCACGCCCAATACGATCCGATTGTTACCATTGAGCGTAAAACTACCGTAACGTCCCGGTGACACCTCGACCACCAATCCATTTCCGTTCAAGGTAAGATCCAGCAAGTCGCTAAAATCGCCCACCGATTGGCCGGAGTTGTTCAATACCACCCTCCGGGTTCCGCGCGGCGAGTCCAGCGGCACCAACTCTGGCCACGGCCGCGGGTCTTGTCGGACAACCCCCCCCCGAGAGTCGCGTTGCCGTTTAGCGTAACTCGATGCGCCTCCGGTAAACCTGCCCCCCCGGCAGACACAACGAGAGGCGGATCTCCAGTGCCGTTCACCCGTAAGGATGGCGTTCCGGGCATGAGTAAATTGCCGGTAATCGCCGCGCCTCCGTTTAGCGTTACTGACCCCGCCTCATTAATCTGAATCGAGCCTTCGATTCTCCCGTTCAAGGAATTGAGTTGGCCCACTAGAGCCGTTCCTGATTCATCGGCAAAAATTCCCGACGACAATGCGAATGCTCCCGCTAACCACATCCCCATCCTGCCAGAAATGTGCATGGGGCGGAGTCTGTCATCATCCCCATCAATCGAAGATAATTACTTCCCCCCCTAAATCAGGGGGTCCCTATCACCCGATTTAGGGGACCTTAGTCTCTTGACATCAAACTGCATTAACCCCGCGCGGCGAAACGGTGAACGGAGCCGTCCCCCAAGCCTCACCCCCGCACAATCGCCGCGACGGCCATCGCAGCCGTTTCGGTGTGTGACAGGGAAAGGAGAATTTGTGTGCCGCCTACTTGGGCGAGTAAGGTCTGGCCGGCTTCATCAAGTTCGACCAGCGGCTCGTGACGCGCGCCGTGCACGACCCCGACCGATTTCCAACCGAGCTCGGCGCCGATGCCGGTGGTGAAACATTTTGACACCGCCTCCTTGGCGGCGAACCGCGCCGCGTAATGTTTGTGCGGGTGTTTCATGCCGTCGCAATAGGCGCGTTCCGTCTCGGTAAACACCCGCGCGAGGAACCGCTCGCCCTGCCGGGTCATGACACCGCGGATACGCTCGACCTCGATCACGTCACAGCCGAGACCGATCAGCACGCCGCCAGGAGGAAGTTGCACATTCATCACTGCTCAATCGGCCAAGTCCGCAGACTCAGGCATTCATTCGCGTCTTCATTTCACGCACGGCTTCGTCGATGCCGCCGAAAAGCGAGCGACTGATGATACTGTGCCCGATGTTCAATTCGTAGAGACCGGGAATGGTGCGAATCTCCGCCACGTTGACGTAGTTGATGCCGTGGCCGGCGTTGACCGTGAGACCCGCCTTTAAACCAAACGCCGCGCCCTCTTTTAAGCGGGTAAACTCGGCGCCGCGTCCAGGGCCGTAGTAGGCGTTGGCCCACGCACCGGTATGCAGTTCAACGTAGCCGGCGCCCAGTTCCGCCGACTTCGCGATTTGTGCCTCATCGGGGTCGATGAACAGACTCGTCGCGATGCCCGCGGCCGTCATCGCGTCGACGCAGGCTTTGACGCGTTCGTGCAGCCCGACGACATCAAGGCCGCCCTCCGTGGTGATCTCGGCCCGGCTCTCCGGCACGACGCAAACCGAGTCCGGCTTCAGCTTGAGCGCGAACGCGATCATTTCCGGCGTGCACGCCATCTCCAAGTTGAGCCGGGTCGAGATCATCTCGCGCGTGCGCCACACATCCCGCTCTTGGATGTGCCGACGATCTTCGCGCAGGTGAATCGTGATGCCATCCGCGCCGGCACGCTCGGCCATGACCGCCAAACTGGCGGGATCCGGCTCGACGAAACCGCCGACCGTCGTGGGCGCTTCCCGGTAACGCGCTTGGCGGACGGTCGCGCAATGATCGATGTTAACGCCGAGAAGAATCATAGCGGGAACAGGTAAAACCATGAAATCCGTGAAACACACGAAAAGAAAATCAGGTTTGGCTCCCTCTCGCCCCACTCTTCGCGCCGAATCGCTTCAGTCTGCGACCATTAGGGCCGATCTCCTCCGATTTTGATCCGAATTTCATGTATTTCCTCCCTGTCGTAGATTCTCCTTCGCGTCTATCGCTGTGACTGTTCCCGCCTCTACCAAGCCTTCCGCGCCGCGCGAAAACCTGCTCGTCAACCTGGTCTGCAACATCGCGATCCCATCGCTGATTTTGGCGAAAGCCAGCACCCCGGATCGTCTGGGACCGGTTTACGGCCTGATCATCGCCCTCGCCTTTCCCCTTGGCTATGGCGTCTGGGATTTTGTGCGCCGGCGGCAGACCAATTTCATCTCGGTCTTGGGTTTTGCCAGCGTGCTGGTGACTGGCGGATTGGGCTTGTTCAAAGCCGACCTGCAGTGGTTCGCCATCAAGGAGGCCGCGATGCCCACCGTGATCGGTCTGGCGCTATGGTTTTCGATGTATAGCAAGCGCCCCTTGGTGCGGCAATTTTTGTTCAACGATCAAGTCATGGACGTCACCAAGATCGAAGCCGCGCTCGACGAACGCGGCCATCGCCCGGCCTTTGACCGCGTGCTGCGCTCGTCGACCTACCTGCTCGTGCTGTCCTTTGCGATCAGCGCCGTGCTGAATTTCGCGTTGGCGAAGTGGCTGCTGAAGAGCCCGTCGGGCTCCCCGGAATTCAACGCCGAACTGGGTAAGATGAACGCCCTCAGTTGGCCGGTCATCGTCGTGCCCACGATGATCATCACCGTCTTCGCATTGTGGCGTCTCATCGGCGGAATCAAGCAACTCACTGGTTTAAGTTTCGAGGAAATGCTGCACGCCGAACACGCCAAGAAATAGGCCCACCGCGCTTCGATCGACATCCCTACGATACTCTTTCGCGCCCCACCGCGCGGCCACGCCAGGTCCACTTCATCACCTCGTCGCTCCCTGCCTCGCGCCTATGCAACCCAGCTATAATCCAGGATTGGTTATCCTTTCCTTCATCGTAGCCGGCGTCGTCTCCTACACCGCGCTCACGCTCACCGCCCGGGTGGCTGAAAGCGGCCGTTCCGGAGGCCGATCATGGCTGATCGGGGGAGCCATCTCGATGGGGATCGGTATTTGGGCGATGCACTTCATCGGCATGCTCGCCTACTCGGTCGGCATCCCGCTGCGCTACCACGTCAGCACCACGCTGTTTTCGCTATTGATCGCCGTGGGCACCTCGGGGTTTGCGCTCCACATCGCTGGCCGGGCCAAGCTCTCGACCCTACGCTTGAGTCTGGGCTCGCTCGTCATGGGCGCAGGCATCGCCTCCATGCACTACAGTGGCATGGCCGCGATTCAGATCGTCCCGGGCATCCGCTATGATCCGGGACTCGTCGCCGCATCAGTCGCGATCGCGGTGCTCGCGTCCTGGGCGGCGCTCTGGCTGGCGTTTCGATTGCAACGCGCCCAATCAGTCCGCGCACGCGTTGCCCGATTCGTTGCCGCGATCATGATGGGATTGGGCATCTGCGGCATGCACTACACCGGGATGGCGGCGTGCAACATCGAGCCCGGCTCGATTTGCTTTGGCGGGGCGACCTTGGACAACCACTGGTTGGCGGCAGCCATCGGTTTGGCGTCACTGGGTCTGCTCGCCCTGACGCTTGTCACCTCCGTCTACCATACCCACCTCACCTCTCAGGCAAAATTGGATGCGGATCGGCTGGCGGAAGCCAACATGGCGCTAACGTATGGAAAGAACTTGCTGAGCCTGACCACCAAGGCGGCCGGCATCTGTTCGTGGGAGTTCGATATACCGACTCAGAGCACGGTGTGGGCGGAAAACGTCCTCGAGTCATTGAGCGAGGCAGGCGTGAACCCGAACGAACTCGATACCTTGCGCAACATCATGCACCCCGAAGACCTTGAGGCCCGGGACGAGGCCGTGCGCGCCGCCATCGCAGCCGGGCGCGACCGCTGCAGCTTCCGCGTGCGAGTGCGCATCCCGGATGGTTCGGCGCTGCATCTCGAATCGCACAGCCAGATCCTGTTCGATTCCGACGGTAACCCTTCCCGGATGCTCGGGGTCACACGCGATATTACCGAATCCGTCCTCCAAGGGGAACGCGAACGAGACTACCAAGCCCAATTGCGCGTGGCATCACGCGAAGCCGGCATGGCCGAGGTTGCCACCGGTGTGCTTCACAACATCGGCAACGTGCTCAACAGTCTCGGCGTCGCCTCAAGCACCGTCCGGAATCAGCTCGACGAATCTCGCGCAAACCAGGTAAGCCGCGTGGCCACGCTCCTGGTTGAACAAGGCGATCAGGTCGGCGATTTTCTCCTGCACGATCGACGCGGACAACAAGCGCTGGCGTATCTCTCCAAACTCGGCGAATCCCTCGTCGAAGAAAACGAGGGCATCGCCAAAGAGATCCGTGAGATCCAACGTCACGTGGAACACATCGGCAACATC
>CAXBDS010000222.1:0-8306 GCA_963974355.1 uncultured Opitutaceae bacterium
GTTTCAGCGGCGAAATCGTGTGCTACCGCAAGGACGGCACGGCGTTTGACTTGGAGTGGCGGATGGCGCCGCTGCGGGAAGGGGAGGGGGCGGTGACGCATTTTGTGTCGATCCAGCGCGACATCACCCGGCGGAAGACGGTGGCCCGTGAGTTGGAAGAGGCGAGGGAGGCGGCCTTGGAATCATCGCGACTGAAGACGAAGTTCCTCGCCCACATGAGTCATGAGCTGCGCACGCCGCTCAATACGATCAATGGGTTGTCGGCGACCTTGGTGGAGCAGGATTTGCCGGGGGTGACCCGGCAGTTGGCGGGAATGATTCTCGGTTGCGGTGAGGCGTTGCTCGAGACCATCCAGACGATCCTCACGCACTCGGCGCTCGAGGCGGGCAAGACGGTTCTGGACGAGAAACCCTTTTTCCTCGCCGATGTCGTCTTGAGTGCGTTGCGCATCACGGCGGATGCCGCGCAGCGCAAGCGGGTAGATCTGGATTGTCACCTGGCGCCGGAGTTGCCGGCGCAGTGGGTGGGTGATCCGTTCCGGCTGCAGCAGGTGCTCGTGAACCTGCTGTCGAACGCGATCAAGTTCACCGATCAAGGGCAGGCGCTGCTGCGGGTGCGCCGCCGCGTGTCGGGCGACGGGCGGTTGGCCATTCACTTCACGGTCGCGGATACGGGCATCGGTATCCGCGCGGCGGATATCGCAAAGCTTTTCCAGCCGTTTTCGCAGGCGGAGGATTCTTCCCGCCGTTTCGAGGGGACGGGGCTGGGTTTGGCCATCTCGAAATCCTTGGTGGATTTGATGGGTGGAACGATCGCCGTGACGAGTCGTCCGGGGCGGGGGTCGTTGTTTCATTTCCAGGTCACGTTGCCGGTCGTGGCGGACAGCCCGCGGGTGTTCGCGCGCGGGGCGCATCCGACACTGGTCGGGAAAGGCGTGCTGATCGTTGAACCGGATGCGTTTCGTCGTCGGCAGTTGCGCGAGATGGTCGCGGCCTGGGGCCTGCGGGAGGTCGGGGGGGCAGCGGATGGGGAAAGCGTGCCGGATTGCGATGTCGTTTTGCACCGGTTGGCCTATGCGCCCCGGGCCGACGAGACCGTGCCGCCGGTCCTGCTCAGCCTGATTCCCGACGAAGTGCCGGCCGCCGTGCCGGTGTTGTGGCTGTGCCCCACCGCGGCCTCGTCGCCCCCGGCGATCAATCGTCGCACGGGCGAGCTGCACGCGCCGTTTGGCAGTGTGGAGCTGAGCGACGCGTTGGTTTCACTGCTCGCACCCCCGCGACCCATCGAGGCGGCCGGCGCCGAGCGGGAAACCGGTCGGCCCCCGGAGCGTGGCAAACTGGGCGAGCGCGTGCCCTTACGGGTCCTGGCGGCGGACGACATTGCCGCGAATCGGCAGGTGTTACGGGTCGTCTGCGAGCATCTCGGTTACTCTCCCGATCTGGTGGAAAACGGGGCGGAGGTGCTGCAGCAACTGGAGGCGCAGGCCTACGATCTGATTTTGCTCGATGTGCAGATGCCGGTGATGGGCGGGCTGGACGCAGCACGAGAGATCTGCCGGCGTTTTCCCGATCCCGTTCGACGGCCAAAGATGGTGGCGGTGACCGCCAGCGCCCAGCCGGAAGATCGCGCCATCGGGCTGGCGGTGGGTATGGACGACTATCTGGTGAAGCCGCTGCTGCCGAAGAAACTGCAGAGCAGCATCGAGTCGCTGTTTACCGACAAGATCAACCGGCACTCGCGCCCGCCGATCGCGGTGGCGGCAGAGCAACTGCCTTGGGTTGATGAATCACATCTTGCCGCGATCACGGAAGGACTCGACGCCAGGGTGGCGCAGGAGTTCATCCACAGTTTTTATGACGCTGCGAAAAAGGATTTCGGCGAGATCCACCCGCGGTTGGTCACGGCCTGCGCCGCGCGAAAAGTCGAAGACGCCCGCCGCTGCGTGCACGGGTTGAAGGGCTGTGTATTGTCGGTTGGTTGGTCACGCATGGGTCAGCGGTGCTCGGATATCCTTCTCGGCCTGAAGGAGAACCAAACACTGGCGTGGGATGAGTTTCCCGAGGAGTTGGCGATGCTTTACCGCGCCTCCACGGAAGCGATGAGTCGAATTCTGGCCGCGGATGCGGTGGGGAAGAGAGGCTAAAGCGAGGCAAGCCCCGCGCCGCTTTGGATTGAGCGGTGCGACCCCTCGGGGGCCGGCCCGTCCCGGCCTGTAAAAAAAACGCGAAGAACCCCGTCGAGGGCGCTTCACGAACTGTCAGATTTTTGCGTTAGTTGCGATCGGGCGGAGCCGGGAGCCCGCTGCGGTTCCCACGCCATTACCCTTCCACATGGCAACCCCGGGATCGTCGGCGTCGCGGCTCTCCAGTCGCCGCCGTGGGCGATGCTTCAACCCAAAACCCTGAAACATTATGAACCGATTCATGTGTCTGTTCGCATCGGTGCTGGCCGTTCCTCTTGGAACGCTGCGGGCCACCGACGCCGATCTGGCCCCCGAGGCCGTATCTCGCATCTACATCCAAGGCAACGCCGGCTCGCCATCGATCAGCAACGCGACGCCCGAGGGAGATCAGATCTTCACGCGTTCCCTCGATAACGCGGCCAGTGCCGTGCGCGGCTACATCCACTACCTGCGTTTCGATCTTTCGGGGCTGACGTTGCCCGACATCGAGGCGGCGAGCCTCACTTTGCACCGCACGGGCGGCGATGGTGTGTCGACGGGCCGGGTCGCGATCTACGGTCTGCTCGATCTGCCGGGTAACACTGCCCAAAATTGGAACACGAGTTCGTTTCCGCCCGGCGCCGAGACGGATTTTGCCATGTATAGCGACGCGGCGGCACCCGGAGGGGAGGTCGCCGTCAACTTGGCTCAAGTCGCTGATTTCTCCGCCGAAGAAACGGTCACAGGCGATCTCGTCATGTTGGACAGCCCGGCATTGCTCGCCTTCCTCAAGGACCGCGTCACGGCGGACGGAAAGGCCACCTTGCTGCTTACGATGCCGTCGCAGGGCAGCAATACCAACAAGCAGATCTACTACGGATCGACCACCTACGCCGACACGACCATGCGGCCGAATCTGCGGCTTACCTACTACGCGCCGGGGGAGGCGATTCCGCCGGAAAACCTGCGGATCACCGACGTCACCTACACCGCCAGTCCCCAGGTGACGCTGCAATGGGACGCGGCGCCAGACGCGGTCGGCTACAAGATCTTCCGTCGCGCCGACAGTGAGGTCGATCCTGTCCTGGTTGCTCAGCAACCGGGCACGACCTACGTTGACTCCGATGTCGAGCTGCTCGCGACCTACATCTATTCCGTGACCACGGTCACGGCGGCGGGCGAATCGTCCCCCACGCTCGAGCTCTCCGTGGCGGTGGCCGACTCCGCCGCCGCGGCGCCTGCCCAGCCGCAGAACGTCACGGCCAATGCCCCCACGACGACTGCGATTCCCTTGAGCTGGAGCCCGGTCGAGGGCGCGGTGTTCTACCGCGTTTACCGATCGATTCATCCGGACCGGGACTTCACGGAGGTGGCGGCGCCCGCGTCGGCCGGGGTGAGCGATGCCGCCGGCGTCAATGGGTATTCAACCTACTACTACAACGTGATCGCCGTTGGCGCGGGCGGCCTCTCGCCGCTCAGTGAGACCCTCACCGTGGGGCCGCGTTTCGTGGCCGGCGCGAAGAAGCCGAAGACCCCGAAGGACCTCGCGGTCACCGCGCGCACGGCCTACGCGGCGTCGCTGCAATGGGAAGCCGCGCGCGATGCATCGGCCTACTACGTCTACCGGGCCACCGACGGTGTGGACGACTACCGCCTGACGGCGGTCGTGACCTCGACGTCGCTCGACGACGACTACGCGATCTATCCTGAATCAACCTACTCGTATGAGGTCGTTGCCGTGGGTGACGGCGGCGAGTCGAAAGCTTCGCGAGCGCTTGAGGTTGATCGCATCGTCGATGCTCCGCGTCAGATGGAATTCCTCGATCGTGGGGTGGTGGCGGTCACGACCGATGCCGGTGTCTTTGTGAGCTGGCGCTGGACCGCCAACGATCCGGACAACGTGCGCTTCAACGTCTTCCGTGGTCTGCGCAAGCTCAACCACGCTCCCCTCGAAGGCGCGACCAGCCTGCTCGATCCGGATGGCGAGGCCGGCGACATCTACTGGGTGCGCGCCGTCGGCTGGGGGCTCGACCTGCCCGGCATCGCTGATCGCGCCACTCGTGCCGTTGCGCAAAATTACGTCCCCCTCCCGCTGCAGATTCCGGTCGGTGGCACCACGCCGCTCGGCGACGCCTACACCTACTCGGCCAACGACACCAGTGTGGCCGATCTGGATGGAGACGGCGAATACGAGTTCATCGTCAAATGGGACCCGAGCAACTCGAAGGACAATTCGCAGAGCGGCTACACCGGCAACGTTTACCTCGATGCCTACAAACTCGACGGCACGCTGCTCTGGCGGATCGACCTCGGGCGGAATATCCGCGCCGGCGCGCACTACACGCAGTTCATGGTCTACGACTTCGACGGCGACGGGAAGGCCGAGCTGATCTGCAAGACCGCCGATGGCACGACCGACGCCGCCGGAACCGTGATCGGCGACGGCGCGGCCGATTGGCGCAATACCAGCGGCTACGTCCTCGATGGCCCCGAGTTCCTGACGCTCTTCAACGGCGTCACCGGCGCGGCCATGGATACGATCGCCTACAACCCGCCGCGCGGTGACATCACCCAATGGGGCGACAACTACGGCAACCGCGTCGATCGTTTCCTTAACGGCGTGGCCTATTTCGACGGAGACCATCCGAGCTTTTTCGCCTGCCGGGGTCAGTATCGGGGGCAGTCGCAGTATAATGCCATCGGTCGCACCGTCATTGCCGCCTATGATGTCGTGGACGCACAACTACAGGAACGCTGGGTCTTCGATTCCGATGTCGCTGGTCCCGAGTGGGCCGGACAGGGACATCACCAGCTTTCCGTGGGCGACGTCGATGCCGACGGCAAGGACGAGATCCTCTACGGTGGCATGGTCGTCGACGACGACGGCACGGGCCTTTACTCGACCGAGATCGGCCACGGCGACGCCTTCCACTATGGCGATCTGGACCCCACGCATCCGGGCCGGGAAGTATTCGCCGCCAAGGAAGAATCCGCGGGTGTGTTCTCCCTCGACGCCTCCACCGGTCAAGTGTTGTGGAACGTCATCAACGGCAGCGACACCGGCCGCGGCTTGAGCGCCGATATCAACCCGCACTATGCGGGCGAAGAGGTCTGGGGGGCGGCCAACTTGAGTGTGTGGACCGCGCAGGGCGACGTTATCGGCCTGGACCGCCCTTCGATCAACTTCGCGATTTGGTGGGACGGGGATCCGCTGCGCGAGCTTCTCGATGGGACCAGCGTGCGCAAGTGGGATCCCGTGAATGAGAACGAGGTCACCGTGCTCGACGCAAGCGGCACCGCCTCGAACAACGGCACCAAAGCCACCCCTGCGCTGCAAGCCGACGTCTTTGGTGATTGGCGTGAGGAGGTGGTGTTGCGGGCGGCGGACAGCAGCGAGCTGCGCATCTACACCACCACGACGCCGACCGATCAGCGCATCACCACGCTCATGCAGGATCCGACCTATCGTCTGGCGGTGGCGTGGCAGAATAATGGATACAACCAGCCGCCGCATCCGTCGTTCTACCTCGGCGCCAACATGCCGACTGCGCCGCGACCCCACGTGACGGTGAAATTCCCGCGTCCTTGGTAGGGCCCCGCCGGGACGGCCTGAAAACGAGGCCAGCCGTCCGCTCCATCGGGGCGGGCGGCTTATTTTTGGGCGGGTCAGGTTCGGCAAAAGCGCCTCGGGTCGCACCGCGTGGGGGCGGAGGAATAGGTTTCCTCCGTCGGATTCGGAGCGCGAGTGCCTCGCTTGCCGGGTTGGCGTATCGACTTTTTGGGTCCGGAAAGGGGGCGGGAGGCGCTTGGCCTTTACGGTGCGGCGCGGCGGCGGAAGACGGTGAGTTGCAGCGGGACGGGCGTGGGGTAGGCGGCCAGCACGTCTTTGACGCGCATGAAGACCAGGGGGCGGGTGGGGGAGTAACCGTTTTTTGTGAGCACGATGTCGGCCGCGATGTAGGTCATCACATGTTCCAGGGTGGCCTCCTCGCCGGCGCGATTGATCAGCGCCATTTGGTCGCCGAACTGGAAGGGCGGCGACACGATCTCGTATTCGCGCTGCAGCCGTTCAAAGGCATAGGCGGCGCAGTCGTGGTCGAGGTCTTCGGTGACCAGAAGCTGGTTGTCGGGCGGGTAGGCGGCGAAGTTGAGACTGGCCCAGAAGCAGTTGTAAAGGCGTCCGCCGGATTGCGGCGGCATGAAGGCATTGTAGAGGCGGCGGGCATTGGAGGGGAGCAGGTTCCAAAGGTCCACGGCGGGGAGCTCCGGAGACTGATCCAGCCAGGCAATTACATCAGCCGGCGAACGCAGCCCGGGCAACGACCAGTAACGGATGAGGCTGTCGCGGTGGGCGAGGCTGCTGCGTTGGAGTTCGAGTTGGAGCGCGTGCGTGGTGGAAAAAAATCGCTTCAGGCGCAGGAGTTCGGCGTCGTCGCGGACCAAGGGGATCAGCAGGTCGGCGTCGACCAGCACCGATTGGCCGCGGCGCTCGAAGGAGAGCTGGGAAATCGCGGCGCGGAGGGTTGGGTTAAGGTTGGCGAGGGCCCAGGCGGCCGCGGAGGTTGGCACGGGTAGCGGGAGCACGTGAACGCCGTTGCGCCAGTATTGGGCGAGCGCGTGGTAGAGCTGGGCGCGAGTGGCCGCATCCAGGTCGCGACGCGTGGCATCGGGCGGTTCGACGACCCAAAAGCTCGGGTCGGCCGGGTCGCGATGACCGTGGGCCAGGAGCGTATGCCGGAGCCCTGGTTCGAGGCCGGCGCGGGCGAAAAACCCGTCGACGGCCGTATCGTCGGCGGCCAACACAGCCCACTCCCGCGCGATCGGCAGGCTGTGGTGCCGGATGGCTTCATCGGGTGGCTGCAGGTCGATCTCGTAGACCGCGATGGTGCCCCACGGCCCGGCGGGGAGCAGGGATTGCGCGGGCGCCCGGAGGAGGGCGGCGAGCGCGAGGGCGAGGCCGAAGAAACGCGCGGGGCTCATGGCGCGGCGCGCTGGGGGTTTGCGCGGTAACAGGTCCACCGGCCGGCGGCGAAGTGCGGGTTGCGACGCTGCATGTCGGCCCAGTCAACGAAGCGCCAGAGGCCGAGGCCCACCGGGTCGCGGGCGAGCACGATATCGTCGGCGATCCACGTGCAGGCAAAGGCAAGCGGACCGGTTTGGCCCGGATCGAGCACCCATACGTCGCCGAATTGGCCGGGCTGCGCGATGCGGCTGAAGTTTTGCATGAACCAGGTTTCGGCGGATTCCTGATCGTCGGGTGGCGAACCGATTCCGTTGAGAGTGGCGGCAACATAAAAGCTCACGTCGGTCACGTCGAAGCGCACCTGCTCGGGAGCGATGTCGTTCATCCAGAGGGCGCCGACCCCGGGTAGGAGCGGGCCCAGTTCCACGCCTTGCGCGACCGGCGCGCGCAGGAGCGCTTCGAGCACGGGGCGGATACGCACGTGCCGGCCCTGCATCGTCCAGTACGCGAGCGCATCGGCCACCGAGCGGGCGCGTTCCAAATGCAGGCGGGGCAGAAATCCCTGCACGGCCGAGGCGGCGACCAACCAGCGGTGCAGCTCGTCGGCCGGGAACTCGGCCGCGAGCACCGAGACGTCGCTCAATGCGAGCCCTCCGGCAAACGGGTAGGCGAGGGTGCGCACGCGAGCGGTGAGCGCGGCCGAGGTTTTCGCGCGGTGGGCGATGGCATCAAGCGCGCCGGCGTCGGCGATGACCAGGGGCCAGCGTTCGACGCGGTTGGCGTCGCTTCCGGCCAGCCATGCATAGAGCGCGGCGCGTTCCGCCGGGGAAAATGCGGTCACGAGCGAGGGCGGCGGTTCGAGCGAGAGCGCGCCGTCCTCCGCGATGGTCCAAAAGCTCGTATCGGCCAAGTGCGCCTTGGTTTCCGGCCGGAGCGGCAGGCCCGCCCATTCGGCCAGAACTTCGCGTCGCGACAGGCCGCCCACGGACCAGCGGCGTTGGCTGAACGCAGCGAGGTAGGCGTCTACCACGGCGTCGGGGGCACGCAGCTGCAACGGTTGCCGGTCGACCAGACCTTCCGGCGGCGCGCTGACTTCCGAGGGGGCGGGCAGGGTCACGGCCGGCTGAGCGGACGCTAGCGGTGCCACCCCGTTGAGGCCGGTGAGCGCCGCCGCGATCGCG
>CAXBDS010000223.1:0-8189 GCA_963974355.1 uncultured Opitutaceae bacterium
GGCGGGACCGGCGGCCGATTTTTCATTCGTCTTTGCGTGGTCGAATCGGGTTGCGACCAGCAGCAGCACTGCGGCGGTGACCACGAGAATGGCCAGGCCGGTGAGGTCGTGCCAAGCGCCGGAAATATCGACGCCTTTATAGGCCAGCAGCGTGAGCCCCAAGGATCGGATGAAATTCATTCCGATTGCCAGCAACGGGGCGAGGATGAGCACGAGAACACGTCCGGCGGGACGCCGAATCAGGTGCGCGGAGAAAAAGAACCCAGCGTAGATGCAGGAGATCAAGCTGCGCACCCCGCTGCAGGCGGCTTCGACCCCGACCGAAGTGCGGCCTAAGTCGATGACGTTGCCGGACTGCATGGCAGGTATACCGATCCAGTGAAGCGCCAAAATAACCTTCTCGGTCAGCGCGAACTGAAGTCCCAGCGAGAGTCGAGAATACGTGCCGGGCGGCAGCGGCATGCTGAGGCCCCAGAGGATCAGCGCGGTCAACGCGATCCAGTTCAAAGGGATCAGTCGGACCTCGGAGGAAGCTGCGAGCACCAGCGCGGCACTCCAGCCGGCGAGCAGGGCCAGCGTGAAAAAGTTAAGCACCAATGCGTGCGTGACCCCAACTGCGACCGCATACAATGCACCCAACAACAGTGCAACCAGTCCGCCGCCGAGCAGGATCATGACCATGGGGCGTCGAGATCCCGATGGCTCAAGCCAGCGTATCGGTCCCATCCGGCGTGCGTTGATGAGCAGCCAGGCACCGAGCGCCGGAGTGAACCAGCCGTGCGAGTAGTCAGGATCATCGCGCCAGATAGGGAAAAACAAAACCATAGCCGCGGCCATCAGGCCCAGCAGGAGGCCGACCGCCCATTGGCCGGGCCAGCCGAGCGCCCGCCATCCGGCCGACCACGTGACAGGGCGCTGTAAACGTGAAATCAAGCGCGGCGGGAGATGCTCGGACGTGGCGATAGCTTCGCCCCGTCACGTCCGGACGGAGTGACTGCAGCGAGCGGTGAATGCGACGGAATCGTCAACTTGTAGCTAGGGTAAATACCCCAGTATAAATGAGCCTGATGTGCATACGCAGCTCAGGCAAATTTAACCTTATGCGCAAATATCCTGAGCGATCTTGTCGGCCGCAGGGTGGTTTCCTAGCAATTCCACGGCTTTCAGCGCAAAATCGAGGGCTGTGCCCGCTCCGCGCGACGTCAGAATCCGTCCATCGAGCACAACGCGTGAGGTTGCATCGATTTCGGTGAGCTCCGCCGCAGTCGAGGGGTGGGCGGTGTAGTGCCGGCCGGATAGCGCACCGATGTCGTGTAAAACGAGTGGCGCCGCACAAATTGCCGCCACCCAACGATCAGATGCGAGGTGACGTTGGACGAGTCCGATCACTTCTGCCGACGCCCGGAGGTGCTTTACCCCGGGGCCACCGGGGAGCAAAAGCAGGTTAAACAGGGCCTCGGCCGGCAGATCCGCCAAGCAGGTGTCGGCCTGCAACGCGATACCGGAGCGACCGACCACGAGCGGTTCAGGCCCCAAGGCCGCGATCGTCACGTCGTGGCCGGCCCGGCGCAACAGGTCGATGGGCGTGACGGTCTCAATCTCTTCAAAACCCGCTGGCAACGGCACGAGGATGGAAGCCATGATGGAGGTGTAATGACGTCGCCGGAAGATGCACTCGGTTTTTTACATGATCGCCGGGTTATTGTTTTCGGCGCCGGCTACGTGGGGGGCGCGGTCGCGCGGGCGGCGTTCGCAGGGGGGGCGCGAGTCGTGGCGCTTACTCGCAATTCCACGAAAGCGGCAGCCTTGCGCGCCTTGGGGGTGAAGGCGCTGGTGGCCGATCTGGCGGACGGCGATTGGCACGCTCAAGTTCCGATGGAAGCGGGCGATCTCGTGCTGAACTGCGTCAGTTCGGGGGGCGGAGGCGAAGCGGGTTACGAACACAGCTATGCGGCCGGCATGCGATCGGTGCTGGCGTGGCATCAGGCGGCGCCGTTGGAGTTGGCCGCCTCTAGCCATTTGGTCTACACGAGCAGCACCTCGGTTTATCCGGCGGCGGACGGTCAACGCGTCGACGAATCCTCGACGACCGAGGGGGGGAATCCGTTGCCCGGTATCCTGTTGAAGACGGAAGAACGCGTTCGGGCATGGCGAGGGGCGCACACGATTCTCCGGCTTGCGGGGATCTATGGTCCGGATCGGCACTATTTGTTGAATCAATTGCGCGATTCTGAAAGCGATGGCCGAGTAGCGGGGCAGGCAGAGACACATCTGAATCTCATCCATCGCGACGATATCGTGGCGGCGGTTTTCGCGACGTGGGCCCAACGGGAGACGACGGCGGGACAAGTATATAATCTCGCGGATGACGGCGCCGCGCCCAAGGGCGAAGTCATCGCCTGGCTAGCCGCCCATTTAGACCGCTCGGCGCCGGAATTTACCGGGCAACCCGCCGGCGGACGCCGGCGCATGACCCCGGACCGGGTGATCGCGAATGACCGGTTTAAGGCGGCGACTGGGTGGCGTCCGCATTATCCGACGTTTCGCGAGGGCTACGCCGCGATACTTGGGGCTTGAAGAACGGCGCCGCTTCGGGAGCACTTACCGATCCTGTCCCACGGGACCTTCCATCATCTCTCAACCTCAACTTATTTCACCATGGCCGGCGTAGGCAAACTCCTCAAACAAGCTCAGAAAATGCAGAAGCAGATCGAGACCATGCAGACCGAATTGGCTGCCAAGGAACTCGATGTGACGAGCGGCGGTGGTGCCGTGACGATCAAGATCAACGGTGCGGGCACCTTCCTCTCGTTGAATCTCGATCCGGAATTCCTGAAGGAAGACGCGAAATTCGTCAGCGAGACCGTCCTTGCGGCCGTGCAGGAAGCCGCGACGAAAGCCAAGGAGTTCAACGACGCGCAAATGCAGTCCGTGACGTCGGGCTTCCAGATGCCGGGTTTGATGTAAGCGGTCGATGACGCCCTCGGTCGAAAGATTGCAGAGCCTGCTGAAGCAATTGCCGGGGCTCGGCTACCGCTCGGCCGAGCGCATGGCCTTGCATCTGTTGGTCGAAAAACCGGAGCGGTTGCCGGCCTTGGTCGATGCGATGCAACAGGCGGCCCGCGCGGTGCGACGGTGCGCACGGTGCGGCAATTTGGCGGAGGAGGAACTGTGTCCGGTTTGTGCCGATGAGTCGCGGGACAGTTCTGCGATCTGCGTGGTGGAACAGGTGCCGGATCTCGTGGCCTTCGAGCGAAGCGGGGCCTACCGCGGCGGTTATCACGTTTTGCACGGCAAGCTGTCTCCGATCCACGGCGTGGGGCCGGAAAACTTGAATCTGGCGGCGCTGATCGAGCGCCTGCGAGGCGGTGAAGTGACCGAGTTGATTTTGGCTCTCTCCAACGATGTCGAGGGTGAGGCGACCTGCCACTACATCACCCAGCATCTTCCGGAAGGCGATGCCACCACGGTCACGCGCATCGGCTTCGGATTACCGAGTGGGGGCGGCGTGCTCTACGCCGACTCCGTTACGCTGAAAAGCGCGCTAGAAGGCCGCCGCTCATATTCGTGATTGCGGACGAGCGGGCGATGTCTTGGATTCCGCTTCCTGAGTTTGCGCCATTAGTTCATCGGTAGAATGTGAGCTTCCCAAGCTTGAGAGGTCGGTTCGATTCCGACATGGCGCACCACTTCAGCCTCCGATGGTGAGGCGTCGCCTCGGAGCGACGGCTATTCGCCGAGGCGTTTGCCGGTGAGCAGGTGCTGCGTCACGTAGTCCGCCACCGCCTCCGGCAGGGCGGTCATCGGACGCTCGAAACCGGAGTCCCGCAGTTTGGCGATGTCGGCTTTCGTGAAGTATTGGTATTTCCCGCGCAGCACTTCGGGCATCTCGATGAACTCGATGTTAGGCTCACGATCCAGGGCCGAGAAAATGGCGCTGGCGAGGGTGACCCAGGTGTTGGCTTCGCCGGAACCGAGATTGAAGAGGCCGCCAGCGGCGTGGCCCTTTTCAGCGAAATGAAGCGTCATTTCCACCGCGTCTTTGACGTAGAGGAAGTCGCGCATCTGTTCGCCGTCCTTGAACTCGGGTTTGTAGCTCTTGAACAGCTGAACTTTGCCGGTGCGTTGGATCTGTTCGTAGGCCTTGTGGACGAGCGAACGCATGTCCGCTTTGTGATCCTCATTGGGGCCGAAGACGTTGAAGTATTTCAGCCCGACGATCTGGTTGAGAAAACCGTGGTGCTGCGCGTAGAGGTCGAAGAGGTGTTTGGAGTAACCATACATGTTCAACGGCCGCAGCGCGTGCAGGTCATCGATGCGATCGTCCATGCCTTGGCTGCCATCGCCGTAGGTTGCTGCGGAGGAGGCATAGATGAAGCGGGTGCCCCGCGACAAGGACCACTCGGCGAGCTGTTTCGTGAACGCGAAATTGTTGTCGGCGAGATACGACGCGTCGCGTTCCGTGGTCGCGGAGCAAGCGCCGAGGTGAAACACGGTGGAGAAGTGACCGTAGCTTTCTTCGTCCTCAAGAAACTGTTTCCGGAATTCCGGTGCCTCGCAGTAGTCAGCGAATTTCAGCGGCACGAGATTGCGCCACTTCTCGTCGGTCCCGAGAATATCGGTGACGAAGATGTCGGTGATGCCGCGTTGGTTGAGTGCCCAGATGAGGGCGCTGCCGATGAATCCGGCGCCGCCCGTAACCAAAACCCGGCCGTCAAGTGTGCTCATGTCGCAACACCCAAGGCTCGACGCGGAATTATTTCACGCCGAAAGTGACGGCAATCGTTCAGGCGTCGCGGGCGAGCTCGACCGATCGCGCTTTCGCGGCTTGCACGGTTTCACGCATGAGCTCGCGGAAGTTGCCGGCGCTCAGGCGTTGCAGCCCGGCAAAGGTCGTGCCGTTGGGCGAGGTCACTTGGTCGCGCAAGGCCTCGGGTGAAAGCTCACTCCGCGCCATTAGACGGGCCGCGCCAAGCACGGTTTCCATGGCGAGGTAGGACGATTCGCTTTCGGAAAGTCCGGCGCTGACTCCGGCATCGCGCAGCGCCGCCGTGAATTCGAAAACGAAGGCGGGGCCGCAACCGCTCACGCCCATGAGCGCATCCATTTTTTCTTCCGGCACTTCCAGTTCGCGGCCGATGGCGGCGAAGAGGGCGAGCAGCGCTTCCCGGTCTTTTTCGGAGAGGGGGTTGAGCGGTGTCCAGCCGGTGAGGCCGGCTTGGATCGAGGCCGGAGTGTTCGGCATGGCCCGCACGATGTTGCGGGCTTGCGGGAAGGCGCGGCGGAGCTGAGCGAGGGATTTGGCGGCCAGCACCGAGACCACGAGCTTGCCGGCGGTCGCCGATTGGAGGCCGGCCCCGACACTGGCGAGATGTTGGGGTTTGAACGCCACCACCACGATATCGGCATTCTGCACGGCCGATTCGGCGTCGTGGGCGACGTTGATGCCGCAGCGCTCGGCCAGAGCACGGGCCGTATCCCCACGAGCACTACACGCGGTCAGTTGCTCTGGCTCGACCGTGTTGCCGGCCAGCAATCCTTCGACGATGGCCGAGGCCATGCGGCCGGCCCCGATGAACGCGATTTTAGACTTCATTGCTTTTGCGGGCGGGTCGATCGACGGGGTGGAGGAGCACGGCGACGGTGCCGCCTTCGGGGCGGTCTTGCAGGATCAGATCGCCGCCCATATTACGCAGCGCGTGGCGCGCCACCGTGAGGCCCATGCCCACGCCGACGGTGTGTTTCGTGCTGATAAAAGGTTCGAACATGTGGTCGCGCACTTCGGCGTCGATTCCGTGACCGGAATCCTCGACGCGGATCTGCACGATGCGGGCATCCCCGAGACTGTCGGCGAACTGCGTGCGGATCGTGATGGGCCGCTGATCGGCGGGGGCGTTGTCGTAGGATTCCCACGCGTTGATCAGGATGGCCGAGAGCACGCTTTCGAAGACTTCCACATGGGCGCTGACCGGAAGGTCGCCCAAGGGGTTATCGACCTCGACGGCGCTCTCCAGATTAAACTCCGTGCGGAAGCGTCCGATGCCGCCGTCGAGGAGCTGATCCAGCTTGAACAGTTGCGTCGGCATGCGGGTCTTGATGACGAGCGAGCTGAGCTGCTTGATGATCGAGACGATGCGCTGCACGGCGTCTTCGACGTGTTGGGCATTTTTGGATACGCGGTCCGGGTTGTCCGGGAAGGCCTTGATCAGGTCCAGGTAGCCGATGACGACGCCGAGCAGGTTGTTGAGATTGTGGGCGATGCCTTGGGTGACGGCGCCGATAGTCGCGGCGCGACGCGCTTCGGCGAGACGACGTTGGAGGTCGACCATCTCGCGGTTGATCGAGACGAAGCGCAATTGGGTCTGCACGCGAGCGAGGGTCTCGTCGAGATCGATGGGCTTGGTGATGTAGTCGACGGCGCCGACGCCCAATCCCTCCAACTTGCCTTCCTTGGAGCTGCGGGCGGTGATGAAAATGACCGGGATTGATCGGGTGGCTTCGCGGCTTTGCAGCCGTTGGCAGACTTCGATGCCGTCCATGTCGGGCATCATCACATCGAGCAGGATGAGGTCGGGTTTCGTGGCGGCGACGGCCTCGAGTGCCTCTTGTCCTGAGTAGGCGGTGACGATGTCGATACCCTCGCGCTCGAGCTTGCGCTTGAGCAGCTGGACGTTGATCGGTTGATCGTCGACGACGAGTATCTTAGGCGCAGGCATCAGTGTAACGCTGCCTTGGTCGGAACCGTCGGGGCAAGAGGGGCAATTACGTAATGGGTATCGCCCGTCAGCTTCATCGTAGCTTGCGGGCTTTGACGGTGTTCTTCATGAGCATGGCCACCGTCATCGGGCCCACGCCGCCGGGAACCGGGGTGATTTTTGAGGCGAGCGGACTCACCGCCGCGAAGTCAACGTCGCCGGTGAGGCGATATCCGGATTTGCGGGCTGAATCAGCCACGCGATTGATGCCGACGTCAATTACGACCACGCCGGGTTTGACCATGTCGGCCGTCACGAAACCCGGGCGGCCGATGGCGGCGATGAGGACGTCAGCGAGGCGCGTGATGGCGGGCAGATCTTTGGTCCCGGAATGGCAGACGGTGACGGTGCCGTTGGCGCCCGCCCGTTTCTGCAGCGCGAGGAGCGCGACGGGCTTGCCCACCAGCAGACTGCGGCCCAGCACGACAACGTGTTTGCCTTTCAAGTCGGTGTCGGACCGGGCGAGCAATTCCATGATGCCGGCGGGCGTGCAGGATACGAACCCGGTCTCGTCGTCTTGCGCCACTTTGCCCAGATTCATGGTGCCGAGTCCGTCAACATCCTTGGCTGGCGAAATGCGACGAAAAATCGCGAGTTCATCGATCCCGGCCGGCATCGGCGACTGGACGAGAATACCGTCGACGGGCTCGTCGGCGTTGAGTTCGTCGATGAGGGATGCAAGTTCCGCCTGGGAAATCGTGACCGGCGGGAGGATCAGGCGGCTCTCGATGCCGATTTCGGCGGCGGTGAGGTCCTTCTTCCGCACATACGAGACCGAGGCGGGATCATCGCCGACCCGGACGAGGGCGAGGCAAGGTTTGCGACCCGACAGAGCCGCGACTTCGATTTTGAGTTCCGCGACGATGGCGGAGGCGATTTGGTTGCCGTCGATCAATTCCATGGAGTCCCGGAGCTGACCGAGAATCAGCGCAGGCGCAAGGACTCAACGCGCACGACGATATCGTTGCTGCTCGGCACGGCCTCAACCGGGCCGTAAGCGGTCACGTCCCGATCGATGTAGCCCTCGATTTGGCTCAATTGCATGAGCTTGGAAAAATCGAGGTAGGCCATGCGGGTGCCCCCTTCGTTGACGATCGCATAATCGTAGGGACGGCGCGGGTGAAAGGGAGAGCGCGTGGAGACCACTTTGCCCTCGAACAAGCGGGGCAGGGCGCCCATCGAACCGGCGGACGGACTGCCTGGCGCGGGAGTTGGCGTGGCCGAACGGGGTGCGAGATAAGCGCCGTCGTTGACCGGCGTATTTTGCACGGCCGACGGGCTGTTGGAGTAAGTGGGAGCGGGAGTCGGAGCTGGCACAGGCACGGGGGGCGCCGGGGCGGGGGTGGTGGAGCGGACGAAGCCGGTGATGGGGCGATTCAGCCGGAGCTGGGTCCAGCGCCCGCGCAGGCCGGTGATCTCGATCGGATCATTTTC
>CAXBDS010000224.1:0-8158 GCA_963974355.1 uncultured Opitutaceae bacterium
CCCGGCAATCCCGCCGATCCCGTGCACGGCCGGGGAGCGGTCGGTCATGTGTATGAGATTGCCCGATACGAGGTGACCAATGCGGACTACGCGGCATTTCTGAACGCCGTGGCGCGACGCGATGATCCGTATCGGCTATACGAACCCAGCATGGGAGACGGGCTTTTGGGAGGCGTGCTGCGGACCGCCACCGCGGAGGGATTTACCTATGCCCCGAAGCCGGGTTGGGAGGCGCGTCCGGTCACCTACCTGAATTGGTATCGGGTCGCGCGTCTGGCGAACTGGATGCATTTTGACCGACCGGACACCGGTGCGAGTGAGCTCGGCACGACGGAAGGTGATGCGGCGGTCGGGGCCTACGACACGACTCATTTTCCGGTGCCCGACGATGATGAAGTGAGGCGGGATATGCTGCCGGCGCGGCGCAATCCGGGAGCCCGCTATTTTCTGCCGACGGAGGACGAATGGTTCAAAGCGGCCTACTTCGATCCAGCCCGGGAAGGCGACCGGCCTTACTGGGATTATCCGATCCGTTCGGACGAGGCTCCCAACAACCTCCTCCCGCCCGGCGATGCGAGGTCGGTTAACTATGTGGTGGATCATTTCTGCGTGGGCATGCCCTTCGTGCTGACTCCCGTGGGCGCTTTTCCGGCGGCTCGATCGTATTTCGGAACCCACGACCAGGGAGGCAACGTGTGGGAATGGACGGAGTCGTGGCGCGTCCCGAAGGGGCCGACCGACTGGCGCGCCAATGAACCAACCCGTGTTTTACGCGGGGGCTCCGCGACCTACACGTATATCGGGGTAAGTGCGGCCAACGCTGATCCCGGCCACCCCAACCATGGTCTCTGCGTTTACGGGTCGCGTCTGGCTCGCCGACCAAACGAACGGACCCGCTGACCGCGTGACACTGGCGATGTGCCCCTGCCCGCTGTCTTGCCCGGTCGGGGGTGTCACACCTCGTCGGTGCGCACCACCGTGTTGAGGGTGCGTAGGACTTCGCTGGCCTTGCGCTCGAATTGGCGCCATTCCCGCCAGACGGCGGCGGGAACTCCCGAGGTGTGAAGCACCTGTTGGGCAAATTTCAGAGCGCCGGTCAGCTTAGCCTGTTGCTGTGGGGAATCTCGGCCCGTCGTTCCGAGCAAGCCGTGGTCCGGCATCAGTCCGAAATTCTTCGGATCCTCGAGTGATGAGCCTGCTGGCCGCGTTGGCTCCGCAGCTAGTCGGACCGCTTGTCCGACCTTCGCCATCCCAGAGCCAACGGCGACCTCGGCGTGGGAGACCTTGGCACGAGGCGGGCGGCGGGCGGCTTTGGGGTGAGGCGGCGGACGACACACTTGGACGACGGCTTTGATGAAGTGGTCCATGTCGGCATACCCATAGGACGCCGGCAGGACCATGAGGGCAGCCGGTAGCTCGCGATCAACTTCCGCCTGTAGTCGGACGACTTCGGCGACGATCTCTTTGTATTCCTTGATGAGGTCGAACAGGTGGCGTTTTCCCATATTGGTAACCGGTGAAGAATCTCAATCTGGCCCAAGCGTGTCCAGTGCGATGACGCCGGGCGGCCCGGACGGAGTCGCGGGACGCAAGGAACGTAGAGACGAGCGTGCCCACGTCTCCGCCCGTGTGCCATTGACCCACCGCCCGGCAAATCCCGCCTGCGTCCGACCCGCGCCAGCGGGCGGCGCAGGCGGGTGTTGTCCTGTCGGAATTGCCCGCGCGGGACTCCGCCGGCCCGGCAAACGGGCACGATCTCGTAAGCTTTTGCACCGTTCATGGAAGACGGCGGTTGTCGCCGCCAGCTAAGCTCCCCGCGTCCGCAGTGCAGCGGCGGGCCTACTTCCCATGTTGGCCAATCTCATTCTGGCGATGCTTAGCGCGACCCTTGCGTATGCCGCCGGCGGCTATCCGCCGGTGATGTTCGCGTTTGGCGCTTTGGCGCTGTGGCAACTTTACTCGGCCTGCTCGCAGCCCGCCCGGGCTTGCCCGCCCCCGGTGGTGCTCCGTCTCGGCGGCTTCGTCTGGCGGATGGACGACTTTTGCCGCGGCTGGCTCATCACGGGCCAGACCGGTAGCGGAAAAACCCAGGCGGCGATCAACACCATGCTCTGGCAGGTCGGCCGCAACTGTCCGACGTGGGGAGGCATCTGCGTCGATGACAAAGGCGTGTATTGGGAAACGTTGCGCGAGATGTTCCGTCACCTCGGCCGCGAGCAGGGCTTGATCCTCCTCCAAGTCCGACCCGAGGACGCGCCGATGGATTGGACACCGACGCATACCTTTAACTTTTTGGATAACCCGCACCTGCCGTGGTCGGCCAAGGCCAAGATTGTTTGCGACGTGGCCTCCGCGCTCGGTCAGCGCAACGAGCAGAGTTTTTTCCGCACGCAAGCCCAAGTGCAGATCGAGTTCGCGTTTCGCGTGCTCGAAGCCGCCGGACTGCCGGTCACGCTCGACAACGCCTACGAGTTCCTGACCTCCAACACGATGTTGGACGAGCTCATGGCGTTGGTCACCGAATCCGATGCCTCGCGATCCAAAACGCTGCTCGAACACTACGAGGCGCTGAAGTCGCAACCTCCCGAGCAACTCGGCGGCGTCCGCACCACGGTAGCCAACTACCTGAAGGTTTTCACCGATCCGGACATCGCCGCCGTATTCTGTCCGCCGAAATCCAGCTTTTCGTTCGACGACATCGACCGGGGCAAAGTCGTCTGCGTCGCGCTGCCGCAACGGTTCCAGGTGGAGCGCCGCTACATCAACACGCTTTTGAAACTCACGTTCTACGCGCATGCGTTGCGACGGTTTGACCGTCCCGCCGCGCAACGCGCCGACGACAACCTGCTCATCTTCTGGGCCGACGAGGCGCAGAAGATCGTCACCGCGAGCGATGACGGCATGAGCGACTACAACGTCGTGGACGTCATTCGCGAGGCCCGCGCCACCGTGGTGGCGGCGACGCAGTCCTACACCTCGCTCATCCCGCCGATGCAGGATGAGCGTAAGGCCAAGGTGTTTATCGCCAACATGGCCAACCGGGTGACGTTCTGCGCGGCCGACGAAGACTCCGCAAAGATCGCCGCCGACACCCTCGGCAAGCACAAGGCAAAGAAACGCACCACCGGTTACTCCAGCGGAAAACGCAACGTGTCCTGGACTGAGGAAGACCGCTACCGCATTGAGCCTCACGAACTGCGGCGGCTGCGGAAATTCGAGGCCGTCGTGCAGCACTGCGAACGAGGCTTCCGCCGTGTGAAGCTGCCGCCGCTCGGTGCGGACGGCCGCGTGCCCACGTGGTATCGTTAACCCACTCGAAAGAAGAACCGCCATGCCCAACATCGCACCCGATCTTCTGGAAAAACTCCGCCAACTGCCCAAGCACCTGCGCGAACACATCAAAGGTCAGAATCACGTCATCGACCCCGTGTGCTCCGTGCTGCGGCGAGGCGAACTTGGTCTCGCCAATACCAGCCGCCCACGTGGCTCATTCCTCTTCGTCGGTCCGACCGGTGTCGGCAAAACCGAGATCGCCAATGTCTTCACGTCTTACCTCTTCGCCGAGTCGAAGCCGCTGCGCTTCGACATGTCGGAGTATCAGAATCAAAGCTCCGTGGAGAAACTGATCGGCGCGCATCCCCACGACATCGGCCTTCTCGGTCGTGCGCTCACCCGCGCCGACCGGGGCACGCTACTCTTCGATGAGGTGGAGAAAGCCCACCCGCTGGTGCTGGATCTGTTTCTCCAGATTCTGGATGACGCCGCGATCACGTTGGCGACCGGTGAGCGCAAAAACCTGAGCGGCTTCTACGTCGTCTTCACGAGCAACATCGGCGCAGCCGAGGCCATGCGAATGCAGTCGGCGCCTTTCGCCTCCATCGAGCGCACGGTGCATGCCCGTGTCAGCCAGCAACTGCGGCCGGAGCTCGTTGGCCGTGTGACTGAAAAAATCGTGTTCAATCGTCTGCCCTATACGGTGCAGCGCGAGATCTGCGAGCAAATGGTCGCTCGCGAGCAAGCGCGACTGCGCGGTCTTGGGCACGCAGTCGAAGTCACCGCCGAAGATTTCGAACGCCTGCTGCGCGAAGGACACCATAAGACTCTTGGTGCTCGCCCCATGCGGGTCGCTGTCGAACGACACATGCAGGGGGTCGTTACGGCTTTCATGTTGGGACCCGGCCGTGAGACAGATCAGTAGGCATTCGACAGGAAGCAGAGGTCACAGGCACGGCGATGCCATCGTTAGGAGACGGGCTGGACCGGCCCGATAGGAACCGTTGCGATGGAAGAAGCGGCTAGCCAAACGCTCCCTGCATATTGGAGTTCGCGGCCATCCGATAAAGTAACTACGAGCCACCGGATTTCAGAGGGAAGGACGCGATGTCGGTCAACACGCCCCCGTCCAAGGCTGCCACTGTCAATGCCGTTACCGAACCGTGAACCGAGAATTCAGTCTCATTCAGGTTGTCACAGCAGGCCTTCATGGCCGCACGGTCAGTAGAAGAACCGAGGGTGATGTGAGGCACGTAGGGGATGTCCAGCTGCAGGAACTGAGCCATCGTCTGTCGATACCAAGCATCGTGAAGACGGGAGATATCGCTATAGCCCTCGTCCGGCACCAGGTATACAAGTGCGCGCTCGGCTTTGTGGTCGGCGCCCAGCATAGCATATCTGCAAACGAAGGATATCGATCGCGCCTGATTTGCGATTTCTTGCGCGTGCTTTAGGTAAGTGTGCTCTTCAAGGTCCGAGCGCCCGAACGCGATCGTGAAATGTGCTCTTACAAGTTGGTGATGCTCGTCGTGCTTCAGCCGAAAGTCCTCAACGAACCTAGAATCCCGTGCCGACAGTTGGGGATAAGCCAGAGTGAAAAGCCTTCTCATCGAAAGGAACGCCATTCGACCGGCCATAGCGGATCAACAAGATAAGGCCCGCCTTGGGTCGTTGGGTCGCATCTCCGTTCTTTTAAGGCGCGGCAGCGGGCCAATAATGGGCGTCCGAAAATTGTCTCGCTCCGAAGACCAGCGTGCCGATTCGAACTTGGGTGGCTCCTTCTTCTATAGCCCATTCAAAATCGTGGCTCATGCCCATGCTGAGCACATCCATCCGGACGGACTCGATTGCACGCTCGCGAATCTGGCCGGCGGTTTGTCTTAGGGTGGAAAAGCACGGACGGACGACCGTCTCGTCGGAGGAGAACCGGGCAAGCGTCATGAGTCCACGGATACGCAGTCGCGGACATGAGGTCGCGATTCGACGCACCAATGCCAGCGCATCGCTGGGCATGACACCATACTTTGAGGTTTCGCCCGATGTGTTTATTTGAACCAGAACATCCAAGGTCTGGTCTCCGGCTTCGAGGCACCGGTGCAGGCGTTCGGCCAGCTCGAGGCGATCCACCGATTCCACGCACGAGGCGAACCGGACGGCATCCGGAACTTTGTTGGACTGGAGATGGCCAATGAAATGCCACTCTGGAGATAGTTCCGACAAAGCACCGTGTTTTCCTCGCAACTCCTGTATGCGGTTTTCGCCGAGCAGTCGGAAACCACGCCCCACGGCGATACGGATGATTTCAACCGGCACGGTCTTGGTGGCCAGCAACACACGGATATCCGAGGGCGACCTACCCGCGCGTTTTGCGGCGTTCCCGATCCGCTCGGTCAGGCTGGCGAGCGCAGTGGCGACAGGCGACGTGTTCACTGCGTGGGTGGCGAAGTGAGCGCCGGAGGGAGCAGCGCGCCGATTTCCTGAAAGGATGAGAGGGTCACTCCGATGCCTCGCATTTCTTCCTCACCTTGTGGGTAAAGTCGTGAGACGGCGTCCTTCGCCAAGACCACGCGATAATCCAGTGAGGTGGCGTCATAGATGGTGGCGCGCGGACAATTGGGGTAATTGCAGCCTGCGATCACCAACGTGTCGATGCGTCGGGCCTGAAGCTCGGTGTGAAGACGGGTCTCATGGAATGCACTCCAGCGAGGCTTGTAGAAAATCGCCTCCAAGCCGCTGCGCAGCCATTGAAAATCTCCCGAGAGCAGGCGGTCTGTGTCCATGCGTTCGCCCGATGGATTGAGCAGGTCGATCAACTCGGCTCCGGAGCTACCCGGTGCGACGATTTGTCGTCCGCTCTGGATGAGGGCGCGTCGGCAGGCATCGACGTTGGAGCCATCGGGGAGGTAAAGCCGCACCGCGTGGTAGATGGGCCTGCCCGCCGTGCGGAAATGGTTTGCGAGAAGGGCCACCGCAGGGGCCACTTCATGCGTGCCCGGAATGGCGTAATCCGCCTGCGGCAGCACGAAGTCGTTCTGCATGTCGATGCAGAGCAGCGCCGAGTTGGCGTAATGCGGGGCGAGGTAATCGGGATGCATGGGTTTACTCCTCACCGTCGTAGTAGCCTTGCATCCCGGGCCGATAAACCTCGCGGAAGACTTTTCTGATGGGTTTCACGAACCACTTGTCCGATTCGACGTGGTGGACCACGTCGGAGGTCGGGTTGCTCGCAACAATGTAATAGACGAGATCCTCCTCACCGGTGTTGACGAGTTGATGGGCCTCGCCCGGTGGATGCAGGATGAAATCACCAGCTTGGACCGCCTGCTCCCGCGGTTCGGCGTCCATGCGAAGGTGTCCCCGGCCGGAGACGATGATGAAGACCTCCCATTGCGAGGTGTGGCTATGGAGAGGCCATGCCGACTTTCCGGGCGGCACGCGGGTCAGTTCTACATCGAAGGGGTGGCCACCGTTTTCGGGTGCACCGTCTTTGCTGCCGCCCGCGGCGAGGGAGATATGCTGGCGCACGGCCTCGAATCTTCCCTTCGGGGAACGATGGTTTTCCTTTGGAACGTCATTGATGTTTACGATGATCATGAGGTGTTGGAGGGTATTCCCCGGTTTAGCTGACGATTCGGGCGAGTGTTTTCAGCGCGGCTTCGGTGCGTTCGCTCCAAGGGAAGCCACAACTGAGGCGCAGGCAGTTTTTGAATTCTCCGGTGGCTGAGAACAGCGGGCCTGGTGCTATGCTGATGCCGGCGGCGCGGGCCTCCTCGAACGCCAGCAAAGCATCGGATTTTCCCTTCAACTCAACCCAGAGGACAAAGCCACCGGAAGGATTGCTGACCCGCGTTCCGTCCGGGAAATGGCCGGCCAACGCCTCACGCATCTTGCACACGTGTTGACGGAAAGTATGACGCAGCTTCCGCAGGTGCCGTTCGTAGCCGCCGGTGCGAAGGAACTCAGCCACGGTCAACGGAGGGAGTGAGGCGCAACCGAGATTTAGCGCGGTCTTCATGCGCAGAATTTTTTGATGGTAGAGGCCTCCGGCGATGTAGCCGACCCGAAGCCCGGGAGCCAAGGTCTTGGAGAACGAGCCGCAGAGAATGACGCCGCCGCAAGTATCCAGTGCCTTCAGGCATCGGGGACGTTCACCTTCGTGCGGGAGGTCGCCATAGATGTCGTCTTCGATCAGGGGAATCCCGTGCTTGCCGGCCAGGGCCAGCAGGTCCCTTCGGTTGCTTTCGGGCATGAGGCTTCCGGTGGGATTGGCAAAGTTGGGAGTGATGACCATTGCACCGACGCGGTGGCGTTTCATGGCGCTGGCGGCGGCGTCTATCAAAATTCCGTCACGCGCCGAAGACGGAATGGCGATGACCTTGCGGTTTAGTTGGGCAATGATGTGGAGGAGTCCGTAGTATGTAGGCGACTCAACCAGCACGGTGTCGCCGGGGCGGGTGGTTGCGTGCAGGGCGAGATTCAATGCCTCGCTGGCTCCGTTCGTGATGATGAACTCATCGGTTGTCAGGCTGCATCCCCAATCAAGCGAGCGTCGACTCAGCTCCTTACGGAGGGGCAGGCATCCTGGGGCCGGGTCATAGCTCATGCTGGCTTGCGTTGAGTTGCGAGCCATCGACGAAGTGATGCGGACCAGCTTGTCGAGAGGCAGGAGCTTTGGGCTGGGCGTAGCGCCGCCTAGTGGCACAAGGCTGGGATCGATCATGTCCCTCGCCATTGGCATCAATCCGTCGAAGATCCTAAGTCCGGTAGCCGCAGGCGTGCGGTTTGAGGCAACGGGTTCGTTCAGCCTAACCGAGTGGCGCGGGCAGACGTAGAATCCCGAACGTGGCCGCGCCTCAATGAGCCGTTGATTTTCCAGTTGAACATA
>CAXBDS010000225.1:0-8073 GCA_963974355.1 uncultured Opitutaceae bacterium
GCCATGCATCTGGACGGCGCGTGGAAAGACGGCGACACGACCACCGCGTCGCTCTTTGGCCGCAAGGTCGGTATCCATGGATTCGGACAAGTCGCGCGCGAACTCACGCTGTTGCTCCACCCTTTCGGCACGGAGGTCATGGTCTATGCGCCCGACGTCGATGCCACGGCCGAAACCCGCTTCGGCGTGAAGCCCGCCCGGTCGCTCGACGAACTTTTTGCGTCCAATGACGTGATCGTCGAACTCGCCCCCCTCATTCCGGAAACAACCGGTATCGTCGACGAACGCCTCCTGCGGTTGATCCGGCCGGGCGGCGTTTTCGTCAACGTCGGTCGCGGCGCCGTCGTCGACGAAGCCGCCCTGGGGCGCGTCGCGCAAGAGGGTCATATCCAGGTCGGGCTCGACGTTTTTACCAACGAGCCCCTCCCGCTCGATTCACCATTTCGCGGGTTGCGCAACGTGAGCCTGACGCCGCACCTCGCCGGTCCGACCACCGATCGTCGAAGAGACGCCGGTGCATTGGCCCTGCGCAACATCCACGCCTATGCCAATGGAGGCGAGCTCAAGGCTCGCGTCACGACCGAGGCGTTTGATCGCTCGTCGTAGTTTCCCGTTTTTTGGACGCACCGCGCCCGCGTCGCCCCGCATCCCCATCGTCGTTTTTGTAATATGAGCACTGTGACCGACAGCTATCGCCATTGGCAGCGCCAGACCAAACGTCTGCTCGATCCCCTCGCCGCCCTCATGCGCCCCGGACGGGCCGACTTGGCCATCAGCGGCCCCGCCAGCGATCATGGCGTGCAGGCCGACCGCCTCGAAACGTTTGCCCGACCGCTCGTGTTGGCGGCGCATTACCTCCAAAGCTCGCCCGACCCGGCGGACCCGGCCGACCTCGCCTTCCGCGAAAAAATCGCGGCTTGGTTTCGCGCTGGGCTCGTGATCGGCAGCGACGCGGCGAGCGGTCATTACTGGGGTCCGGACGCCAGCTATCATCAGCACCATGTTGAGATGGGCCTGCTGACCATCGCGTTGCAGATCGCACCGGATCAACTCTGGACGCCGCTCAGCCCCGCCGAGCGCGACACGGTCGCCCACTGGCTCGCGACGGCGCGCGGCGGCGGCATCGTGAACAACAACCACCTCTTCATGTCGGTCCATATCCTCGAGTTTCTCGGGAAGCAGGGTTACGGCCACCGCACCGACCGCGCGTTGATCACCGCGCACCTCAACCAACTCGAAACCATGTATCGCGGCGGCGGTTGGTTCGAGGACGGCATCAACCAGGCCTACGATCACTACAACGCCTACGCCTTTCATTTCTACGGACTCTGGTGGGCGAGGCTCCATGGCGCCATCGACGAGACGCGCGCCCAACGGTGGCGTGAGTGGGCGCGACTCTTCGTCCGCGATTACCAATACTTCTTTGCCGCGAGCGGCGAACATCCTGCCTTCGGCCGCTCGATCATGTATCGCTTCAACGCGATCAACGTCTTCGGTCTGGCCGCCGCCGAGGGCTGCACCGACGTCCCCCTTGGCCGCCTGCGTCGACTCTGCACCCGCAATCTCGATTTCTTCCTCGCCCGCCCGATCACGCAGGAACAGGGCTGCCTCGCCTTCGGGTTTACCGACCGGTTCGACGACATCGCCGAGGCCTACTCCTGCAGCGGCTCGCCTTATTGGTGCGCGAAGGGACTGGCCGCCTTGCTACTCCCGCCGGATCACGCGTTCTGGCACGAGCCCGAACAACCGTTGCCGGCCGAAGAAGGCGACTTCGCCCACGCCATGCCGGTGCCCGGATTGCTCGTGCGCGGCGTCGGCGGCGAGGTCGAGATTCTCAACGCCGGCTCCATGGTATCCAATACTCAGTTACGTTACGGCGCATGGAAATGGGGCAAGCTCGCCTACCGCTCCGGCACCGGCTTCACTCTGGCTTCGGGCGATTTCGCCACGCGTTGGTCGCTCGACGGCGGGCTGACCCAAGAGTTGCCCGACGGGCGCAACTATGGTCGCCACTCAACGACGACCGTGGAAATGGATGCCGAACACATCGGCTACAGCTACGGCCTTGGCTTCAAGGTCGATCAGATCAGCACCGGGGTCGAAACCTTCGTTTGGTGGCGGGCCGGCTGGGTGCTCCAAGTCCACCTGGTCGATCCCCGTCAGGCGGCCGTGTTCCGGGTCGGCGGCTACGCCCTGCCCTCGACCTCCCCTGATCTCGAGGTCGATGGCGACGCGCCCATCCTCACGGCGTGGGCCACTTCGGGTCACGGCACCGCCTTGCAACCGTTGCTCGGTTTCGACGGCACCGAATGGGACCTCCGACCCGACGGCAGCCAGCCGCGCCGCCATGTATTGGCCCCCTACCATGCCACCCCCGTCGCCCGCACCGCTTCCCAGACGCACCCCGGGGTTTTGGCCGCGCTTGCCTGGACCGGTTCCGAACGCGCCGCCGCCGCCGCATGGCACGTCTCCTTGGCCCACCCCGGGAGGTGGAAACTCACCCATCCTCAACTCGGCGACTGGTCCATCGAACACTGGTCGCTGCCCGCTCTCCCTTGAGCCCGTCCGCGCCATGAAGAAACGACTCCTCGTTCCGTTTCCCTTCGCTGTCCTCCTGCTCTGCGGCTGCGTTTCGACCGCCGCCCCCGACGCCGCCCCCTACGATTCCTACACCGGTTTCGCCCTTGCTCCGGAGGCCGTGTTGCCCAACCACGAAACGCATCCGTCGTTATGGTTCAAGGCCGACGATCTTCTGGCGCTTAGGGCGCGCCGCACCGCGGACGCCTTTGCCCGCGAACGTTGGGCCGCGGTGGAACGACTGGCTGATCTCTCCGCTGAACTTCCGCCTCCGCCCGCCGCCTCCGCCGAAACCAAAGCCATCCATCAATACTACGGCTCGCTGTCGATGGCCGCCCGGGCGCACGCCGTGGTCGCTCTTCTCAGCGACGACCCCAGCGTCCAATCCGCCCACCGTCAACGCGCCGAGGCCCTGCTGCTCCGCGCCTACGATGGGCCGATCTTCGATCTCGATTCTCAAGTCCGAGGCAGTCCTGTCGACGAAATCTACCGCGGTTCCTGGCTGCAAAACTACGCCCATGCCTACGACTGTATCCAGCCCACCCTCACGACGGAGATCGACCGCGAAATCCGGGAACGCCTCGCCCGGGAGGCTCAATGTGTTTACGAGAACCTTTACCGCTGGACACCGCGCAGCCCACATAACCACCTGTCCAAGCCCGCGTGGGGCCTGGGCTCGATGGCCCTCACGCTTTCCGACGATCCGCGCGCCGCGGCCTGGCTTGCCCGCGCCATCGAAGCGGCCAACAAAAACACCCGTTACTTCTTCAGCGGTGACGGTCTCTACCGGGAAGGCAGCCACTACCTGATTTTCTCGCTCACCAATTTCGTTCCCTTCCTTTATCACTACCGCAACGTCTCGGGCGTCGATGGCTTCACGACCTACCAGCCGGTCTTCGAAGCCATGGTAAAAGTCCGCAACAGCCGGGGCTGGCTCCCCAACATTGAGGACTCCTACATTCGGCCGACCCCCACCCACTTGGTCGCCGGGGCCTACGGCAACGTCTCGACCGAGCTGTCTTCCTCCGCCCCGCTCGCGCAGGTTCTCATGTGGAGCTACGTGAATGCCGATCTGACCCCGTTTGATCGGGAACGCGCCGAGAGCGGCTTCAACTACAGCGGAGCCAGCTGGGACTACCCGCTCGAACTCGATGAGTTTCTCACCCATGATCCTACCATGAAGCCGGTCGCGCCCGACGCCGATCCCAACGTATTCCTCGCCGGCGGACAGACCGTCTTTCGCGACAGTTGGACCAGTCACGGCGCCGAGCAACGCTACCTGCTGTTTCACGGCATGCCCACCGCCGACAACCACAACCATGACGACCATCTGAGCTTCGTGATCGAAGCGGCCGGCCAGATGATGTGCTCGGATACCGGATACTCCCGGGGCACCTACGCCGGCGCGGAACGCACGGCCTGGTATAATACCGCCACCGCCCACAACACGCTCACATTCAACGGCGAAGCGGCGGGCGACCCGGCACCCAATGTGACTCCGCCCACCTTGTTCCGCTTCGACACGCCTTCCCTGGTCGGCGAGGAAAAGCAGGCCGTCTTCGGCACCGCCGCCACCTGGCAACGCGCCATCCTGTGGGTCGACCGCGACTACTATGTCGTTTCCGATCGGCTCCAAGCCGCCCACCCCGGCACCATCGTCGCCGCGCTCCATGGTGGTCGTGGGCAACTTGATCACCAAGGTGGACACCAGGTCTGGTCGTATGAGGCCGATAACTACGGTCCGGCGGCCCGCCTCGATTGCTGGCAATCCGCGCCCAACGCCACCACCACCACGGAGTCCGGCGAGCTCACCTACATCAAGGGCGACTACGCCGCGTTCCCCTACCTCAAAACCACAGCTCAGTCCGCCCACGCCGCATGGCTGACCGTGCTCGCTCCTGCCGTGGCCGAGACTCCGCCCGCCCACGCCGTCGAAAATGTCAGCAACACCACGTGCACGGCGCTCGCTATCAGCTCCGCCGATCGCCGGTGCCTGGTCGCCAGCCAACCCGCCGCCGGCCCCATGATCAAAATTGCCGGCATCGAAACTGACGGGGCCCTCGTGCTCATCCGCCGGGATACCAGCGGTCGCCCGCTTTCCTACGCGGTCCATGCGGCCACCTCCCTCGTCATCGACGGCCGCGCGATCTTCCGCGCCGCGCAACCCCGGTCCGAGACCAAGGATCTCTAGCCATGCTCATGCTTTCCCGCTGCCTCTCGCTGCTCGCCGCCCTCGCGCTGCCGCTGAACACCTTCGCCGCTCCACCGCAACTTCCCGCTGCCCATGTCCCCGCCACCTCCCCGCGCACCCTCGTGCCGGCAGGACGGCTCGACGCGTTTCGCGCCTACTGCACCACCGGCGCCGGGGCGGAGGCGTTCAATCTCATCAAGGCCGATCTGGATCGGGATTTCATGGGCGAGGTGTTTCCCGCGGAGCCGCTGACCTACGGTGATCCCAATCCCTCCGTGCGCGATTCCCTGAAAGCCGACAAATGGCGCGCCGTCCAAGACCTCACCGGACGCATTTCCGGCGTCGCCGAAGCCGCCACCCTCGTCTGGCTCGTGACGGACGAGGAACGCTACCTCGCCAAGGCCAAGGCCTTCCTGCTCGGCTCGATGGACTGGCACTTTGCTCCCGACTGGGCCTCCGGTCCGGTGCCCGGCGCGACCGACATTTACTACAACGACGAGGGACACTTCCGCCTCTGGCGCAAACTTCCGCTCGTTTACGATCAGTTGCGCGATCAACTCACCCCGGACGAAAAGGCGCGTGCCCTCGCCCACTTCAAGATTCGCGGCGAACGCACCGTGCAGTGGATTCGTGAATCCGGCGTGCAAGACCTCAAGCGTAACTCCCTCGACGTGGAGCCCTCCAGCCACCCGGTGCGCTTCATGGCCATGGTCGGCCTCACCGGTCTCGCGCTCTGGGACGACCTGCCGGAAGCACGCGACTGGTGGGAGTTTGCCTACACCTTTTACCGCGACCAATTCAGCCCCTTCGGCGGTGATGACGGAGGTTGGGCGGAAGGCAGCGCGTATTGGCGCGGCACGTTCGAGCACGCCGGCTTCCAGGACCAGCTACTGACCAACCATGATCCGCTCGCCTACGCGTCTCCGTTCTGGAAAAACACCGCCTACTTCGCCGTCTACAATGTGCAGCCCTATCTGCACACGACCTTCGGTGACGCCTCCAACGCCGGCCACTTCAACCTCGAGCCGGTCATGGCCGACTACCTCACGCACCTTGCCCGCGTCCAGCAGGACGGCTACCTCCTTAGCTACGCCGCCCTCTGTGATGACCCCCGCGAATCGCCTTCGCTGATGGGACTCGGCACGCTCGCCCGCACCTACCCGACCGCCGGTGAATTCCTCATTCGCAACTTCATCGGCAGCGCCTATCCTTTGCCCGCCGCCCAGCCCCTCGCCGATCTCCCGCCGTATCGATTTTTCCGCGACATCGGTTGGGTCTCGATGCACTCCGCCTTGGGGAACCCCGCGCAGGACATCCACATCACCTTCAAATCATCGCCCTATGGTTCCTACAGCCACAGCCACGCTGACCAAAATGCCTTCATCCTGAATGCCTACGGCGAAGGCCTCGCCATAAACTCCGCCAACCGCGAATACCACCGCTCCCCCCACCACAAACAGTGGACGTGGCAGACGCTGTCCAAGAATGACGTGTTGATCGACGGCCGCGGCCAGCGCCCGCAGGACAAAACCGCCACAGGCACGATCACCCGCTTCGAAACCGGCGAGCGCTTCGCCTGGGCCACGGGCGACGCCACCGTCGCCTACCAAACCGAGCAGCCCGCCAAGCGCGTAAAACGCGTGACCCGCGACCTCGTTTTCATCGACCAACGCTACCTGGTGACGCGCGACCGCGTGGAACTCGCCGATCCCGGCAAACTGTCGTGGCTGCTCCACGCCGAGCAGGCGCTGAGTTGGGACAATCTTCGCTCCACCGCCATCATCGACGGCGCCGCCGCCTCCCTCACCACCACCGTGATCGCGCCGAACTCCGCCTGGTTCGCCACCATCTCGGATCGCTACCCCGCCCCCATCGATCCCCGCTACCGCAGCGGTGAAACTTACGGCTGGGTCACCGCCGCCTGGCGGGATCATATGAACCTCACCTTGGAAACCAAAACCTCCGCGCCAAGCCACACGGTTTATGCGGTCTACTGGCCCGCGCCGAACCGCGGCGGGGTCACTCATCTCGCCGCCTCCCTCGATGAGGCCGGCACGCTCGTCATCACGCGTCCCGATGGAAAAACCGACCGTCTTACGCTCTCTGATTCGAGTCTGGACCTCAACTAAACCGCGGCCTGCCCATTCCGCCCTCGTCATCGGATGCACCTCAACCGCCCTTCCATCGCGTTCCTGATGATGCTCGCGCTCGGCCACGTCGCAGGCGCCGAGGATCGCACGGCCACGCCCGAGCAATTCGAGTCCGCCGAAAGCTTCGTCTATCGCGACGCCCCCCGCGACGCGGTGCGCCTTCACGTCGTCAAACCCGACGGCTGGGAGGCCAGGGATCGGCGTCCGGCCTACGTTCGCTTTTTCGGCGGCGGCTGGATCCACGGCACCCCCCAGCAATCCATCGGCTGGGCTCGCGACGCCGCCAAACTCGGCATGGTCGGCATCGCGCCCGACTACCGGGTGAAGCAGCGCTGGCCCGCCGCCGACGCCACCTCGGCCGTCGCCGATGCCCGCCTCGCCTTACGCTGGATCCAAGACCATGCCGATGAGCTGGGGATCGATCCAGCGCGCATCGTCGTGGCCGGTTCCTCTGCCGGAGCTCATTTGGCACTCTGGACCGCCATCAGCGCCACGCCCGCCGGACTCGATCCGGAGGAGGCCCCGCGTTTCAAACCGCGCGCGCTGGTGCTTTCCAGCCCGCCCTCTGACACCTCCGCCGCCACCGGCGTCGGGTCGGATCGATTCCGCAGCCCGACGCCTGACGCCTATTCGCCCTTGCAACACTTGGATCACCAAATGCCGCCCGTGCTGTTGATCCACGGTGATGCCGATCCGCTCGTGCCTTACGAACAATCCGTGCGCCTCCACGCCGCTCTCACCGCCGACGGGAACACCTGCGAATTCCATCCCGTCGCGGGCGGCGGACACAACTACGCCGGCGACATTCCGTCCTGGAAGACCAAAGGCCCGGCCATTCAGCGAGCGTTTCTCGAATACCTGCATATTCTCCCCGTCAGCCCGCCATGAACGAACCCGTCCCTCGCGCCGCGCCCCTTCCGTTTCGGCTGCCGCCGTTGTCGCTGGGCTGTTGGGCCTTCGCCGGTGGCGCACCGTGGGGTCCCGCCGACGATGAGGTGTCAATCGCAACGATCCATGGCGCGCTCGATCACGGTATCACCGCTTTCGATACCGCGCCCGCCTACGGTGACGGCGCGTCCGAGGAGCTCGTGGGCCGAGCACTCATCGGCCGCCGCGATCAAGCCCAACTATTGACCAAGGTGAGCGCCTCCTCCT
>CAXBDS010000226.1:0-8019 GCA_963974355.1 uncultured Opitutaceae bacterium
CGGCGATCCGGCCTGGTCGGTCGTCGCCGAGCCGATCAACGACGCCGACCCGGCCGAGCCCGGGCTGGCCGCGCTGATCGCCGAAACCCGCGCCCGTTTCCTCACCGCCGCCGATCTCGCGGTGGTCGGCACCTCCACTCGCCGACTTGCCACGGGCGAGGCCGCCCTGCTCGCCGTAGCCGCGGTGCGCGATGCGGCGCACGCCGACGCCGCGTTGATCGGCAACACCGCCTTCGGCGCCGGTTTGCCCGCAGGCGATGTGACCCGCGTGGCCTTCGACGCCTGGGTGCGTTTTGACGGCGCGCTCTGCGTGGCCGAAGTCGACGGCCGCCGCCTCGCCTCATTGCTGGCCACCGCGAACCAAAACGAACGCACTCCCTTTGCGGAACGTCGGGGCGAGTTCCTCTATGCGGTTGGGCCGCCCCACCTCGACCCCACCGCCACCTACCGCATTGTGACGAACGATTGGGGCGCGAAGAACAGCGAACGCTACTTCGGCCGACCGGCGATCACATGGACCACGCTCGCCGAACCCCGCCTCAAAGCCGTCGCCGCGGCGGCGCTTAATCCGTAGGTCGCGCCCGCAAGCGACCATCGGCCGCCTCGTCGGGCTCGACCTCGCGTCGAGCCGTTGCCGCATTCCGACGCCCATCATCAAAAACCCGGGCATCAGCCGCCTCAACGGATCAGCGGCGCGATCACGAGGCTCACGATCGACATCACGTTGATCAAAATATTCATCGACGGGCCGGAGGTGTCCTTCAGCGGATCGCCCACTGTATCACCCACGACGCACGCGCGGTGGGCGTCGGAATTTTTACCGCCGTGATGACCCTGCTCGACGTATTTCTTGGCGTTGTCCCACGCACCGCCGGAGTTGGCCATGAACAGCGCCAACAGCACGCAACCCAGTAGCGCACCGACCAGCATCCCGCCCAGCGTGGCCGCGCCGAGGACAAATCCGACGAGCACCGGCATGAACACCGCGATCGACGCCGGCAGGATCATCCGCCTGATCGCCGAGTCCGTCGCGATGCGCACGCAGGTGGCCGAATCGGGTTTGCCTGTGCCTTCGAGCAGGCCCGGAATCTCGCGGAACTGACGCCGAATCTCCTCCACCATCGCCTGCGCGGCCTCGCCCACCGCGGTCATCGTGAGCGCACTCACCAGAAACGGCACGAAGCCGCCGATGAACATCCCCGTCAGCACCCGCGGGTCGGAAACGAGGAGCTGAAACCCTTCGTTGTGCTGCTTCACCACGTTGATAAAGGCGGCGATGATCGCGAGCGACGCGAGGGAGGCCGCCCCGATCGCGAAGCCTTTGCCGATCGCCGCCGTGGTGTTGCCGACTTCGTCGAGCGCGTCGGTGATGGCGCGCGTTTTCTTACCGAGACCCGCCATCTCGGCGATGCCACCGGCGTTATCGGCGATGGGCCCGTAAGCATCGATGCTCATCGTGATGCCAATGGTCGCAAGCATGCCGACCGCGGCAATGCCCACGCCATACAGCCCCGCAAAATGACTCGCGCCCAACAACACTGCGGCCACCACGATCAACGGGATCACGACCGATTGCATCCCGACCGCCAACCCGCGAATGATTACGGTCGCCACACCCGTGCGTGCCGCCGCCGCGATGGAACGCATGGGACGGCCTCCCGTGTAGTGCTCCGTCGCCAGCCCGATGGTGATACCGCCCACCGAACCCATCAGCACGCAGGCCCATACCTTCAGACTCACGTCGGCCATGGAGATCACCACCGCCGCCGCCAAGACAAACAACAACGCCGCACTCATCGTGCCGATGCGCAACGCCCGCGCCGGCGCCTGGCCGGAGCACACCCGCACGATACTGATCCCCATCAACGAGCACACCAAGCCGGTCGAAGCCAACGCGAGGGGCAGGAACATGAGGTGTCCGCGCGCGGCCGACAACGCCCCCCACTCGCCGAGCGTGAGCGTCGCGGCGATGGCCATGGAGGCGATCATCGCGTTGCAATACGACTCAAACAAATCCGAGCCCATGCCGGCGACGTCGCCCACGTTGTCGCCCACGTTGTCGGCGATCACGCCGGGATTACGCGGGTCATCCTCCGGGATGCCCGACTCGACTTTGCCCACCAGATCGGCGCCCACATCGGCAGCCTTGGTGAAGATGCCGCCCCCCACCCGGAAGAAGATCGCCACCAGCGAGGCGCCCATCGCGAAGCCGTGGATGATATGAACCTTCCCTTCGGTTTCGCCGAAGCAAAGGAACAGCCCGCCCACGCCCAGCAAGCCCGTCGAGGCCACCGTCAGCCCCATGATCGAACCGCCAAAAAAAGCCATGGTGAGCGCTGGTCCCGCGCCCCGCTCGTGCGCCGCGATGGTCGTGCGCACATTGATGTGCGTGGCCGCATACATGCCGATCCATCCGGCCAGGGACGAGGCGCCCGCACCGAGGAAAAATGCCATCGCCTCCCACGGGTCTTTGAAAAACAGCGCGCCGCCCACCAGCACGGCAAACATCGCGATCAGCCGCAGTTCGCGCTTCATGAAAATCATCGCGCCCGAGTGGATCTCCCGCCCGATCTCAGCAACTTTGCCGGCGCCGCCGGATTGCTTGAGCAGACGCAAAAAAATCACCCCCGCCACCGCCAAGCCCACCAGACCCAGGGCCGGCACCACTGCATGTAGGATATTCATAAAATAGAGTATCTGCTGAACACAGAAAGAGAGCGTCCCCGCCACCCGTGGACCGGATGCACCGCGGGGTCAGGTCCATCCCGCCACACCGGCAACTCCGTGGGTTCCGCGGACAAAACGGATTGATTCAGTAGCCCTTCAGCGCCTGCGCCGAATGCCACCAAAGATAATGGGTTGTCTCCAATTCCTCCTCCCTGGGAATCGGGAAATAGCGCAGGTCGTCGCCCGCTCCCACGAAGAGGCCACTGCGGACCATGGAGAACAGAATGTCGGGCCGCAGCCCGCGATTCACGATCTTGGTCGGGTGATCGGTCTGGCGCGTGAGGCGGCGCAGACATTCCCGGATGTGCTCAATATGTTGATACGGCACCTCGGGTTCGTTTTTTCGCTCCGGTTCGTAGGCCAGCCCACCGAGTTTGAGGTCGATGAACGCCAAAACGGGCAACGAAATCAGCTCTTGGGGCGACGTCACCCGCGCGCAAAAATCCGCCGGATTCAGCGCACTCGCCACCCGCGGATAAACCGGCCCCAGTTCCTGATAAAGGAAGTAGGCCTCCCCCTGCCCCGCCGCCGTCCACGCACCGGGCGAAAGCTCAAGCGTGAGTCCGGCGGGCGTGGTGAGATAGGCTTTTTGCAACGCCTGCAACGGCACGCGTCGCAGCACGTCGTAGATCGCCAAATACACCGAGCGGCGCGGCGACCCATCGGGGTGGGGTTGGCAGCGCGCTGCAGCTTCGGCCATGCGAAAGGCCGATAAATCAGCCGTGGGGTCGACCAGGAAGAACACCGCGGGTCCTTCGATTTGGCGCTTCGATCCGGTCGCGGTGTAGCGCCCGAACTTGTCGGGCGGCAGATGCGACAAAATCAGCGCCTCGGGAATGAGGCTAAGGTAGAGGTAACGATCCATGGAGGCGGGGGGTTGCCGAAACTCCTGACAGAACCAGGGGGGTGAAAGACGCATAACCTAATCACCGGAAAGAGGAAGCCTCAAACGCACTTCAATCGCAGGTTCAGCGATTTGCCTGCCCATCCGGGAGATGACCCGCCAGCGTGAAACGTCTCCATGGCGCACATCGGCAAACGCAACCTTCTCACCGTCCTGCACGAAGCCCCGCCCGGCTTTTATCTGGACGGTGGAGCCCTCGGCGAAATCCTGCTCCCCGGCCGCTACCGCACCGCCGCGATCAAGCCCGGCGCGAAGGTGGAAGTCTTCGTGTATCGGGATTCCGAAGACAGGCTGGTCGCCACCACCCAGATGCCGCATGCGCAGCTGGACGAGTTCGCCCTGTTGCGCGTCGTCAGTGTGAAAACCGGCATCGGCGCCTTCCTCGATTGGGGACTCGAAAAGGATCTCCTTTTGCCCATCCGGGAATGGAGGGAACGCGCGAAAGTCGGCGACTGGATTCTCGTCAAGGTGCGCATGGACAGCCGCTCCAACCGCATGGTCGCCAGCGCCCGGCTGGATCGAAATCTCGATCGCACACCCGCCCCCTACGCCACCGGTGACGCCGTCGATCTGATCGTCGCGGGCGAAACGCCGCTCGGCTATTTCGTCATCATCAATCACGCCCACCGCGGGCTGCTCTACGCGAACGACGTGCCCGCGCCGTTGACGGTCGGGCAGCCGCTCGACGGGTTCATCCTGAAGCTGCGCGACGACCAACGCATCGACGTCACCCTGCATCGCTCGGGCTACGAGCGCATGGGATCCATCATGCAAACCGTGCTCGACCGACTCGATGCGGAAGAGGGTTTTCTCCCCTATCACGACGGCAGCTCGCCGGCGGAAATACACGACGCGTTCGGCGTGAGCAAGAAGGCCTTCAAACAGGCCATCGGCACCCTCTTCCGCGAGCGCCGCATCGTAATCGAGCCGACCGGGATTCGTCTGGCCCCTCCCGCCCCGGCCGCAAGGACGAAGACCCAGCGTTAACCCGCCCGGCCGTAGTCCTGCCAGAGCCGCAGCCAGACTCCGTTGGTCCAGCCAAACCCATCCTGCGTCGGGTATTCGCCGCCCCCGGCCAGGCGATCCAGATCCGTCACGTCGTATTTTTCCATCATCTTGCCGGTGCGCCGATAGACCTGCTCGTTGAGGCGCAGCCAACGCCGCGCAACCTCGGCCGCGAGCCCCCCGTGACCGTAGCGCTCCAAACCCGCCACCGCCATCCACTGCAAGGGAGCCCAGCCATTGGGCGCGTCCCATTGCTGGCCGGTGTGGGCCAATGTCGTCACCAGCCCGCCCGGTCGCAGGAACTTCGCGCGCAGCACCGCGGCCACCGCCCCGGCTTGGTCCGACGAGGCTATCCCGACGAAAAGCGGCGTCATGCCCGCCAGCGTCAACGCCGGGGCCGGCCGACCCGTTTCCAGATCGTAATCAAAATAGAACCCGTCTCTCGCCGACCAGCAGTGGCGGTTGATCGCGGCACTCCGCGCCTCCGCGGCGGCGGCGAACTCCGTCGCCCGGCCCGCGTCGGTGGGTTCGGCCCGTTGACGAAAGGCCTCGGCCAAGGTGCGCTCCAGGTGCACCAGCAGACAATTCAGGTCCACCGGGACGATTTGAGTCGTGCGAATCGTGGCCATCGACCGGCCGTCCCCGAGCCAACGGCTGCTAAAATCCCAGCCGCTTTCGGCCGCGGCACGCACGTCGCGCCACAACCCCTTCGCCGGTCGCGCCGCCGGCTCGGCCAATTCCTCGTCCTCGACAAACGATTCCGGGCGCGGCGTGTCGGCCGCGTCAAAATAACGGGCCAGCATACTACCGTCGGCAAGCGTGACTCCGTGACGGGTGGCCGCGGAACGATCCATCCAATAGTCATACTCCGCCTGCAGTTCCGGCAGATAACGCAGCAAGGCCGTCGGTTCCCGGGCCGACAGCAGCTCGACCATTAATGCAAAAAACGGCGGCTGGGAACGACTGAGATAGTAGCTGCGATTGCCGTTCGGCACATGGCCGTATCGACGAATCAACGACGCAAAGTTTTCCACCATGCTCGCGATCAGCGCATGTTCCCCGCTCACCTCGAGGCCGAGCATCGTGAAATACGAATCCCAATAATAGATTTCGTCGAATCGCCCGCCCGGCACGACGTAGGGTTGCGGCAACGGCAGCAGCGAGGAGCCGGGCCGGGCGAGCACCGGGTCCCGGCGCAAAACAGCCCAAGACGCGCGCAGGTGAGTCTCCAGCGCATCCCCCCCCGTCTTCGTTCCGGTCGCATCCGCAGCGTGAGGCGTCGGTTCCGGCGCCGCAAAATTTTCCGCGACAAACACGCTTAAATCCGGTGCCGCATCCGCCGCGCAAGCCGCGTTGTAGTCCACCAGGATCGCCGCCGGATCGCGTCGCGGCACACGGTCGACGAAGGTCTTGCTATCGGGAAACAGGCCCGATCGCTGCACCGCCTCGAACAGCGGCGTCATTTCGAAAATCTCCATGGTCACAGCCCTCAGGACACGGCGGCGGACGACGCCCCGCCGGCCGCATTGTGGGCGCGCTGGAGGCGATCGAAGAGGAAAAGGGTCGCGATCATCGCGCCGATGGGAATGAGCGACAGCGTGAACGCTGTGCGCCCGCCGACGGCTTCGAAAACGTTGCCCGTAACCAAAGATCCGACCGTGCCGCCGAGAGCGGAAAAGACGACGATCAACCCCGACATAGCAGCGTGGCGCGCCGGCGGCAGCGCGCTGAGAATCGCGGAGTTGATCACCGGATAAATCGGCGCGAGGAAGAGACCGATCAGCGGGAAAATGAACGCCGCCAAGGGGGCGTCGCCCCAGCCCGTCGCTGGCTTGGCGTCGACCGCCTGACCGAGCGGCACGGCCACCAGCACGAGCGCCGCCGCCGCGACCAGACAGGCCGCGAGCACGGGAAACCACGGCAGACGCCGCAGGACCCAGCCGGCGACGAAACGCCCGAGCGCCGTCGACGCCGCCAAGATGCTCGCCATCTCGATGCTCAGCGTCGCCGGCAGGTGGAGGATCTGGTTGTTGTAGGTGGGCAGCCAACTCATGATGCCCTGCTCGGTCATCACGTAGATGAAAACGCTGACCACAAAGACCAGCACCAGAGGCAGGAAGGCCAGCTTCACCATCGCGCCAAACTCGGAGAGCAACGAGGCGTCCGGCGCACTGCGGGCCGCCGTCTCGTCGAAGGGGGTCGTGAGCAGCAACAGAAACGCCGCGCCCGCCACGGCGGCGAGGAGGTAATACACCTTGAACCAGCCCGTGTCGCCAGGCGGCGCCGTGTCGTCGACGAAGGCGCTGAACAAAAAGTAGCCCGACAGGATGCCGATCATGAAGAACGACTCCAGAAAGCTCATGAAACTCGCGTGTTCACGACGGTCCTTCGTAACGAGACCGATGGTGGCAAAGACCGAGACCTTGATCAGCGCGAAGCAAACTCCCGTCACCGCGAAGAGCACCTTCGTCATGGCGAACGTGCTCATTGACGGCATGGCCACTCCCATGAGCGCGATCAGGCCCAGGGCCGCCAACATGGCGCGGCGATAGCCAAAACGGGCGACCGACGAGGCGAGCAGGAAGGAAGCCGCCGCGATGCTCAGGTCTTTGCACGCCTCGAGGATGCTGGCGGCGGATGCGCTCACCCCGAAGGTGCGCTGCACCTGCAGAATGACCGTGCCGACGCTATTGAGCAGAATGGCAAAGACGAAGTAGTTGAGAAACAACGACAGTTTGATCTTCCAGGCGGAGGCGGGCATGGCGAAACGGAGTAGAATAATTCCGGGTGGAGCCGGTCAAACGGCACCCACCCGGGGTATGATGGGTAGCAAATCAGACCGGAGGTCTCCCCGCCCTCGCGGCGACCTCCGGGTTAAGTCAATCAGAAGGCATACGTCACCGAGGCCACGATGGAGCGCGGCAGCACCGGGCGGAAGTTCGAGTAAGCCTGGTCGGGATTGGCGAAATTCTGGTCGGCGCGCGGGTCGCCCTCGGTCAGGCCTTCGCTATTGAACAGGTTCGAGACCTGCACCCGGAAGGCGATGCCACCATGCGTGAGGAACGATACGCCAGCGGCGAATTCGCTGAAGCCTTCGAGCTGGCCGATGTTGGCCCGATCCGTGTAGCGACGCCCCACATACTGCCAGCTCGCATTGATCGACGGGGTGCCCCAGGCGACCTCGGGCAGACGATAGGACGCCTTCAGCGTGCCATAGATCTGCGGGATGCGGATGGGCTCGTTGCCGTGGATGTCCACGCTGACCGGATTGCCGCTGGCATCGGTGCCGCTGACGAAGTTGTGAGTCGAGTTCTTCGCATCCTGATAGGTGTAGACGGCCTCCAGACTGAGCCCGTTGACCGGCATCCAAATGCCCTCGAGCT
>CAXBDS010000227.1:0-8006 GCA_963974355.1 uncultured Opitutaceae bacterium
GGGAAGTTTTCAGTGTCGTAGGCGCCCCGAGCGGCGTCTCCCTCGGTGGTCGGCCGGTCAACCGTCGCGGGCCCGCCGGGCTGCCCGTAATGCAGCCAGTTGCAGAAGCGGGCGGCGGCGAACCAAGACACATAGACGACCGGCAGGTTCTCGCGCCCCGGCTCAACCGTGTAGACGAAAGCGCCCGGCTCTCCTTGTCGACGGATGAACCCCATCGGTCCCTCCATCTGATCTCGATGCCACAAACCATAGGGGTCGGCTCCGGCGGCGACGGCATTCAGAAACTGGGCGTATTGCGCATTCGCGATTTCACCGCGGCCCATCAGGAACACCTCCGCCACCGCGCCCCAGCCGGTGGAGGAGTGAGGCGGGTTGCCCGGATCGCCCACCCTCACCCATGCATGGCCAAGCGGGACATCCGCGAAAGCCGCACTCGCGGAGCCGACAACCGCCCCACCGAGCACGCCCGAGCATATCACGCCCGCGAAGCTGATTGGCATCGCGAGCGACAACAACGCCATCCGTCGTCGGCGCCGGATCATTGCTCCACCCACCTCACGGCATCGGCGATGGTGTAACCGGCATCTGCCCCGGTAATCTTGACGTAATCGCCGCTGCCACCGGTAAAGCTCCACGTTCCAAGGTAGACCCAAGTGCCACCGCCCACCTGCTGATTGACCGTGAGTGTGGCTATGCCGCCGTTGTAATTAACCTCAATTGGCGCGGCGTCGGGTCGATCAGTCCAGGATGTCCAACGCATGAAAACGTCGTAAGTGCCGGTGGTGGTAATCGGAGAAGTCCAAGTCGCGCTCTTGGACGCATCGGTGCCAGAGCTCCCGTCGTGTCGATAGTTGCTGCCGTAATAACCCGAGACGCCTGTGCTCGTGGTCCAGGAGCCGATCGTGGAAAAGCCCGCATCGGTGTTGTCCACGATATATTCGCTCACCGGAGTGACCGGCACCCAGCGCACGGCATCGGCAATGGTGTAGCCGGCATCCGCCCCGCTTATTTTAACGTAGTCCCCGCTACCGCCGGTGAAGCTCCACGTTCCGATCTTCACCCATGTGCCGCCGCCGGTCTGTTGGTTAACGGTGAGGTTGGCGATACCGCCAAAATAATTCACCTCCACCGGGGCCGCATCGGGACGATCCGCGTAGCTGGTCCAACGCATAAAAACATCATAGGTGCCGGTGGTTGAGATGGGAGAGATCCAGGTGGCAGTCTTGGAGGCGTCCGCCGCCGTTGATCCATCATGAAGGTAGTTTGTGCCGTGATAGCCCGGCAGCCCGGAACTGGTCGTCCAAGTGCCAGTGGTGCTAAACCCAGCATCCGTGTTGTCCACGATATGTTCGGCCGTCGCGGCAAGAGCGAAGCGAATGCGTTGGGCACGACCTCTCTTCCCGCTTACATCCACGCTAAACTGGACCGAAGGCGTAAGCTGCACCAAAGAAACCGAGCTGTCTTGGTCGATCACGCCGGCCGCGCCGCGACCCAGTTCTATGATGATCGAGCCACTGTTGGTTTGGGTATAATCGGCCACACTTACCTGCAACTCGTCGCCCTGGACCCGCGCCACTACGGCGGCCGATGTGCTGGAAGTGATGGAATCCGCGCCCGTGCCAATGGTCTTGGAGCCTGAGCCCCAGAACACGGCGCTCACTTCCCCCAGGGAGGTTTCCTTCACCGCCTGAGCCTCGGTGGTGTTTTCGAGAATCACGAAATCAGGCGCACCGCCGTAGGCGGCCGTGGCCGCGGCGGTCGCCGCGGGCAGGACGGCGTAACTGTAATCCGCGGAGGCGGGATTCACGCCGTGATCAAACCAGAGCGTGAGGTAATTGTTGGTGTGGTTGGTGGTATTGGGGAACGCCGTGTTGATACTGGACCAATTGGCCGTTCGCGCCTCGCGAAAACCCGTGAGCGTCGCTCCACCGGGAAAATAATAGCCCAAACCATCTCCCGCCGCGGCGGTCCCCGCCAAGTGCGCATAAGAAACATTGGCCAGAAGCGCAGGAATACCCGGCGCCGACTGAAGCGTGGCAAGCGACGAGCTTCCGTTGATGGTAAAGGCGTTGCTGCCAACAGTATTAAGTTTCCGATTCTCAATGATCGTCTCGAGCGTGGCGCCGCCCGTGGCGGTAATGCCGGTGCCAAGACAGACAATCTCGTCGTCGAAGAAGAACCACGCCTTCTTCCCTCGCAACGACCGCCCGGCGGTGTCCAGGTTCATGAGGGCGACGCCATCCTCGCCGGACCAGTTTTCCATCACACCGACCGCGGCGGTATTGCTGGTCTGGCTCTGCGGAATCGCGACGTTGGCCTCGACGGTGGTGCCGGGTAGGCGATGAGGAGCGACCGTCGGCCAAAAATTATCACTGAACTGAGTGTGGTCGGTCGTATAGACATAGAGCATGCCATCTCCCGTGCGCCACCCCTTGAGATTTTCCCCGTTAATGCTTTCGAAGTTGTAGATGCGAGACGAATGGATCGCAAGACCGGCGCCCCACGCGGAGCGCTCCGCGGCCAGACGGTCCATCGACGGAAACGCCGCGACTTGATGCAAAGCGCCGCGGGAGGTGATTGAGGAGTCAGACAAAATACCCTTAGCCAGAACAGTATCGTAGATAGATAGACCCGCGGTATCGCTCGAAAAGGCCATATTGGACTGCAGCCAATATTTGGCCGCACGCTTGAAATACGTGGCATCCGCAGTCGGGGCGAATTGACTTGCTCGCAAAAAGGCCCCGATCAGGCGCCGTCCCGATACATGAGACGGAACTTGGTGCCGGGAGACTTCGCGGCCCCGCACGATCTCCAACGTTTCCCCTCTGTAGATGAACGGCTCGAACGACGAATAAAGCCAATTATATACGTTTTCTCGATCGGGATCAGTCACGTCCCAGGACGATCCGCTGTAGAGATAGAGATAATCCGTAACATCAATGATCAGCGACTGACCGTAACCACCGTTATAAGGATGCCTGGAGTGCTGAATAAATGATCCGTCCGTATAAAACCCCTCGCCGGAAACCGAGTAGTTAAAAATCGAGCTGATTGCATTCTTGGCCAAGACTATCTTGGCGGAATCTTTGACCAATACCCCGCGAACACCGACAACCTTGCATCTCCACATGCGATTCGCCCCCGTTCCATGAGGTGTAGGGCAGAACGCCTCGACCGCCGCCATAAAGTTGGCGATTTGTGTCGTGGTCAGCTGGCCGTAAAGCAGCGCGGTGATATCGTTAAGCTGGATGGGCGTTCCGATCTGCCAGTCCCACCAGTTACCGTAGGAAACACTTGATGCGTTGTAGCGATTGGTGTGCATCCAATCCAAGGCGCTCAGAATGTCCGCGAGCAACGCGGTGTTGCCTTCGAGCGAACTCCCGTGCGTGGAATACGCGCGCGCCATAGTCCTCAAACGGTTGTAGCTTGAGGTGACATGACCCGAGTTTGAGGTGCTGGCTAGGTCGCTCCACAGAAAAGTGCGCGACGGTGAGGTATTCAACTTATCCCAGAAGGCGGTGCCGTTGACGGTATCGCGGCTCACCCCATTTGAGACGACCAATAGATCAAGGTCGTCCAGCGCGGCTGCAAAATCCGGATCGCCCGCGTCAAACGTCGAGCCCCCGGTGAGAACCTCAACCCACCTGAGGCGAAGGTCATCATACTCGTCTGCGGACAGAACATTGGCGACGAGGGCGGCAATGGTTGATACAACCACGCGAAACACGATACTCGGACGAAAAAAAGCTGCAGGGATCATGGGGTAAAATGGGGGACTTCATTTGCGAAAGCATGACAGAAAACACCGCACCACGAAACAACGTGATGCGGCGCGCGTAGTATCTTACCAACGGACTGTGACCGTGCCGACTACGGTCAGCGGCTCACCGTATTGGAACGAACCGTTGAGATATTTCTCGTCGGTGAGGTTCTTCAGGTTGACGCGGAAATCGACGGGCACATCGCGGAACGTCGTGGCGTAGCCCACCAAGGCATCCACCACCACAACCGCATCGGACTGAACGGTAACGGTCCAGCTCGGGTGCACACTGAAGGGCCCGAGGAGATTGAAGCCGCCGCCCACGTAGGCGCCCTTGAGCCTGCCGGTCGTAAAGGTATATTTACCCCAGAGGTTCACGTTGTAGTCGGGAACGGCCTCGAAGGGCGTGCCTACTTCGCGGGAATCGGAAACGTTCGTGATCTCCTCGGCCTCCAGATAATACGACCCGCTCAGGAGCATCTGCAGGTTGCCACTCGGCGTCCAGGTGATCTCGCCTTCAATGCCCCGGGCGCGGGTGAGGCCGGACGGCGTGCGCACGGAACCGCCGGGCAACTGGTAGAGCGTCTGCGTGACCGTATCGACCTGCAGGCGGTTGGACTCCTGCGTCTCAAAATAGGAGACCGTGGCGAGCCACTGGCTGTCGTTGAAGTCGAACTTGAAACCGAACTCGTAGCCCTCCCCGGTGATGTTGGACTGCAGAAGTTTTTGTGGCACGGTAGCCGGCGGCACATAGCCGGGGCTGGTCGGATCGCCTTGGCTGGCGCGAATCGCATCGAGGTCCGCGGAGAAGATGCTCTCCGGAACGAACGTCTCGCTACGGCTGCCGTAGACACTGATCGACGGCGCCAGGCGGAAAAGCGCGCTGTATTGCGAAACGAAATCGCTTACGTCGGTCGCGCCCGCTTCCACGTAGCGACCGCCGACCATGGTGCGCAAGCGGTCACCAAAGAACGATGACTGGATCACCCCATAGGTGCCCCGGTTGGCCGGAGCCGATGTCTTCGTGGTGGGCGGTTCGGTGTAGCCCGGCCCCTGCGCCTGCTGAATGAGTCCAAGCAGACGAGGCACGGGATCGGTGCGAGGATTGTAGTTGATCGTGGCGGAACCGGCACCGGCCCGATTCACAATCTTGCCGTCGTCGTATTGGTAACCGGCGAGCAGGTTGTGCGTGCCGGCGGCAGCGAGGTCCAACTTGTAGGTGACTTCTCCCTTGATGGAGTAATCATCGGTCGCCGGCGCGAAATCAGACGCACCACTCCGGAAGCGTTGGCCCGCAACCGGTCGGAATCCATTGAATTCCCTACGCATGCGGCTCGACTCGTTTTGTTGATAGACAATGCGAGCGGCGAGATCATCGGTCGCCACCAACTCGGCTTCGAGGTTGAAGGTTTTATTCCAGTAGTTGTCGCGTCCCTCCGGGCCGTTGTAGTTCGACGTGTCGGAACCGGTGATCTCATCAAACACCAGCATCGGGAAAGGCGGTTCATTGGGGCCGATGCGGCGCGCGATGAAGCTGGATACATCTTCCGGACTGCCGCGGCCGGTAGTGATCGGCGCACCGCTGGAATCCTTGACGGCGCCATTCTCCAACTGCGGGTAATCGGCAGGACGGGCCAGGCCCTTCGAGTCGTAGAGGGCGATAGCCTCCTTATCCATCTGTTGAAACAGCGGATGACTGACGGTCAGGTAAGGCCGCCGACCGGCCTCGCGCTCGAGATCCCCATAGCGAGCGGTGAGCGTGAGCCGATCGAAGGGCTTGAAGGTGAGGCCGCCCGAGTAGTAGCGCTCGTCGGTAAACATGTAATCAGTGGCGCTGTTCTCGTCGGTCGCTCCATACGTGAACTGGTAGGCCAGCTTGTCGGCGATGAGCGGACCGCTTGTGCGGAAGACCGTCCGGAGACGATCATAGGAGCCGAACTCGAGCGAGAGCGAGCCGGTCGGCGTGAAGTTGGGTTTGTTCTGAATCAGGTTCACCGTGCCGCCAGGAGAAGAGAGACCGGCGAACACGGCGTTCGGACCTTTGACCACTTCCACGCGATCGATGTCGTAGAGCGTGATGCCTTGGCCGGCAGGCATGCCATTGAGGAATTTCGGCCCGGTAAACCCACGAACAAGCACGACCGACTCGTCCTTGACGTGCAACGCGACCGAACTCGCGGCCCGAAGCACATCAACCAGCTGATTGCCTCCTTGATCGTCGATCAGTTCGCGGGAAAGCACACTGATGTTCATTGGCGTGTCCTTGATCAGACCGGCCGTGCCAGTGGCAGTCACCGAGGAGGCGGGACGGTAACCGAAATCCTTGTCGGACGTGATTTCGAAGGGGCTGAGGATGATCGTGTCGTCGCCCGGAGGGGTTCGATCAGCGGCTACTTGCGCGTGTCCGGGGACCGACAGCGCAAGCAGACTAACAACGGTCGCCATAGCGAGGCGGGAAGAGGGCATGGTTTTAGGTAGGGTTAGGGGTGAAGAATCACGAGCATTACGCCCGCGGCAATGTGGTGCTTTAAAAGACCCATTAATTGAGTCAAGGGGAATTTTAGCCCCACTTCGCCGCACTTGATTCGCTCCCTTCTCATAGCTTCTTTCGAATAAATAACAACCCTGTCTGTTCGGGTTACGACATACGCCGAACAATGTATCGCGCTTTCCCGGTGCCGATTATTTGGTGCTTTAAAAGCTCCATTTTAAGTTGACCAGCCTAACTTGATCCTGATTGTTCGCGCCATGCCCCGCCGTTCTCTCTGGCTGCTTGTGTCCGTTTCAGACGCCCGCGATCTGCCCTGGCTCGTTCCAACCGTCGCGTGGATGGCCGACGCCGCCGACGCCTCATTCGAGACCTACTTTGAATCGCCCCGCGACGGCAGCCTGTTCGCAGAACATGGCTCCACGGTGCTGGGCGGGCATCATCACCAACAGTTCAACTACCTTTGCGCCCGTTTCGACGTGACCCTCGTCCGCTACGGGCTCACCACGGTGCTCGATTCGTCGGCGACCGTCTTTGGTCTTCCCACGATCAGCGCCTCGTCCCCCGCCGCGCTCTATCGCGCCCTGCTTCGTCGGCATCCGGAAGTCCGGCCCGAAGGCATCCTGATCGGCCCGTCCGGTCCCGTCGTCACCCGCGCCGGCGCACTTGATCTGCCGCCCTACGGCTTTCCCGAAGTGCTGCACCGCCGGGTGCTCGCGGGCACACCGGCCTCCGCCGCCACGCTCGCCCGACTCTTGCCCCATCCCCGGGCAAAGCCCGCCCTGCTCTGGCTAAACCCGCGTGAGAAACGCATGGCGCTTCGCGCCCTGCCCGAGGCCTCATCCATCGATACCTGCAAAGCCCGCGACGACTATGGCTCAATCACGCTGCGGCTTGCCCATCGCTGGAAGCACGCATCGCGCGGTGTCGTCTTCGGCGACCCCGCCGCCGTGCTGTCCCAAATGGCCGCGCATTGTCGCGAGGCGCGGGTGGCCGTTTACGCGCCCCGCGAGCCGATTCCGCCAGCCGCCATCAAGGTGAGCGGCTACACGGAGGCGCACTCCCCCATCGCCGACGCCACCGCCCGGCTCGCCCGCGACATCGGCAACCCCGTCGTGGTCGGACGCCAAACAGGTGACGCCGATATCTTCCGGTGGTCGCGCGAAGGCGTGTGTATCCAGATAATCGATCCCAATCGTCCCGCTTTCCCCATCGTTGAAACCGTGCCGCATCGCTGGGCGGCGGCCGCGGCTCCGGACAACGCGGCGTCACTCGACGATCCGTCGGACGCGCAGCTCCTGCGCTGGGCCCGCGAGGGCCGCGTGCTCACCACGCTGATATGGCATTCCGGCGAAGTGGCTCACAACGAAGCCATGCTCGCCCTCATCGAGCTCGCGGGCTGGGCCGACGTGAAGATGGGCTTGGGCGCCCACGCCTCCCGCTATGAAAGTTGTCCGCAACTCTGGGAGTTGCTCTCCATCCCGGTAAACTGCGGCGGAGCCCGCGGCCGCATTGAACCGCTGCTGCACAGCGGCGGTCGGGGCGTGATGGCCGAGTGCGACTGCCCGCCCGATCTCCTCCGCGAACATTGCGAGGCCGCCCTCACGCGCATCCGAGCGCTCGCCGGTCCCGCCGGCACGCCGTGCGGCTACTACGCCTTCATGGATTCCAACCTCGACCGGCTCGATGCCGTTCGGCCCGACTTGTTCGCCGCCATCGCCGCCTCGGTCATCCTGCTGCATGCGCTCGCCGTCGATC
>CAXBDS010000228.1:0-7796 GCA_963974355.1 uncultured Opitutaceae bacterium
CGTCGCGCTCGGTCACGGCGGGGCAGGGCGTCTGGTTCGGCGGCAACCCGGCCAACGGCAGCGCGGCCATTCGCAAGGATCGCGGCGCGCACATCCCGGGGTCGTCCGGTGGCGGCGGAGGCGGCGCGGGCACGTTTACGTTCTACGCCAGCGACGATGCGTATCTGGAAAACGGCACGCGCTACAACAACGGCTACCTGAAGGTGGATCCGGGTTCCACTGAGCGAGTCAGCTACCTGAAGTTCAACGTATCCGGCCTCACCGGCACCATCTCCAGCGTCAAGTTGCGCCTCACGTGCGACGGTGACGCGGGCAATGGCATGGTGCGCGTGCGGTTGGGCGATCACAACAACTGGACCGAGACCAACTTGAGCACGGCCAACGCGCCGGTTTCCGCCGGCCAAAAGGGCACGCGCAACATCACGTGGTCCACGGGCACTACCTACGACATCACGATCAGCAACGCCATCACCGGAGACGGCACCTACTCGTTCTTCCTGAAAATGGATACGGGCGGCAACGACGTGTGGTTCAACTCCGATGAGGCATCGGTCGCCGCGTCGCTGAAACCGCAGCTCGTCATCGTGACGCAATAGCCGACGAACCGATCGCCTCCAGAGCAGCTAGCAGCTTGAGTAATTGCTTAGCCTGATTGTGGGCGTGGCTTTATGCCGCGCTCCGGAGAATCGTGATGCTGCTCGCGGACCAGCGGGGCGTAAAGCCCCGCCTACCTCCGGGATGTCGTGCCGCGGTCAGGCTCCAGGTTTACTTGAATCGATGACGCCAGCCCGGGCCGCCTGCACGGCGCCCGGGCTTTTTCTTTCAGCCTCTGCGTTGTCGCCGTGGGCCAGTTGCTTAATCGTCACCGGCCCGCGGGTTCAGCGCAGCGTAAAGTCGGAGTGATGTAGGCGCGGCTTTATGCCGCGCTCCGGAGAATCGTGGTGCTGCTCGCGGATCAGCGGGGCGTAAAGCCCCGCCTACCTCCGCGATGTCGCGCCGCGGTCAGGCTCCAGGTTTACTTGAATCGATGGAGCGTCTTAAAAATACCCTAGCCGCAAACGAATGCCGGTGGAGGGCTCGATCTTGCGTCGAGCCGCGTTCGCCCGGGGTCGTTTGCGGCTCGACGCAAGGTCGAGCCCTACAAAAACCACAACCGAAAGCTGTAGTTTTGTTTTAAATGCGCTGATGCCTGCCCGGACGTCGTCGGCGTCCCGGCTTTTTTTCGGGCGCCCGTCGACGCTACTTGATCGGCACCGCTTCGCGGGTGGCGGTGACGGCCCGGTGCAGGGTTTCGCGCAGCTCCGCGGCGGTCGCCTGCAGCTCCGGTTGCTCGGCGATGTTGCGGGTCTCGGCCGGGTCGGCGCGGTGATCGTAGATCATGCGCGATTGGTAAGCGCCTTCGCCCTTGTCGGCGTGGTATTCGGAATAACGATACTGGTCGGTGCGGATGGTATCGCCGGTCTGGAAGCGGCCGACGGCGGCGAGCGCCCACGGGCGGTTCGGTTGGCGCAGCAGGGGCACGAAGCTCTTGCCCTCGGCGCTCGCCGGGATGGGCAGGTCCGCCAGTTCGCAGAGCGTGGGTAGGATATCGATCGACTCGGTAAGTCCGTCCGTGTGGCCCGGCGCGATGCCGGGCGCCTTCACGAGCAGGGGCACACGCATGGCCGTTTCGAAGGTGCAGTGTTTGCTCCACAGCGAGTGGTCGCCGAGGTTCCAGCCGTGGTCGCCCCAGAGGACGACGATGGTGTTGTCGGCGAGGCCGAGGCGCTCGAGTTCGGCGAGCACCTTGCCGACCTGCGCGTCGGCGTAGCTCACGCACGCGTAGTAGCCGCGGATCAGCTCTTTGGCCATGGCGTCGGTCAGCGGACCGTTCTTCGGCACCTTGTTGTAAGAGCGCAATTCCGCCCAACGATGCATGGCTTCCTCCGGCACGTTTTCCGGCGGCGCGTAGTTGTCGGGCAGGTGGATGCTTTCCGGTGGATACAGGTCCCAATATTTCTGCGGCGCCACGAACGGCAGGTGGGGCCGGTAAAAACCGACGGCGAGGAAGAAGGGCTGGTTGGGATTGGCGGCGAGGGCCCCGAGGCGTTTCACCGCTTCTTGGGCGAGCATGCCGTCGGCGTAGGCTTCGTCGGGCACGTCAGCGTGTTCAATCGGATAGCCGAAACGCGCTTGGTCACCGGGCCCGATGTTTTCCTGAATCTGGTAGAGCGGCGCGTCCGGCTGCCAGGCGGGATCGGTCCAGCCGTCGGCATTGTCCTCGGCGAAATGAAACACCTTGCCCAACGAGACCGTGTGATAGCCTTGGCGCTGGAATTGGGTGTTCAGAGTCGTGGCCCAAGGCGTCTCGAGATCGGCCCGCGCCTGGTAGGTGATGAAACGTGTCGGCGTCGGGCGCACCCCCGACAGCATGCTCGCGCGTGAAGCCCCGCACGTCGGGACCATGCAATAGGCGCGGTCGAAACGCATGCTTTCGCTCGCGAGCCGATCGAGGTTGGGCGCGTGGATCTGGGTCGCACCGTAGGCCGAAAATTCGGGCCGGAGGTCGTCGACCGCGATGAACAGCACGTTGGGACGAGCGGGGGGCGGCGGGGCGGCCCCCAAAGCGGCGGCGGCCGACAGAGCCGACATCGACACCGCGATGACCGGACGCATGAAATCAAACGAGATGAAGCGGAGGGGTGGGGGCACGTTCCCAGCTTTGTCGCTTGGTCTGGTTGTCGCAACTAAGCGATGATCGCACACAGGTGAGATTTTGGCGGCTTTTCACCCGTGTTAGACCGTTGAATCTGGCGCGGGACGAGAGCCCGGCCCGTAGTTTCAGGCGGTTAGGTTTTGTCGGCAACCTTCTGCTCCTTCACCCTGTCCCTGCGTTGCCCTCGCGGCTTCGCCTCTGCTCATACCCCTCTTTTACCTCCATGTCCTCGATTCCCCAGCGTCGTGATTTTCTGAAAATGGCCGGCTTGCTCGGTGGCGGTCTGTCTCTCGGCTCGGTGACCGGGGTGGGCGCGGCTCCGGCTACGGCCGCCGACCTCATGCGCAACTGGGCCAACGTGCGCGAGCACGGCGTCGAGCCCGGTGGCACCACGAAAAACACCGCCGCGCTCAACCGGCTCATCCAGACGATCGGGCGCGCCGGCGGTGGGACGATCTATTTCCCGCCCGGCGTCTATCTGACGGGGGCGCTGCACTTGGTCAGCAACCTCACGCTCTGGCTCGATGCGGGCGCGCGGCTCGTGTTCAGCGAGGATTTCGACGACTACCTGCCGATGGTGCCAAGCCGCTGGCAGGGCGTGGAGGTGAACAACTTTTCGCCCCTCATCTACGGCGTGAAACTGGACAACGTCACGATTGCCGGCCGCGGCGAGATCGATGGCTCCGGCGCCGTGTGGTGGGACTACGTGCTCAAGCTGCGCGCGACCATGCGGGCGAAACCCGACACGCCGTTGTCGAAGTGGCAGGAGATTCACCGCGACGAAAACGGCGGCAAGGTTGGCCAGAGTTTCGGTTTCCTGCGTCCACCTCTGCTGCAGTTGCACCACTGCACCAACGTGCGCGTCGAGGGCGTCACGTTTCGCAACGCGCCCTTTTGGACGACGCACTTCGTCAACTGCGACGGCGTCACGGTCGACGGCATCGCGGTCTTGACGCCGGACTCGCCCAACACCGACGGCGTCAACCCGGAGTCGTCGCGCAACGTCATGATCGCCAACTGCCGGTTCCACACCGACGACGACTGCATCACGATCAAGTCCGGCAAGCGTTACCCGGGCCAACCCGCCGATTTCGCCGCCTGTGAAAACATCACGATCACGAACTGCGTCATGACGAAGGGCGCGTCCGGCGTCGGCATCGGCAGCGAGATGTCGGGCGGCGTGCGCCGGGTCATCGTCACCAACTGCGTCATGGACGGCACGTGGGGTGGCATCCACATCAAGACGATTCGGGGCCGCGGCGGCGTGGTCGAGGATCTCGAGTTTTCCAATATCGTGATGAAGAACATCCACGGTCACTCGGCGGTGCACTTGAACATGCTCTATTGGGAAAAAACCGAGCGTCAGCCGGTGACCGAGACGACGCCGCTCTTTCGCAACCTGCGCTTCAACAATCTGCGCTGCGACAGCACGCAGGCCGCCGTGCTCATCGAAGGCTTGGAAGAACAGCGCATCGAAAACGTTTCGTTCAATCATAGCGATTTCGCAGGCAGCACCGGCTTCACCGTGCGCGATGCGGATGGCGTGCGGCTCAACGACGTGCGGGTCGCCGCCGAGTCCGGCCCGGCCCTGATCTGCGATCGCGTCAATCGACTCGACGTTTCCGGTTTTGCCGCGCTGGGCAACAGCGCCACGGCCGCGCCGGCCATCACGTTGCACGACGTCACCGCCTCGTCGCTCGATCGTTGCGGCTACGCGGGCGGGGCCAAGCCCTACGTCGATGTGAGCGGGGCCGGTTCGCAATGGCTGCGCGTGCGTGATCCCGATCTTACGGTCGATGATGGCGCGATCAAGGTGGGTGGCGACGTGGGCCAGGACGTCGTCAAAACCTCCCGCTGAGCATGAACCGCCCGCAGCCCGTCTTTGCGTCGATGCTGCTCGCGCTGACGCTGGCGATCAGCGTGACGAGCGCGGCCGCGGTGAATGACCCCGGGCGCATCGAGCACCTGAAGCCGCTCTATCCGCGCACCACCCTGGTCGCGGCGGGCGAATCGCGCACGCGCATCGTGGTGCCGACCGGATCGGAATGGGCGGCTGTCGCCGCGCAACTCGCGACGGCGATCGAGCAGGCGACCGGCGCGCGTCCCGCCATCGTCACCGACATTGAAATCGTATCCGATGACTGGGCACAGCTCGCCGCCGGGCCCCGCACCGACGCGCTCATCGCGCTCGGCACCATCGGCACCAACCGTCTGCTGGCTTATCTGTGGGCCGAAGGTTACACGGCCGAGGACGATGGTTTTCCAGGCAAGGGCGGTTGGGTCATCCGTTCGATTCACGATCCCTTCGCGACTGGATTGAACGTCCTCGCGCTCGGCGGCTCGACGCCGGCCGACGTGGCGGCGGCGATTCCTGCGCTCCTGCCACAGGTGGGTCGACTCGAAAATGCGGCCGACAGCCCCAGGTGGGGCTTGTCCGCGCCCGTGCTGCTCGTGCATCGCGGCGCGCCGCCCGAGCCTTATTTCGGCGCGGAAGGAGCCCCACGTCCGGCGAAGCTCTACCGCTACGATTCGCCCGAAGAGTTTGCCCGCACCCTTGACCAACGGGTGGCGGCGGTGCGGTCGCGGGACCAGGACGAGGCCAAGGCCAAGATCCCCACCTTCGTGAGCGTCACCACCGTGATGGCCGAGCTGGCGGACGCATGGTTTCACACCGGCGACATGGCGTATGCGCGACTGCTCAAGCAGCTCGTTGATCGCCATCGCGACCTGATCGGCGTGATCCCCGAGCGCGTGGAAATGGAGCCGGCTTCCGCCGCGTCGATGGCGTGGTGGGACCAGGTCGAGGAGCTGCCGGTCTGGACCGATGCGGACCGCCTCATGCTGGCCAACGCCTTCCTGGCCGACGCCCGTCAAGGTCACGAACACACGCCCGCGCACGAGCTGGTGCGCGAGGGAATCGTGCAGGTCGTGACGGAAAATCACGGCACGGCCTCGGTCACGCATACCTACGATCACTGGCGCTATTTTTCCAAATACTACGATCTGCCCGACGAGGCGTATTGGCTTTCGGTGGTGCGCGCGGTCTTCGCAGGTCAGCTCGCCTCGCACCAGATTCTGGAGGACGCGTCCCTCTACACGCCGTTCGTCATCGGCCACTCCATCGATTACGCCCTCAAGAGCCACGACATGCGTTACCTCACGAGCGGTATAGCCGACACGCAGCTCGATTTCCTGATGCGCGCAGCGTATTCGAACCTTGGTTACTCGTCCGGTTTTGGCGACTCGCGCTTCATCGAGACGCGCTGGCTGTGGACCCCCGTCGCGCGCTCGATTGTGTTCACCCATGATCCGGTGGCGCAGTGGTGGTGGCGGCATTACCTGCCGGTCGAGGCGGGCATCAATCCCTTCGATGCGGACACGCCCCTGCTCGACAACGTGCCGCTCGAGGCGCCGCGCGACGACTGGACGCTTGAGCCGGGCAACGGCAACGGGGTCGAGGTCGTGCCGGTCTATCGGCAGGCGCTCGGCTTCGCGAAGGAGTCGAAGGAACTCGTCACCACGCCGAAAGAGCCGGCTGGCGACGAGTGGTTCAACAAGGTGATCTTCCGCGACCGCTGGTCGCCCGACGCCCAGTATCTGTTGCTTGATGGCTTCGCGAGTTGGAACACCCGTCCCGGCGAGCCGCCCGGTCCGAAGGGGCATAACCAGAACGACATCAACTCGATCATCACCTTCACGGCCGAGAGCCGCATGTGGCTGATCGACCACACCTACGCGCTGCGGGCGGTGCAGGATCACAACAGCCTCACAATCACGCGCGACGGCGTGATGACGTTTGAAAACCACGCCGCCCAACTGCACGAACGGGCCGGCGGACCCGAGCTGGGCCTCAGCCGCTCGACGTTCGACGACTACTCGGGCTCGACGTGGGAACGCACGATTTTCTGGAACCGCGGGAAACACTTTATGGTGCTTGATCGTGTGATCGCCGACGAACCCGGCGAGTTCACCGTGCGCGCCGCGTGGCGCGGTTTGGGCGAGCACGTGTTGCAAGGGGATGAGTTGCGGCTCGAGCAAAGCGGCCGCTTCGGGCAGGTGCGGTCCGATGGCACGGCCGGTCTCGGCGTGACGCCGGTGCCCATGCCCGACGCGGGCAGTTGGAAAGTCTACCCGCACGCCAAACCGATCGCCAAGGTCTTCGATCAGTTGCAATCGGCCACCCTGGCCAAGGGCGAGGCGATGGCTTTTGCCAACCTGCTCAAGGCCTCGGCCGATCCGTCCTCGCTCGACGCCACGCAGGTGCGCCGGCTCGATGCGTCGCGCGTCGTGGTGCGCGACGGTGACTTGACGATGCTGTATGGCGTGGGTGCGGTGGCCGGCGGCTGGGCCGACACCAAGTCGTATTCAATCGGCCGTGACAACCTCCTGCTTGCGGGCGTGACGAGCGTGGCGAATGGCGAGGTATCGGCCAATCAACCGTTCAATCTCAGCGTGACGGCCAAAGGGGAGGTCATCGTCGAGTTTTTGCATGATACCGCGTTGACGGTTGCCGGTGTCGAGCGCCCGGTCCGGTCCGGCCTGCACGCTCTGCCGGACAGCGAGGCGTTGGCGAAGGATCTCCTGCGGCGGGCGCGCGCGGATTGGGCGGCCGCAGTCGACCAGCCCGCGCTTGATCGGGCCGACCGAGCGGCCAGCTCGGCGACGCGGGGGGCGGCCCAACTGCGCCTGCCTGTGCGCGACGTGAAGCAGCTGCGCGAGGTGAAGCTCCGCGAGGATGAAGCGCCGGTTTGGCTCGTCACGGGGGCGGATGGCGTCACCGCGTTTGACCTTGCGGGCAAGCAGCTTTGGCAATTTTTGCCGGGGGCGGCCTGCGGCGCGCTCGCCGTGGCCGACGTCGATAGCGATGGCGCGGCGGAGGTCATCGTGGGCTCCGATGATCAACGGGTGTATTTGCTCGATGCGGCCGGTCGGGAGCGCTGGCACTACGATTGCGAAGCGACGCTGGGCGGCGATCCTCCGGTGCCCGACGAGATTTACGTGGTCGACCTCGATCAAAACGGCGGACGCGACATCGTGGTCGCGGCCAACTTCGTGCACGTGTTGCAGCCGGATGGTTCGGTGCGCTGGGAGGACTACTGGC
>CAXBDS010000229.1:0-7758 GCA_963974355.1 uncultured Opitutaceae bacterium
CCGAAGTGCAGTTGCCCAACGAATCCGGGGAGCTGATACCCGGCATGTTTGGCCAGGTGCGCGTGAAGGTGAAGAGCCCGGCGCCGGCGCTCATCGTGCCGTCGACCGCCGTCTTCATGCGCAACGAAGGCACCTATCTCGCCGTCGTCGATGACGCGAACACGGTCCACCTCAACAAGGTGCTCTTCGGGCGCGACTTCGGCACGAAGATCGAGGTCCTCAACGGCGTCGCGCCGGGCAGCCACGTGATCAACAACCCGAGCGACGTGCTCACCGATGGGTTGGTGGTGAACCCCGTCATGCCCGAACCCGCGGCAAAAAAGGGTTAGGGGCAGAGGCCGCCGGCGAGCGTCGCCCGGCGGGACTCGTGATCATGAAAAATTTGCCTCGGGAGCAAACCGCGAGGCAAAGCGAGGGTCAGTAGGATGAGGGACCGCCCCCGCAAACCCGTGGATGCGGGTCCTTTCCTTTTCATTCGATTACCCATGATACCGCGTCGCACAGGGTTGGAGCACGAGATTTTCGTCGTCGAGCCGGGCGGGGAGCCCTCGCAACGAGCCGAGGAGCTGGTCCATGGCTGCCAACGTCGCGCGGCGGGCGCGGGCTTGGCGCCGGAAAACTTCACCGTGGAATGGGTGAAAAACATCATCGAACTCAACTCGCCGATTGCGGGTTCGGCTGATGAGTTAAGCGATGTCTATTGGCGGATGCTGGGGGTCGCGCGGAGCGCCGCCCGCGAGTTGGGGGTGCGTCTTTATCCCTACGCGGTTTATCCGATCCACCTGATTCCCGTGATTCGCGACGAGATGAAGTTTCACGTGCAGGTGCGCACCATCGGACACGAGCGATTCGCCAACGCAGGCCGCTGCGCGGGCGTGCACTTGCATCTCGAAGCGCCGGCTGGGACGGTTGACGCGAGCATGGGCGTGGGTTTCGCGTCGACAGCGGAGGCTCGGCGCGAATTGATCAACGTCTACAATCTGGCGACGGCGCTCGATCCTGTCATGATTGCGCTCAGCCGCTCGTGCCCGTTTTACGAGGGCAAATCCACGGGTCTGGCGCATCACACCGCCCGTTACCGCGGCAGCGCGGAATACGGCTGGGACGGCGTTTACCTGCACCACCCGGCAGTGGGTGGCCTGCGACCTTACGCCGAGAGCGCGGAGCATCTCGTGCAGATGCAATTCGAGCGCTATCATTCCTGGCTTAACGCGCTGGATGCGGCCGAAGTGGACCGGAAACTGTTTCACGACGCCGGCGGCGATTTGCTCTCGTCGAGTTGGAATCCCGTGCGCCTGAATCGTCACGGCACAGTCGAGCTGCGGAACATCGACAGCAATCTGCCGCACATCGTGCTCGGCGTCGCGCGCATGGTGCTTGAGTTGCACCGCCGGGTGGTGGACGAGCATCTGGAGGTCACGCCGACGGCGGCGGCAACGACCATGACGGTAACCGGAAATCAACTACGCGTGCCGGATTTCGAGTATTTGCGTCATCATCTGCTGTTCGGCGCGGTCTCGGAAGGGTTGGCCGATCAGCCGGTGTCCGACTATGTTGCCTCCGTTTTGGAGGTGGCCCGCACCCCCGTGGAGGCGGGTGGGCTGGGCGCGTGGATTCATTCGCTGGCGGATTTTCAAACCACGGAGGCCAAGCTGCTGGAACGCTATTTTCCGGAAGGGGAAACGTTGTCCCGCGAAACGGGGCTGCAACTCGTGCGGGAAGCGTGCGACGAATTTGAGTTCTGCATCGAGCGCGGCGAAATCACGGGAGAACTCTCGGCGTGACCGCGCGCAAGGGCACGTCCGCCGGCTCGGGCCCGGGCCTCTATAATCCGCTGCTGCGCAAAGCGGTGCCGGTGCGCCGGAACTTGGGCACATATTCCAAGGATCGCCCCGGGCCGCTGCTGATCGCGTTGGCCGGGCTTCACGGCAACGAGCCGAGCGGCGTGCAGGCGGTGCAGGCGGTTCTGGCCGAATTGAAGCGGCGGGACGTTTCGTTGCGCGGCACGTTCGTGGGCATCGCCGGGAACCTCGCGGCGTTGGCGAAATCGTGTCGCTTCGTGGACGAGGATTTGAATCGGCTATGGTCGGCCGAGCGGCTGGAGGAGCTACGCGACGGCCGCGCTCCCGCCTCGGTCGAGGAGAACGAACTGCGGGCCATCGATCGGGTGATCGAGCCATTGCTGGCGGAAGACCCGGAGCGGAGGGTGTTTTTCATCGATTGTCACTCCACGAGCAGCGAGAGCGTGCCCTACATCAGTGTGCCGCATCACGCCGCGAGTGTGGAACTGGCCGGCGAGATTCCCGTGCACTCGGTCATCGGCTCAGGGGACAAACTCAAAGGCGTCTCGGACCGTTATCTGATCGATCGCGGGCTGACGGGTTTCACCTTCGAAGCCGGTCACCACGACCGTCTCGCCTCCGTCGAGGCCGCGCGGGCCGCCGTCTGGACGATGTTGCACCGGGTCGGCTGTCTCGGGGATCCGCCCATCGAAGCGACGGAGGAACTGCTGCGCACGGTCATCGACGGGCACAAGTATTATGAAGTCGAATACGTGCACGAGATCACGCCGGCGAGTGGGTTTCGCATGAAGCCCGGGTTCTGTAATTTCGAGCGGATTCGCGAAGGCGATCTGCTGGCCTGGGAGCACGACAAACCCATCGTCTCGCGTTGGAATGCCCGGCTCTTTCTGCCCTTGTATCAGGCGCAGGGCGACGACGGGTTTTCCATCATCCGCGAGGAGGCGGCTTAGACTTTCCTTCGCTTCATCTTCTTCGACTGGCGCATCTGGGCCATCTCGACGAGCAGCGCGAACCCCATGGGGCCGTAGAGGTAACCCTTCGGGATGTGTTGATGAAAACCCTCGAGGACGAGCGTCACGCCAATCACGAGCAGAAAGGCCAGACACAGGACTTTGAGCGCCGGATGCGTGTGGATGAAGTCGCCGACGCGTTGCGCGAAAAACAGCACCACAACGAAGGATACCACGACCGCCGCGATGATGACGGTAAGGTGGGGCGTAAGGCCGACGGCCGTGATGACCGAATCGATCGAAAAGACCAGGTCCAAGACCGCGATCTGCGCGATGGCGGCGCCGAAACTCGTCGCGACTTGCTTGACCGTGGATTCGTCGTCGAGCGGATGTTCAACCGAGTGGTGAATCTCGCGCGATGCCTTGTAGACGAGGAAGAGACCGCCGGCCGCAAGGATGAGATCCTTCCATGACAGGCCGAAAACGACGGGGTCTTTCAACGCGAGCAGCGCGCTGACGCCGAGCAGTGCGGTGATGCGCAGGATGAAGGCGAGGGCGAGACCGGTGCGCACGGCGCGTGGTTTTTGGTCGGCCGCGAGGCCATCGGTCATGATCGAAATCATGAGCACGTTGTCGACGCCCAGCACGAGCTCGAGCCCGACGAGGAGAGCAAAGGTGGCCCAGACGTTGGGATCGGCGAAGAAGGAGAGGTCCATAACTTGCGAGAAAGGAAGACGGAAAATGAGGCGGGGCGCGAGGGGAGATCGCGGGACGTTTCACGGTCGACCGGTCCGGCGTCGTTTGGTTCGATGCGCGCATGAAATGGTCCACGTTATGGCTCGGCGGCTTGCTGGCGGGACTCCCGGTGGGAGCGGCGGATTGGCGTCCGGTGGAAGTGCCCACGGCCGCCACGCTCACGGGCCTCGCCGTGGTGGATCGCGCCGTGATCTGGGCGAGCGGTCGGTCGGGCACGATCCTGCGTTCGGTGGACGGGGGCGCGTCTTGGACGGCGCACCTCGTCGTCGGCGCGGAACAGTTGGACTTCCGCGACATCGAGGCCTTCGACGGCCAGACCGCCTACGCGCTGAGCATCGGCCCCGGCGAAGCCTCGCGCATCTACCGCACTGACGATGGCGGCGAGACGTGGGGGCTGCAGTTTCAGAACCGCGACGAGCGCGCGTTCTACGATGCGCTGGCGTTTTGGGATCGCGAGCACGGCCTCGCGATGGGCGACCCGATCGACGGTGCCTACCAATTGCTCGCGACCGACGATGGCGGTGCCACTTGGACGCCGCGGTCGCAGGCAAGTCTGCCGCGGGCGAAGGACGGGGAGGCGGCGTTTGCGGCCAGCGGCACCTGCCTGATAACGCAAGGCGAGCGCACGGCCTTCCTCATCACCGGCGGCAGCGACGCGCGGGTGTATCGCTCGGATGATCGTGGCGCGACGTGGACGGTGGCGGATACGCCGCTGCCGCGCGGCACCGGGGGCAGCGGTATTTTCTCGATCGCGATGCGCACGGCGGACGCCGGCGTGATCGTGGGCGGCAACTACGAAAAACCCGACGAGGCGACCGGCAATCTGGCGTTCACGCAAGACGGTGGGCGCACGTGGACGGCCGGTGGCGGCCTGCACGGTTATCGTTCGGCGGTGACCTACGTTGACGCCCAGACCTTGGTCGCGGTGGGCATCAACGGTTCGGATCTATCGACCGATGGGGGCGGGCATTGGCAGCGGTTGGATCACACCAACTACAAGAACGTGCAGTCCCGCGGCCCGGCGGCGACCTGGGCGGTGGGCAGCGACGGCGTGGTGGCCAAGTTGGAATTGCCGTGATCGCAATCTGCCGCGGCATGGAACCGCCCGAGGGGCGTTTGGTCCCAGTGCGGCATGTCGCCGCTTCCGCGCTCATTGTCCCGGGCCATGGCGGAGTTTTTGGTGCTCACGTGCGTCGCGACCGGGTTCGGGGCGACGGCGGGGAAGGCGGGCACCGATGTGCGCGAAGAGTTGCGGCGGACTTTGCCGAAATACGATCCCAACCCGTCGCCGCCGGTCGCGGCGGAAGCTCCGCTCAAGCCGAAGGTCGGGCCGCGGCTCACCTCTATTCCGCCCCTGCGGGAGGAGCCGCCCGCGGAGCCCCCGCCGCCGCTGCCCGTCGATGCGGATGTGATCGTGCTGCCGGCAGTGCGCGTCGAGGGAAAGGCGTCCCGCGCTCCCTTGCCGCGCGCCTCCGTGGCGCCTGCGGAGAAGTCCGTGACGATCGACCGGTTCGCGACGCCCGAGGAGCGCACGGCGAAGTTGGTGGAGAAACACCTGAGTGCGTTTGATCGCCTTTTTCTGAATCGCTTCACGCCGTTCGGTTATTCGAAGGAGGCCCGCGCGGCGGACGCCGAGGCGCTTGAGCAAAACGCGTGGCAACTGAACGAAGTGGCGGACCGGCTTGAGCTGTGGCGTGCGAGCGGGACGGATCCGGCGGAGTATGAGCGCCTGAAGAAACTCTACCTCGAGGCCTATCACGATCGCGTAAAATGACGCGCGGTTTGGGCGCTTGCGTCGCCGTGCCCGGCCGGCGGAGGCTGTCGCGATGATCGAGAGCGAGCATCGCATCGTGAGCGCGGCGTTGGGCAACGCGCGCACGTTGTGGGTGGAGCGCCCGGCGGCCGCCACACCTGTGCGGGCGTGGCTCGTCGTGCTTGACGGCGAGTTCTACCGGGCCGGCGTCGGCGCGCGGGCCACGCTGGGCGCGCTGCGGGCGGAAGGTCGGCTCGCGGCGACGGCGGTGGTTTATGTGTCGAACGTCGACCTGCCGACGCGCTCACGCGAGTGCCCGTGTCATGATCCGTTCGCGGTCTTCCTTGCCGAGGAGTTGGCGGCGTGGTGGGCGGCGACCTTTCCGACCGACGGCGTGCCGCGGCATCGGGTCCTCGTGGGCCTGAGTTATACGGGCTTGGCCGCGGCGTTTGTGGCGCTGCGCTACCCGTTGCTGTTTGACCGGGTGATCGCGCAGTCGGGCTCGTTTTGGTGGAACGAGGCGTGGTTGGCCGACGCCTACGCACATGCGCCGGAGCCTTCGGCGACGCAGTTTTGGCTGGAGGTGGGACAACGTGAAACCGCCACGAACGTCGCGCACGCCAACGGCGCGTTTCAACGCCTGTCGCAGATCGAGGGCGTGGGGCGTTTCCGCGATGAATTGGCCCGTCGCGGCCAGGCCTGCCGCTACACGACGTTCGACGGCGGTCATGATTTTCGCGCGTGGGCGAAGACTTTGCCGCAGGCCTTGCGCTGGGCCGGGGACGTGCTGCCCTAGCCGCCGGTTGGCGGCATGTCCGATGCTGTTCCGCGGGCATGATGGCGCGAACGTGTAATTGGGGGCGGGGACTGATCATGGCGCTGGGGTTGGCCTGGGCCGGCGGCGCCTTGACCGGGTGGGCGGAGGAAGCCAACGCTCCGGTCATGTATACGGCCGAGCGTCCGCTGGTGGTGGGCATTGTGATTTTCGAGGGCTTCGAGCAACTCGATGTGTTCGGTCCGGTGGAGATGCTTTCGATGCTGCGTGATCGGTCCAAAGTCGTGCTGCTGGCCGAAAGGGCGGGGCCGGTGAAAGGCAGCAAGGGCGTGGTCGTGATGGCCGATCGTTCGATCGACGATCCGGGGCCGCTCGACGTGGTGCTGGTGCCGGGCGGGATGGGCACGCGGCGCGAGGTCAACAACGAGGCGATGTTGGTCAGACTGCGCGAGCTCGACCAGACGACGCCTTACGTCGGCAGCGTGTGCACGGGGTCTGCGGTGTTGGCGAAGGCGGGCATCCTCGACGGTATCCGGGCGACGACCAACAAGCGCGCTTACGCGTGGGCCACCAGCCAGGGGCCGAAGGTCGTCTGGGTGCCTCGTGCGCGCTGGGTGGAGGACGGCAAATACATCACGTCGTCCGGCGTGTCGGCCGGCATGGACATGACACTTGGCTTGATCGCGAAACGCTTCGACGTGGCGACGGCCCGCGAATGCGCCCAAGGCGCCGAATACGTGTGGGCGGAGGATGCGACGATCGATCCGTTCGCGGCGGTCAACGGGCTCTAGTCGCGGGAAGAGTTGCCAAGCGCGCGCGGGTTAACAGGTTTCGCGCATGGACGGTTGGATCCTTTTCGGATGGGGTGCGCTCGCGCTCGGCGCAGCCTTGTGGTGGCCGATGCGGGGCTACGTGCGCATCCGCCGCAAGAACTGCTGCGGCCGGGGCTGTGGTTGTCTGTTTCCCGCGAAAGCGCCGCCGCCCAAATCGGGGCCGACACCGTCGCCTTCGGACTGAGCGAGCCGGGCGACGTAGACCATAATACCACAGCGGCGCGCGGCGGGTTCCGGGGCCGGCGGAGCGGGTGTTCCGCCGGACGGAGCGCGTTTCTCTGGCTGGCGGCCGGGTGCGGAAGCCGGCCGGGCGTGGTCCCGGCAATCACGACCAAGACGGGCGGAAGCGGGAACGCTGGCGGGTAACCTACTCCGTGGTTTTTAAACCGTTACGAACCGTCGCAGGCTATAAGTGTTAAGCCAGTGTAAAGGCCGGTGCCGAGCGTTGCGCAGGGGGCCGCCGATCGTTAATGAGAAGGGTATGTTGGAAACGCCTTTGCCGCGAATTCTCATGATCGACGACGATCGCAAATTGTGTCGTCTAGTGGGGGATTATCTTGGGCCCTTGGGCTTTGCGGTCAGTGCGGTGCATGAAGGGCCGGCCGGCGTGAGGGAGGCGATCGAGCCGACGCGGACATGGGACGCGATCATTCTTGATGTGATGTTGCCGGGCATGGATGGCTTCGAGGTGCTGCGGCGCATTCGGCAGCGTTGCGAAACGCCGGTATTGATGCTCACCGCGCGCGCCGACGAAATGGACCGCATCGTTGGGCTGGAGGTCGGGGCAGACGACTACCTGCCGAAAACGTTTTCAACGCGGGAGCTGCTGGCGCGACTGAGGGCGGTGTTGCGGCGGGCGGCGCGAAGCGAGTCCGGGGCGCCGGCGGGA
>CAXBDS010000230.1:0-7741 GCA_963974355.1 uncultured Opitutaceae bacterium
GCACGATCCGGGATTGAGCGCGGCCCAGGTGTGGGCGGAGCCCGGGAGGATCCATGTGGTGGTGACGCTCTCGCCGGCGGATGTGGCGCCGTTGCTGACATCGCGTTCGGTTCAGGAAATACGGCCCGAGAATTTCCCCGTAGTCGCACCTGAGTTGGAGGAGCTGGCCAAGGGGTGGTGGACGTTAACTCGGGGTGATGATGCGGTTCCGGTGACTCGGGTCGCCGTCCGCCTTTTGCCGGGCGATGATTTGGTTTTTGACCTCACGTTTAGGTTGTCCGCCGGCGCTGATGGGGACGTGGCGATGACGCTGTCCGAGTGGGAACGCCTTCCTCCGGGACATCGCTGTTTTGTCATCATGACGTGGCCTGGGGAGGAGGTTGGGATCGATGCCTTGCTGACCCGGAATCGACCGACCTTTACGTTTGCCTGGCCGATCGACGCTCCGGCGGATCGAGCCTTGCGGGGTCCCTCGTTTGCCGAATTCGTGCTGCTGGGAGTGAGGCATATCCTGACGGGCTACGACCACCTGCTGTTCTTGTTCGGCCTCTTGCTCGTGTGCGTGCAGTGGCGCCCGATCTTGACCATTGTCACCAGTTTTACGGTCGGTCATTCCATCACATTGATCGGGGCAACGTTGGGATGGGTCAGTCTGCCGAGTTATGTGGTGGAGCCGTTGATCGCGGCCTCGATCATCTATGTCGGCGTGGAGAATCTGGTGCGACGAGGCGAGGCGCCCAAGGGCCGCCGGGGGCTGGTTTTGCTGTTTGGGATGATTCATGGTTTTGGCTTCGCCAGCGTGTTGCGTGATTTGGGCATCGGCTCGGAAGGTCGGGCGGTGGCGGTGCCGTTGGTGGGGTTCAACCTTGGGGTAGAGCTTGGGCAGATCGGGGTGGCGATGGTGGTGCTGCCGCTTTTGTGGCAGTTACGAAAAATTCCGGGGTTTTTGACGCGGGGTGTGCCTGTGCTCTCGACGCTCGTTGGTCTCGGCGGTTTGTATTGGCTGATTGAACGCGTGGTGACCTGAATACCGTGACACTGGCCTGGCCATTATTCGAAGAGGCTTCCGTTTCCCCGGCTGCATCTGTTTGGGGGGCGCGATGGCGGCGTTGGGCGTTTTGGCTGCTATTGGTGGGATGGATCTGCGCGAATACTCCGCAGGCATTTGGTCCGGCCGTGTGGGATTGGATTCGCGGGGCGGAGCGTTTCAGTCACCAAACCCGCTTGGCCGCTTCGGTCGCGGAGCTGATGGTCGGCAACGACTCTGCCGAATCAGCCTCGGGGACTCGCGCCGCCGCTGTCGCGCCCGATGCGGAAAAGCCATCGGCGGTTCCGCTCCCACCCGAGGCGATCGTGAAATTGCCCGTATTGGCGTTTAACGAGATGCGGGCTTTGCTGGGTATGTGTAATTCGGATACGGATTGCTGGGGCATGGTTCAGTGGTCGCCGCGTGACCGCCGCGATGGGCCGAGGCGACGACCGCCGCGGTTGGAAATTCACGTTTAATCAAGTCAATCACGGCCGGTGAGCGGATGCTCTCCGGTGTTTCCCGGCCGGGTGGTGCACGGCGCGCCCGGAACGTCTGAATCCTTATGGAGCGGCTGACCTCATCGGTGTCGCTCCCCATCCCATGTCTTTTTTTCCTAGTCGTATTCTATCATCATCCGTCGGTCGTAAACTGACGGCGGTTTTTATCATTCCTGGGGCGACGCTTATGTTGTCGGCCCAAGTCATGCCGGACACCCCGCAGTTGCTCGACGCCGTGACGGTGACGGGCCGCGCCAACGACCTGCTGGGCGTGGCGAGTTCTGCTTCTCAGGGGCAGATCGGCTCGGTGGATCTGGCCGCGCGGCCGTTCCTGCGGCGCGGCGAGCTGCTGGAGGTTGTGCCAGGCGTCGTCATCACGCAGCACAGCGGTGGCGGCAAAGCCAACCAGTATTTCCTGCGCGGCTTTAATCTGGATCACGGCACCGATTTCGCGGTGTCGGTCGACGGCATGCCGGTGAATATGCGCACCCACGGCCACGGCCAAGGTTACGCTGATCTGAACTTCGTTATTCCCGAGTTGGTTGATCGGGTCGATTATCGGAAAGGGCCGTATCATGCGGACGAAGGCGACTTCTCGGCGGCCGGGGCGGCATCCTTTCATTTGGCGGAAACATTGCCGCAGGGGGTGTTGAAATTGGAGGTCGGGGAATCCGCTCATGGTCGCATCGTGGTGGCGGATACCGTCGCGCGGGCGACGGGCGGCTTCAGCTATGGCATCGAGGCGGCGCATGATGATGGACCCTGGTTGCGGGGAGACGATTTTCGGCGGGGCAACGTGGTGTTGCGTCGCTTCTGGGGGGACCCGGATCATCGCTTTAACCTGACGGCCATGGGCTACACCGCGACCTGGGACTCGTCGGATCAGATTCCGGCTCGGGCGGTCGCGACCGGCGCGGTGGACCGCTTCGGCACGATCGACCCGACTACGGGGGGTGAAACGTCGCGGGCCAGCGTGTCCTTCGCCGGGCGGAGGGCGGCTGCAGACTCCACGATGCAATTCAACGCCTATGCGATCCACTACGACCTGGATCTGTATTCGAACTTTACCTACTTCCTGGACGATCCGATCAACGGTGACCAATTCGACCAGCGCGATCGGCGTTGGGTGCTGGGCGGCGCGGCGTCTGAGGTGCGCACCATGGTTTGGGGGAGTCGCGAAGTCCGCCTCCGCATTGGGGGCGAGGCGCGGGCTGATTTCATCGATGAGGTCGGCTTGTATAAAACGGAGGCTCGCGAGCGCCTGTCCACCGTGCGTCAGGATGCGGTGGACGAAATGAGCGGCGCGGCCTGGGGGGATGTTTCGGTGCGGTGGACGCCGTGGTTAAAGACTGATTTCGGGGGGCGAGCCGATGCCTATCGTTTCGATGTTTCGAGTGGCTTGCCTGCGAACAGTGACGCGGTCACGGCTGCGATCCTGAGCCCCAAATTCGGGGTCGCGTTCGGGCCGTGGGCTGGCGTGGAGCTTTATGGCAACGTGGGGCAGAGTTTCCACAGCAACGATGCACGCGGGGTCACGATTCGGGAGGATCCGTTATCGGGCGATCCGGCGGAGCGCGTCGACCCGCTGGTCGAGGCGACCGGGGGAGAAGTCGGCGTGCGCATTGGGCGAGGCACGTGGGTCAGCACGGTTTCGCTGTGGTGGCTGGAGCTGGATTCGGAGCTGCTGTTCGTCGGCGACGGGGGCGGCACGGAGGTCAACGGTGCGACCGGACGCTACGGCGTGGAGTGGGCGAATTTCGTTCGGCCTTGGCCATGGTTGAAACTCGACGCGGATGTGTCGCTGACGCGCGCCCGCTATCGGGATGCACCGGGCGAGGATCACATCCCGAACGCGATCGCGAGCGTGGTGACGGCGGGCGCGGCGGCCGATCTCGGACGAGGTTGGCAGGCGGGTATGCGCCTGCGATATTTTGGTCCGCAGCCTTTGACCGAGGACAATCGGGTGCGGTCGCCCGCGAGCACGACGGCGAACGCGCGGTTGGGGTGGTCCGGGGAAGTGTGGTCTGTCACGGCGGATGTGCTGAACCTCTTCAATGCGGCGGACAACGACATCGCGTATTATTACGGGTCGCGCCTCCCGGGCGAACCTAGCGAGGGGGTGGCAGACGTGCATTTCCATCCCGCCGAACCGCGCTCGGTGCGGGTGTCGGTCGCCTACCGGTTTTAGGTGGGTGGGTGGTTTTGCGATGAACGCGAGGTCGACCGGATGGCCGTTCGACCTTGTTTCGCGCCCGTTTTATCGGTGTTGGGGAGCGCGTTCGACCCCGACTAGTTTTTGCGCTTCATCAAAGGTGATGCGAAACCGGCCATGCACGCCCTCGGGGGTGACGAAGCGGCGGATCGCGCTGAGGGGAAATTGTAACGTGCGGCCGTCGTCCAGTCGCGCCACCACGCTGCTGGCTTGGCCGCGGTAAAATTGCAGCAATTGCTCGGGCGGGAGACGCAGGGTGAAGTCGATGCACGTCATCGGAAGAGACGTTGAAAGTTATCGGCGACCTCGTGGGTCAGCGTGTCGAGCGGCAGACCGCGAAGCTCGGCGAGGCCGGCATAGGCGGCCGCGAGGTTGGCGGGGTGATTGAGATTCGGGTCGGGCAGCCGGTAAACGGGATCCGGTGGGGGCATCGCGGGAGCGTCGGTTTCGACGAGCAGCCGATCAAGGGGCACCGCGGCGAAGGCGGCGCGCTGCCGGGTTTTACGCGGATCGAGGTGGGCGGTGTTAAAGGAAAAGTAGGCGCCCATCTCGGCAAAGACGGGCACGAGCTCGGGCGGGCCGCCATAAGCGTGGAGCAAAAAGCCGCATGCCGGCACGGGTGTTTCCTGCAGCACGTCCTGCAACTGGCCCCAAGCGCGCAAGCAGTGGACGGTGGCGGGGCGGGCGTGCGCGGCGGCCCACTGTAACTGCCATGTGAATACGTCAAGCTGTTCTTCGAGGGGCGCTGCCGCGACGTCGGCGAAGGCCGGATCGTCGCGACGGGCGGGGTCGAGGATGTAGCGGTCGAGGCCGATCTCGCCCACGGCCGCGTGGGGTTCGGCGTTTAGGCGGGCGGCGAATTTCTTCTGCCAATCGGCGGGGCGGGAGCCGACGTCCCAGGGGTGCACGCCGTAGCTCGGTTTGACCCAGGGGAAGCGCGCGGCCAGCCGAGCGACGTCGTCCCAATTTTCGTCGGGGTGGGTGCCGTTGACGACGGCGCCGGCGAGATCAATGGCGCCAAGCTCGTCGGCGATGCGGTCGAGGTGCGGGGCCAGCTCGACGAACTGGAGATGGTTGTGCGCGTCGTAGAGCGGCATCCGCGGATGGCGAGTGGCGTTTTACGCGAAGCTCGCGGCGAGTGATTTGATGCGGGCGCGCACGGCGGCGAGCCCGTTTTGTCGGGTGGGAGAAAGATCGCGCAGCAGACCCAGCTCGGTGAGGACCGCCGGCTCGGTCGCGACGACATCGGCGGCGGCGCACTCTTGGTAGGCGTCGCAGAGGAGGGCGACCAGCCCGTTGACCAGCGGCGAGTCACCGTCGGCATAGAAATGGCAGAGGCCGCTTTGGCAGGTGGCGGTCAGCCAGACGCGCGATTGGCAGCCGGCAACGAGATCCTGGTCACGCCGATCACCGGCGGAGCCTTTGGGGCGGTGGCGGGCGCCGTCCACGATGATGGCCAGTCGTTCCTGGCGGTCTTCGATCGGGGCGTAGGTTTCGCAGAGTTCGCGTTGGCGGTCTTGGGACGTGACGGGCATGGCCTAAAACTCGACGTCGCGGCAGCGTTTATCAAGTCGCTGAGCGATTGCGGCGATGCGGGCGGGGCCGAGTTTGGCGGCGTCGCCGACCGTGACCGCCGTAGGAATCTGGGCGGGACTGAGGACGGTGATGGGCCCGGGTTGGCGGGTGATGACGGTCCAACCCGGGAAGGTGAGGATGGGCGTGACGGGTACCTCCAAATCGAGTTCTTTCTTTAACCACTTGGCCAACCACGCGGCCTGGTCGCGGGCTTGGTCGAGGCCGAACTGATCTTCGCCCCACGGATAGATCAGCTGTGAACCGTCATAGATGATTTCGTGGGCGGCAAATTCAGGCCGCACTTCACCCTTGCGGCGGGTTTTCGTTTCCACGCTGAAGACGCCGGTAGGGGCGACGATGACGTGATCGATGTTAAAACGACGGCCGATGCCGCCAGCCGGAACATCGTGAAAAACGTGGTAGCCTTCAGCCTTCAACGGTTCGAGCGCTTCGGCGACCACGCGCTCGCCGAAGTAGCCGAGGTAAGTGTTGCGCCAGCGTTCGAGGCGGCGCGCGATACGCAGGCCGAGCAATATCAGCCCGAGCAGCAGGACGCCCAGCGTGGTGCCAAGGGCCATGAGTTGGGTGTGATCGTCGAGGTTGGTGATGACCCAGAGCAGGACGCCGCTAGCGATGAGCGGCAGGCAAAAGGCGGCGACGAAGGCGTTGAGCAGCGCGTCGTCGAGACGGTCGATGGTTTGGCGGAGCGACTCACCTGGACCGCGCCGCAGGCGCAGGTGGTCGGGGAAAGGCTTGCGCTCCTTGCGGCGACGCAGACGCAGCACGAGCGTGCCGGCGACGAGCGCGCCGAAGAGCAGCATATAACCGCCAAAAATCATCCAGGAGGACCACGTCATGATCCGTAGCGTGGCAGGAAACCCGAAACTTGAAACCTGAAAGCGGACAGAGCGCGCAAGCGATGGGGAGCCCTATGGCTTTGACGGCGGGGACGCCCTCGTATTGAAGGCGAGGGCGTGAACCCGTTGTCATTTTTCTCCTGGATGTGGAAGGCCCTGCTGGGGCGCAGCGTCGTGTTTGCCGGATTGTTTGCGCTGACGCTCATGGGGCTTTCGGTCTTGGGGTGGGTGAAGTGGGGATTGTCGTCGATGGGGGTGCACTGGCTGGCGTTGCTGATCGTGCCGTCATTGTTGATCGCGGCGGCGGCGCGCAAAGAGAAGGAGTGGATACCGGATGAGGCGGAGCGAAAGAAGTGGGCGCGCGGGCTCGTGTTTGGCTCATTGATCGCGGCGGTGTTGGCGGCCTTCCTGTTTCCGAAACCCCCTTCGCCCAAACCGGATCGTCCCACCTCCCCGCGTCGGATTGGTCCGCCGGGTAAATAAGTGGCATGGCGACGGACTTGCTTCGGCCGGAGGGGCTTTGCATCGTGAGCGTTTTGATGCGCCGTTTTCTTTTGAGTGTAGTGATCGCGTGGATGCTGGGGAGCCTCGGGGGGGCGCTCGTTGCGCAGACTCCGACCGGGGGTTTGATGGCACCGATCTCGGGCGGGGCGGTCATCCCGCCGGCACCGGCGCCGTTGATTCTGGCACGCACGGCGGCCGAGCGAGCGCTCGAAATGGGCTTTCCGGACATCGCGGCGGACATTTATGCGGGGATCGCGGCGCAGCCTGATGCGCGGGAGGTCGAACTGGAGCGGCTGCGGCTGGATTGGGTGACGGCGCTGATCGAAGCGGGGCGCTTGGAGGAGGCGGGCACGGTGCTGGCCGCCAGCCAGACCCCGGATGCGCCGCGGGTGAGGTTGCGGCGAGGCATGTTGGCGCTGGCGGGCGGGGACATCGGGGCGGCGCGGGACATTCGGGAGAACCTTGCGGTGACGGCGCTACCTGCGAACGAGCAGGCGTGGTGGTATTATTTGCAGGGGGCGCTGGCGGATGAGGCGGGGCAATGGGATGACGCGGCGAAAGCATTTGCCGCCGCGGCCGGGGCGGCGGGATCGAATTTGCAACGGGCGCGTTTTGAGTTGGCCGATGTGCAGGCGCGGTTGCACCGGGCCTCCGCGACGCCGACGCAGATCACCGCTTTGCGGCAAAACGTCGAACGATACCAAGGGCGCGGCGTCGGCTACGATTACGCGAAGCAATACGCGGCGGTTTTGAGCGCTTCGAATCGTAGCGAAGATGCGATCGCGTTTCTGCAGCGGCAATTGATCAGCCTGCCAGCGCAGGAGGCGGAAGTGCGTGACGATTTTCAGTTATTGCTGGGCTTGGTGGCGGGGCCGGCGGATCCGGTGGGACGGAATGCCTTGAACAACCTGCTCGCCCGCGGGACCGACCCGGACAAGCAGCGCGTGGCGTTGCAACTGTTGGCGCGGGCGACCGGTGACCCGGCCTCGCGCGACGCGTTGCGGCGGACCTTGAGCAACTTGATCAACGCCAAAACGCCGCATCCGATCGAAGAATATCTACGTTT
>CAXBDS010000231.1:0-7737 GCA_963974355.1 uncultured Opitutaceae bacterium
GATTTCCCCCGCTCTCGCGCGGTCGGTTTCAATGGGTCGGGCACGGGGAACTGCGGTCGCCCTACCGGATCGTGCGGCGGGCCTCGGCTTTTGCGCCCGTGGTGGCAAGCCCGAGCGGCGATGGTGCGCAATGCGGCGGTGAGCGAAGAACGCCTACGGCGGTTGTGCCGCCGTTTCCATCGGCGCAGCCGCCCCCAAGAGCGAACCGCACGGACCTGGTTGGAGGCAAGGTGGAGCCATTGAGCCCGTGGGCGCGGAGCATCAACGAGTGAGCGCCGGAAGGGGGGGGGCTGCGGTGAACCGAGTCCTAGCTAAAGCCGGGATAGCGGGCCTGAAGAATGGCAAAGATTTCGGCCACCTCACCGTTGTGCACGTGGGCCATATCTTGGGCGATGCGGTAAAGATGGAAATAGCAGGCGGGACTGCCGGTGCGGGCGAGCAGGCGAGCGCGGCGGGTGGAGAGCGGTTCGAGGCGTCCGCAGCGGCGGGCATCTTCCGCAAGGCGGAGCGCGGCGGTGATCGCGGGATGAGGCGTCGGATTGATGATGGCAGGCGGACCTTCGAAAAGATCGGGGAGGGCGCGGTAGGAATGGGTGTGTGAATCCATGGTGCGGGCTTTCTTTGTCTATCGTCACATCGGACCCGGGGCAGAGCGGGGAATATTCCCTAATTTAATCCCGGTTTGCCCTCGAGCTGCGGGGGACAGGGGCATTCCGCAGGAGCTCGAAAACGAGCGGCGCTTGAGCTCGCTTCTTGTTGTTTACGAGAATTTTACAATTCACGAAATGGTGCCCCGGTCGAACGCGATTCGTCGTCAATTTGGCAGAAGTCACTCTCCCGTGGGAGGAGACGTGGAGGTCCATGCGGGCGTTCTGGTGGAAGCGGTTAACCCTTCCGCTCGATTGATCGGTGGGTCGATGGATTGCCGGTCAAGGCGGTTGCTTGGGACGCCCGTGATTCTCCCTGCCTGACCGGGGTGCTCGGACTGTCTGAGGTTGGGTGAGTTTGCCGGAAAGGTAGCCGCAGGCGTTCAACCGAGGCGCTTTCAAAGGACTTTTTCCGTCGTCGTTTTGCCCGCGGTTACGCCCCCTTTCCGCGCGGTGGGATACGTTGGGTGAGTCACTTTTTTTCGCCGTCGTCCCACCTCCTCGACCCCATGCGAGGGCAACCGTCAGCTACCCTTCGATATGTTATCCTCCCTGTTTGGCGCGGCCGTGCGCGGCGCTGTCGCGAAGACACCTTCGGTGTTTTCGCTGGTTCTTCTTTTCTTGGTTTCTGCGGCGCTACGTGCTGCGGATTTTTATGTCGCGCCGACCGGTGATGACGCTCACCCCGGGACGCTCGCGGCCCCATTTGCGACCCTCATGCAGGCGCAGGATGCGGCTTCCGCCGGCGATACGATCTATGTGCGCGGAGGTGTTTACGACACCTTCGCCATCGCGGCCACCGACGCGAACTACAATTACGTGCACGTCTTCAACAAGAGTGGCCTCACGTGGGCGGCATATCCTGGCGAGACCCCGGTGTTCAATTTCGCCAGCATTCCGACCAACCTGCGCGTCTGCGGTTTCTATGTGACCGGTTCGGCGCTTGTGATTCGCGGTTTCGAGGTCACCGGCACGCCGGTGGGAAACCAAAAGCAGTCGGAGTGCTTTCGCATTTACGGCTCAACCGCCTACGTGGATTTCTACGACTGCGTGGCGCGCGACAATGCGGCGAACGGATTCTATTTTACCAATCGTTCGCGAGGGACGGTCACGCGTTGCGATGCCTACAATAATATTGGCACGAACTCGGAAGCCCAGGGCAATACCGACGGCTTTGGTGCGCACGGCAACGGCGTCGCCTTCAGCTACTGCCGGGCTTGGAACAACAGTGACGACGGCTACGACTGTATCTCGTCGATCGGTCCCAATACCTTCGATCACTGTTGGGCTTTCAATCACCGCGGCCCGGGCGATTCGAACGGCTTCAAGATCGGTGGCTTCGGCGCCGATCCTTCCACCGTGCCGCCGTCTCCCGTGCCGGTGCATAGCGTGAGCTACTGCCTTTCGGTCAACAATGGCGCCCACGGTTTTTACGCGAATCACCAGCCCGGCCAAGCCGCCGTGTGGACCCAGAACAGCGCCTACGGCAACAGCAGCGGCAACTACAACATGCTCGAGCGCGAGAGCGACATGAGTGCCGACATCCCCGGCTTCCGCGAGGTGCTTCACGGCAATATTGCCTACGTGGGCACCCTCATAAAAAATGACGCGAATCCGCCCGAAAATGTCAGCGGCAATTCATGGACGATTCCTGGCCTCACGGTCGATGGATCCGACTTCGTCAGCGTCGACTACGCGCAACTCACGGCTCCGCGCGGTCCCGGTGGCGCCATGCCCGCCGTGACCTTTATGCACCTCACGCCCGGCAGCGATTTGGCCGGTCTCGGCTGCTTCGCTCCGCCCCCGGCGGCGCCGGCCACGCTCACCGCGATCTGGGCCAACCGTGGACTCATCAATCTCGCCTGGGCCGCGGTGCCCGATGCCGTGACCTACACCGTCAAACGCGCCACGTCGCCCGGCGGTCCATTCACGGCGATCGCCGCCCGTGTCACGGGCACCACCTTGGTCGACGACACCGTCGGCGTTGGCTCGGCCTATTACTACACGGTCACGGCGCGGGATGCGGTGGCCTACGACGAAAGCGCCGGAAGCCCGCTGGCGTCGGCCCCGCTGCCGACCGAAGCGGTCACCGGTGTGGCCAACGACACTGGCGATTCGACCAGCGATGCGGTCACGAGCGACACGACCCTCGTCCTCAACGGTAATGGAACACCGAATACGACGGTGACAATCTCACGCGTCGGGGTCGGCGTGCTCGGCACGGTTCCGGTGAATGCCGCCGGGGCATGGACCTTCGATTACTCGGCCACGGTGCTCGCCGACGGCACGTATCTCTTCCAGGTGGCGAGCGACACCTTCGTGTCTGATCCGTTCCCGGTCGTCGTGGATACCGGTGCTCCGTCCAGTCCCGTGGTGACGAGCGTGAGCGCGGATCCGTTGACCGTTTCCGGCACGGCGGAAGCGGGCGCCACGGTGATGGTTTCGCTTGATGGCGTGGTCATCGGGTCGGCCGCGGTCGCCGGCGATGGCAATTGGGACGTCACCTACGGCGCGCCATTGAGCGATGGTCCGCACGTGATCGTCGCGCAGACCACCGATCCCGCGGGCAATACGAGCCCGACTTCGCCCGGTTACGCGTTCGACAGCACGCTCGCGACCCCGTCGATCCTCAGCGCGCAGAGTGACGCGGGCGCGCTCGCCGACGGCGCTGCGACCTCGGACAACACCCTGAGTTTTAGCGGCACCGCCGATCCCAACGCCTCGGTCCAACTCTCGCTCGTCAGCGGCGGCGTGCTGGGCACGACCTCCGCCGATGGCACGGGCCAGTGGGCCTTCGACTACACGGGCACGGCGCTCACCGACGGCGTGCGGCGCTTCACGGCGGTGAGCAGCAACGGCGGCGGCTTCAGCCTGGCCTCGCCGGTATTTATCCTCGTGGTTGATACGGTGCGGCCGACCGTGACCGCGATTGCGCGGGGCGTGCCGACCACGGCCACCATCACCTCGGCCACCACCAGCGCGGTTTATCACGTTTCATTTAGCGAAGCGGTTAACGGCGTTTCGACCGATAGTTTCAGTGTCACCGCGACAAGCGGCGCCAGCGCCACCGTCGGCGCGGTGGCCTCCGTCGACCCCCGCACCTACGACGTGACGGTGACGGGACTCGCGGGCGAAGGCACCGTGCGGCTCAACCTCAAGGCCTCCGGTTCGGGCGTGACCGATCCCGCCGGCAACGTCGCGCAAGCGTTTACGACCGGCCAGCTTTACACGCTGGTGACCTCGCTGCCGGGCGACGGCGTCTGGACGCAAACGACGTCCGGCGGCCTCTGGGGCACGGCGGCGAATTGGTGGGGCGCGATTATCCCATCCGCCGATTCGCACCACGCCGATTTCACGTCGATCGATCTCACCGGCCCGCTGGTGGTCCACCTTGATGCCTCCCGCACGGTCAACAGTATCGAGTTTGGCGATACCGCGACGGCCACCACCGGCAGTTGGGTGCTGGACGACAACGGCAACGCCGCCAACCGGCTCACGTTGGGCGGCGCCGGCCCGATCATCACGGTGGACGAACTTGGCAACGGCGCGACGGCATTGATCAACGCGGTGCTCGCCGGCACGGGCGGCTTCAGCAAAGCCGGAGTGGGCACGCTCGTGCTGGGCCAGGCCAACACCCTTTCCGGCCCGCTCTCGGTCGGCGGTGGCGCGGTGAGTCTCGCGGCTGGTTCCGCGTTGGCCACGACCACGGTGGCGGCGGGCACGGGCGGTCGCATCGCGATCGACGGCGGTTCCCTGACCGCGAGCGGCTTGGCGAGTTTTGGCGCACCCAACACGCGCTTTGATCTGAATGGCGGCCAGGTCGCTCTGAACGGTGGCATGCGCATCAGTGCCGATGGTCCGGTATTCCGGATTGCCGGCGGCACGTTCACCACGACCGACATGAACGTGCTGCGCAGCAATGCGTCGCCCGTCTCCTTTGCGGTCGGATTGTTCTTCTCCGGCGGCACGAGCACGGTCGGCACGATCAGCCTGGGCACGCAAAACTCCAACGGGGCCATGACCGTCGATGGCGGCGACGTGACCGTCAGCGGTCCGCTCGTGGTGGGTTATCAAGTCACGGCGGGACGCGGAGGCGCATTACGGGTGACCAGCGGCTCGCTCACTTCGACCGACGCGGCTTTCGGCCTCGTTCTGTCGCGCAAGAGCGGGTCCAATGCCAACCAGGTCACCGCCGCCAGTTTTCTCGGTGGCGTGACGACCCTCGAGAAGCTCACGCTCGGCTACGACAACACCGTCAACGCCGGTTCCGGCACGGTGACGATCGACGGCGGCGCGCTTTACCTTGGCGCGGGTGGTTTGGTGAAAAACGCGACCAGCGGCATGTCCACGCCGATCTCGCTCGCGCACGGTTTACTCGGTGCGAAAGCACCGTGGTCGACGGGCGTGCCGCTCACCTTGCCGACCGGTGGCGACATCGCGATCAAGGCGGCCGACGCCGCCGATGCGCCCTTCGACATTACGCTCGCGGGCGCGTTGTCCGGAGCCGGGGGCTTTACGAAAACCGGTGAGGGCACGCTGATCCTGAGCGGCGCGAACACCTACACCGGTGCGACGCTCATCTCCGCCGGCACCTTGCAGGTCGACGGCAGTCTCGGCAACGGCGGCGCCATCACCATCGGCACGCACGGCACCCTCGCCGGCGCAGGCACTGTCAATCGGCCCGTGATACTCGCGGCCGGCGCGCTGCTCTCTGGCGGCGCCGTCGGGACGGTCGCCAATTACGCCTTGCCCGGCCTCACGTGGAACGGCGGCAGCACCGTGGCGCTCGACGTGGGCACCAGTGGCTCGTCTGACCGGCTCGTTTTGTCGGGCGCGCTCACGAAGGCGGGCAGTGGGGTGTTCACGTTCGCCCTGCGTCCCATCGCGGGCTTCGCCGCGGGCAACAGCTACACCTTGGCGACGTTTGCCTCGACGAACTTCGTCGCCGCCGACTTCGCCGCGAGCGGTTTGCCGGCCGGCTTTGGCGCGGAATTCTCCGTGACCTCCGCCGGTATCCAGGCAACGATTACGGCTGCGCCGGCCATCACGAGCGCGACCTCCGTCAACGCGGTGGTGGGCGAACCGTTTCACTATGCGATCACCGCGACAAACGCACCGACGAGCTATGGCGCGAGCGGTCTGCCGGCCGGGCTTTCCTTCGACGCAACCTCGGGTGTGATCTCGGGCACGCCGTTGCTTGCCGGTAACTTCACGGTGACGCTCGCGGCGAGCAACACCGCTGGTTCCGGCGGCGCGCCGCTCGCGCTTTCGATCGCAAAGGCCGTGGTCGCCCTTCAGTTTGGCCACCTGCGCCAAGCCTACGACGGCACGCCGAGAGCCGTGACGGTGACCACCAGTCCGGCCGGCGCTCCGGTGACGGTGACCTACGACGGTCTCGTCGCCGCGCCGACCCTGCCCGGGACCTACCACGTCGCGGCGACGGTGGACGAGGCCAACGCCATCGGCATGATCGAAGGCGATCTCGAGATTACCATCACGGCGCTCCTGCGCCACGCGCCGACCTTGAACAGCGAGGTCGACGGTTCGGTGCAGGTGGTGCTGCCGGAGAGCGTGACCTTCAACGGCAACAGTCTCGTGGCGGGTGATCTGCTCGTGCCCGGCACGCCGACGCTGCGCCAGAATGGGCCGAACACCGTGCTCGGCGGCATCATCGATCAAAGTGGCAACGCGGCGCCGACCGGTCACGTCGTCACCCTCAATGGCCGGTCGATGCTGGGCCACCTCGTTCGCCGGGTCGACGCGATCAACTTGCCGGTGATCGCGGCGCCGGTCGCTCCCGCGGGCACGCGGTATGTTTCGCTTAACCAACCCAGCGAGAGCGCGGGTGATTTCGCGACGGTGCGGAATCTTACGCTGAACGGCAGCGCCGGCGTCCGCGCTATTCCCGCAGGCGTTTACGGCGACCTTACGGCCAACGGGGGCGGCGGCTTCATCCTCGGGGAGGCCGGCGCGACGGAACCGTCGGTCTACGACCTCCAACGGCTCACGCTGAACGGCAACGTCACGCTGCAGGTCGTCGGTCCGGTCGTGATCACCCTCGCCAACAGCCTCTCGATCAACGGCTCGGTGGTGGGTGCCGTCGAGCACCCGGATTGGCTGGTGCTCAAGGTGGCCGCGGGCGGGATCACATTGAACGGCAACTCGACGTTGCATGCGGAAGTCCTCGCGCCGAACGGCACGGTCACCCTCAACGCCAACGCAACGATCAACGGTCGGGTCAGCGCGGACCGTCTCACGCTCAATGGCAACGCGGTGCTCAACGAGATGATCCCTTAAGCCCCGGGCCTGACGTCCGCCTTGTCGCGAACGTCAGGCGTGCCCCGTTTCTGGATACGCAAACGCCCTCGTCGAAGCACGGGCTCGGCGAGGGTGTTTTGTGGAGGGAGCAGAACCTGTGTTTAACGGAAGTTGTCGGATTCGACGGATTCGTTGTTCACGAGATCGAAGCTGCCGAGCGGAACCGCTCTCGGCGTCTTGCCGGGCTGCCACGTTTGAATTCCCCCCGCGGGCGCGCTGGGGCGAGGGGCGGGCGCGAGTTTCACGGGTTTGGTCGCGTCGGATTTTGGCCGAGGGGCGGATTTGGCGGGGGCCGAGGCCCCGTGCGCGGTTTGGCCGCGGCCGCCGCGGACGACCGTGTCCAATGAATCGGAGACGGCTTGAAGCGCATCGGTGCGGTTGCTGAGTTCGTTGGCGGAAGCGGAGGTTTCCTCGGCGAGCGCGGCATTGCGTTGCGTGAGATTGTCGAGATCGGCGACGGAGCCGGCGACCTGGCTGAGGCCGGTGCGTTGCTCGACGGAGGCGGCGGCGATCTCGGCAATGAGGTCGGCGACCTCGCGCACTTGGGTGACGATTTCGGTAAGGTTGGAATCGACCTTGCCGGTGAGCTCGGTGCCCTTGGTGCTGCGCTGTTGGGCGTCATCAATCTTGTCGGCGGTTTCGCGCGCGGCATTCGCGCACCGTTTTGCGAGAGCCCGCACCTCGTCGGCGACGACGGCAAATCCGGCGCCGGCTTCCCCGGCGCGGGCGGCCTCGACGGCGGCGTTCAGCGCGAGGATGTTGGTTTGGAAGG
>CAXBDS010000232.1:0-7692 GCA_963974355.1 uncultured Opitutaceae bacterium
CGATTTTGGCTTTCTCGCTGGCGATGCGCAGGAGGAAATTCTTGGCCTCCGGACTATCGGGATCAAGCGATTCGATTTTGCGGAAAGTCTCCTGCGCGCCGTCGTAGTCGCCGCCCAGATACTGGGAGCGGCCCTTGGCGGTCATCTTCGCGATTTCCTTTTGGTCCTGGATGAACTCGGCACTCGCTTCGCTGAAGGGCGGCAAGGGCGGGTTGAATTCCGCATCGGCAATCTTGTCCGCCACCTTCTCGGCCTTTTTGCTGTAAAGTCCTTCCTGTGCGTATTGATCCAGCGTGACCTTAGCGCCATCGACATTCCCCTGCTTCAGTTGATACTGCGCCTTGTCGAGAATCATGGCGCTCTTCGCCTCGCGCAGATCGCTGAGCACGCCGGAGGTCATCGGGTTGTTGGGCAAGCCGCGCGAGGTGGTTTCGATCAGCGCCAGGCCGGAGTCGTGATTGCCGTTCTTTGCGAGGGACTTCGCCTGATTCAGGTCTGATTTCGCCACTTCGACGAGCGCCTCAATGCGGTTGGTTTCGGCCTGGGCCAACGCTTCCGCTTCGTCATCCACGCTCGACATCCGGCTGGGTGCCGCGGCGCCGGGTTCGGGCTCTGCGACCGAACGGAAATACGGACTCGCCGCGACCGGCGGCGGTGCGGACTTTGGCTTGGACGGGGCGCGGTCAAATTGGACTTCAGGAATTTCTTCGCCCTCCGGTTCGGCCATGACCGGCGTCGCCGTCATCGGCACGGAACCGGCGTTGATCTGGCTGTCAACCGAGTCGAGCAGACGGCGCACGGTGGCGTCATTCGGCGCCAACTCCAGGAGTTGTTGCAAGTTGTCGCGCGCCGACACGAGGTCGCCGCTGTCGCGAGCGCGCAACGCATCAGCCATCAGCCGAATTTTAACTTCGGTCTGACTCTGCGCGTGCAGGGTTCCGGTAGGAACGGTCAGCGCCAAGAGGCAGGTGCCGGCCAGGGCGGCGAACAAGGTCCGGTTCAAAGGAAACGTCTTCATAGGGGAGAGGGGCGGCTTGGGAGGGGATCTAAAGGGGAGGTCAGGGAATCGGCCCTAAAAGCCGGGAAATACAGCGGTCTCAGGCGGTGCCTCGGCTGGCGGGGCTTCGGTCTCTGCAACCGGGGCCGCGACCGTCACCTCGAGGATTTTCGTAATCGCGGCCTCCGACTCATCAGCGGAGGTGCGCGTAATCGTCACGTTGCCGGATTCTTCGGACAGCGTATCCACGTGGTAGTGATAGCCGCCGGCATCAAACTCGGCGTCGACCTTTTCGGTGCGTTCTTCACCGGTCGCAAGGAGCCGCAGCACCGCGCTCGGCGAACCGGTCGCCCGCCGCACGCTAGAGCTCAGGTCGATCTCTTCCTGCGATTCGAGATCAAGCACGCGAGCGTAGGCCACGGTCTGCACGATGGGCATGCTATCCGGCAGTTGGATACGCTCCTTTTTCACGTCGAGCGAAACGACCGAAAGCCCTAGATCCGTGAAGGTTTTGCCGGCGCGGCCAAGCACCGTATCCCCAGTGGCCACGTTTTCGAACATGCCCAAATAGTTGCCTTCGCCGCCGGCATAGCCGACGAGCTGGAGCCGGAACGGGTCACGGCGGACCTCCACCAACTCCACCCCGAAGGGGGGTGGCTCCACGACTTCTTCGACCTTCTTCGTCTCGGAATAATCGGGCGGCGTGACGGTGAACTCACGCGAGACCCGATTATAGTAAATCACCGGCGGGGTGAAAACGTCGAACACCCACTCCGGCTGCGACGCGTTGACGGTCGGGTCGGCCCAGGTGCGCGCTGAACTCGAAGGCAGCGTCAGCGTCTGCGGCGCGTAGGGCGCACTGCTCAAGGCCACGCTGACGGAACGTGAGGTGATTTCGCTCACCGTGCCTTGCTGGAGCAGATACCAGCCGACCAACGCGAGTAACAAACACGCCGCCGCACCCGCCAATATCTTGTCGTAAATCCGAGCCATCATGGGGTCTCTCCTTCTGCCGCGTCGGCGGCGCCCGTTGCCTGCAATTCGAGGTATTCCACGGTGATCGTGAAACGGGAGTAGTTATCCGAAACGATGGGCACCGGCACGTCGGCCGCCGGCGCAGCGCCCGGCGTGGCATTCCCCCCACCAAACACGCCGCCAAAGGGATCCGCAGCGGGCTGGGCCGCCCTCGTCGCGGTGGGTCGCGTCTGGTTCAACTGCGTGGCCGGTTCGACCTCGACGCTGCGCACCAGAAGCGGCAATTCGTAGAGCGACAGGCGATTCAGGAAGGCGCGCAAGGCACTCGTCTGACCCGAGAAACGGACTCGCATCGGGGTCGTCCGCACAAAGCCTTCGCGCCGGGCGGAGACCTGCGGGTTGATCTGAAAATAATCCGTTTCCGTGGCCCGGTTGCCGCCGCGGTTGCTGCTGCCGGAACTCGGTGCGCCGGGCGCAGACGGAAGCGTGCGCTCCAAGCCGTCGAACCGCAGCGGACGAGCCGCGAACGCCGCCTGCAAAAGATACTCGGCCACCAAGCGTTGACGATAGACGACGGGAATCAATTCGGGCTCCGGACCGGTGTTGCGGTAGGTGGCAAAACCAAACATTTCGTCGGCCTTCAACTCGATGCCGGCGGTGCGAGCCGCGTTGCGTTGCGCCTCCACGAAACGGGCGATATCAAAAAACGCGTCGGCCCTTTGGGCGGGAGGCTTAGCCTGTTTGATCTGCTGGGCCAACGGACTTTGGCCGGCGAGCGCGGCGCGCATCTTTTCGACGGCTTCACCCGCGACGATGCGATCTTGCTCGAGCTGCTCGGCCACGGTGTTTTCCGGCGCGGGCGTGACGCGGGAAAAATCCTGCAAGCGGCTCATCGCCTGGTTCAGGGAACGTTCACTGCGTTCGGCGGCGGCGCTGCGGTTAAGGGTCCACCACAGCTCCGTCGCGACGAGCAACGCGCAGAGCGCCAAGAGCGCGGTGAACAGGGGGTAGGCTTTGATTCGATTCATGCCGAACGCAGGGTCACAGGGGTTGTTCGGGATTCACGACGAGGATGAAATCGAAGCGCAGGACGCCGGGCGCGTTGGCATCAAAACGTTCGTTCTCGACGGCTTTGATGTAGCTCGAATCAACGAAGCTGGTGAGGAGCGATTTGACCCGGTTGTAGGAGTCTTGGCTTACCCGTGAAACGGGATTGGCCCGATCCAGGAGTCGTCCGGTAACGTTGAGGCGCAAGGGCGGCGGAGGCGGTGGAGCCGCATTCTCGTCATCGGGCGTCGGAGCGACGCCACCGAACAAACCGCCTGCCGCTGGCGGCGGCGTATCGGTCGGGGTCGTCGGCCGCATGACTTCGAGTTTTTCGAGCCACACATCGTCGACGGAAACGAGGCGCTCCTGCAGATCGCTGAAAAAGTTGATCCAGTTGCTTTTCGTTTCCACCAGATCGTGGAGCGCATCGATCTCGCGGCGCGCGGCGGCCAGCTGTTCTTCGTTCTCGGCGTTCCGCGATTTCAGGGCCTGCAGGGGACGAATCGCCTGCTCGACGACTCGCACCTGCTTTTGGGCGGCAGTGGCCACGCTCTGATAATGCAGGCCGGGCAAAGCGAGGGCCACCACCACCATGGCGGCGGCGGCGATCAACCACGGTTGACGGCGCTGAAAGGCTTGGGCGTCACCGATCGAGGCCGGCAACAAATTCAGCGGGTGGTCACCCTTCGCCAAAGGCACTGCGAGTCCGACCAAATCAGCCAGGATGGCCGCGTGCGCCGCTGCATCGTCGGCTTTTACATCGACGTTGCGCAGGACGTCCAAGGTCTGGACCGGCGTCTTCAGTTTCTCCGCCAGCGATGGGGCCAGCTCCGGCAGCATCGAACCGCCGCCCGTCAGGAAAATCTTCGTCGGTGCCTCGCCCCCACTCTGCCGCCGATAGTTGACGGTCGAGCGGGTGATCTCGAGATGCAGCCGCCCCACAAACCCGGTCACGGCAGCCAACACCGCGGCGCGGGCCGGCGAGCTTTCCGGCAGATCCACTTCGCCGGCCAGGACTTGAATTTTGAGGCGCTCGGCCGCGGAGAAATCCTGTCCGAGCGCTTCCGCGATCGGCTGGGTGACGCTGTTGCCCGCCAAACTGATGGTGCGCGCAAAATAGCGGTCGCCCTCTACGTAAAGAAGATTCGTCGAACGGGCTCCGATGCCGACCACCAACACCGGAGCGGTCTGCTCCGGGTAGTTGTAACGAAACGCGCGCTGCAGTGTGACGCACGACGGTTGGATCACCGTCGGGCTCATGCCCGCCGAGGAGACCGCGCCGCACAGGCCTTCGACCACCTCGGTTTTGACGGCAGTCAACAAGACCTCCATGTCGACGCCATTGTCGTCGACCACGACGTGATCCCACATCACTTCCGCGAGGTCGTAAGGGATGTTTTGCTGCGCCTCGAACGCGATGATCTTGTCGCGTTTCGATTTTTCGATCGACGGCGTTTTGATGAACTTCGTCAGCGCGTGATTACCCGGCAGAGCCAAGCTGGCCGGACCGGACAATTTCTCGCGCTGCGCCATCGAAGCGAGCGACTGCGCGATCATCCCCGGCCACTGGTCATCCAAGGTCGGATCGGGGTTGAACGCATCAACGATAAATTTTTCCAGGACGAGACGTCCTGACTTGGCAGTTGTGAAAACTGCGCACGCGGCATGGCCGGCGCCGCTGTCAACAGCAAGAACGCGGGGAAAAGGCATAGGGGGGAGCAGAGGGGGTTTCAGAAACCACCGGTCGCATCAAGGGGAAAAAAATCAGCGACCCGTCGTTTGCTCCGGCGAACGCAGGAAACTCGGCGCCCCCTGCCCTCCTTGAGCCCAGGCAAAAGGGGACTGAAATTGCGGAATTAAAATTCCGTCGTTGGTCGCCCCCTCGCTGGACACTTTGGAGAGAAAACTTTCCAGGGCGGTCGGGTTCGGCAGCGACGACGAGACCTGTTTGGCGGAACGCGGCACGGCTTTGCCCGCGACGGCCAAATCGACGGCCCAATAATCAGCCGCGCCGGACAAGCGATCCCGGTCGACGACCTCCGGAGGGAGATAAAAACGGAAATTCGCCCGCCCCTGCTCGATCGTCACCGCCGTGGCATTGGCGCGGTAGAATTCGAAACGATCTCCCCCCGCCGTGATCTTAAACCCGAGGTTGAGCGACGCCTGCACGCGGTTGACGTAGCGCGACGTGTTGCCCGGGGCGGCCTTCACGTCGACTTCGACCTCGATCTGATACCAATCGGGTCGGACACGCTCGAAGCGGACATTGGCAACTTCGACGGTGCCATCGAAGGAAGTCTGCGCCGTAGCCAGACGAGGGAAGAGGGTAAACACGGCCATGCACACGGCCAGAAGCGTTGAGCGGGGAATAGACATAGGGGGGACCAAAATTCATTGTCGAACCGGTCGCCTGCGTCACGTTCAAACTGTCGGGACGCCAAGGAGAAACCGGGCCCATTCGCCCTGTTGCCCACGGCCCCCACCACTCGTCGGAGTTTTCACCCTCACCCGTCTTCCTCTTGAATCACAAAATCGCCGTTCTGGTCTTCCTGGAAAACTTCCGTGGAGAACACCTGTTACTATTGCGCGCCAAACCACCGAATCAAGGGTCGTGGAGTCCCATCGGCGGGAAGTTGGAGACGGCCGTCGGTGAATCACCGTTCGAATGCGCCATCCGTGAAACGGCCGAGGAAACCGGCCACGTGATCACCACGCGAGATCTGCACCTGTTTGCCATGATCTCCGAGAAGGCCTACGAGGGCACGGCCCATTGGTTGCTCTTTCTGTTCCGCTGCCGTCGCCCCTTCGACCGCCTGCCCGACACCATCGATGAAGGCACCTTCGGGTTTTTCCCTCGGTCTGAGATCGATGGGCTCGACCTGCCCGAAACGGATCGGACCGCACTTTGGCCGATCTATGATCGTCATCGCGACGGCTTCGTGGCGCTCCGGGCCGACTGCGATCCCAACCTCCCCTTAAGGATCGAAGTAGAGCAGGAAATGCCTGCAACCAAGTAAAGACCCGTTCGCAACACCATGGCGATTTCATCCCCCACTTTTTCGCGCCGCTCGCTCGCGTGAACCGGACAATTCACTTGATTTCCAAATCCCCCCGGGGTCACCTCCTCTTTCACTCTCAAACCTGACGATCCTGTGCCCAAGAAAACGACTGCCACCAACGATTCGCCTCCGGCCGGAGCCAGCGCGAAAATCAACACCTCGCTGAGCAAGGACCAAAAGATCGAGTTCTTCCGTCAAATGGTGCGCATCCGCCGCTTCGAAGAGCGTAGTTTGCAAGCCTACCTCGCGAAGAAAATCGGTGGTTTCCTCCACCTCTACATTGGCCAGGAAGCCGTCTCCGTCGGCTGCTGCTCGCTGATGGAAGAGAACGATCACATCATCACCGCGTATCGGGATCACGGGCACGCCCTCGCCGTCGGCATGGAAATGAATCCGTTGATGGCCGAGCTCTACGGCAAGGTTACCGGTTGCTCGAAGGGCAAAGGCGGCTCGATGCACTTCTTCGACCCCTCCAGGAACTACTGGGGCGGCCACGGCATCGTCGGCGGCCAGATCCCGCTCGGCGTTGGTCTCGCCTATGGTATTAAATACAAGGGCCTGAAGGGCGCGGCCATGGCGTTCATGGGCGACGGTGCCGTCAACCAAGGCGCCGTGCACGAGTCCTACAATCTCGCGGCGCTCTGGAACCTCCCGGTCATCTTCGTCGTGGAGAACAACCGCTACTCCATGGGCACCAGCCAAGAGCGCTCCTCCGCGGGTCCCGGCATCGCCGAACGCGCCGAAGCCTACGGCATGGCTTGGGGCAAGTGCTTCGGTCACGACCTCTACGAAGTGCGCGCCACGATGGACAAGTTCCTCAAGCGCGCCCGCGAAGAGAGCAAACCGGCGGTCGTCGAGGTCGACACTTACCGTTACCGCGGTCACTCCGTCGCCGATCCCGACAAGACCTACCGTGACAAGTCGGAGGTTGAGGAATACCGCAACACGAAGGACCCGATCACGCTCTTCCGCAAAACCCTCCTCGACGAAAAAGTCCTCACCGAAGAACTCGCCGACAGCATCGACAAGGAAGCCAAGGACGAGGCCAAGACCTCCGCCGACTTCGCCGAAGCCAGCCCGTTCCCCACGCCCGACGACATCCAACGCGACGTCTACTGGGAATCGGACAATCCCGATCAGCGCACCTCCAAAGGCCGCCTCTTCTTCGACTAAGCCGCCCGGTCGCCTTCCGTCCAACCCACTTAACTATTTCCGATGCCCGTCATCACTTACCGCGAAGCTGTTCGCCACGCCCTCTCCGAAGAACTTGAACGCGACGACAACGTTGTCGTCATGGGCGAGGAAGTCGCCCAATTCAACGGCGCCTACAAAGTCACCGAAGGCCTGCTCGAAAAATTCGGTCCGAAACGAATCGTCGACACGCCCATCACCGAAGCCGGGTTCATCGGCTGCGGCCTCGGCGCCTCCATGCTCGGCGTGCGCCCGGTCATGGAGCTCATGTTCTGGTCGTTCTACTCGGTCGCCTTTGACCAGATCCTGAACAACGCCGCCAACGTGCGCTACATGTCCGGCGGTCTGATCAACGTGCCGATCGTCATCCGCGGTCCCGCCAACGGCGGCACCAACGTCGGCGCCACGCACTCGCACACGCCC
>CAXBDS010000233.1:0-7668 GCA_963974355.1 uncultured Opitutaceae bacterium
CTGCTGTTCGTCAACGTGTCGGTCGGTGGCACGTTCACCCATTTTGCGGCGCCGCCCGTGCTTATGGTCGCCGGACCTTGGGGCTGGGACATGCCCTACATGTTTGAGCACTTCGGCTGGAAGGCGCTCATCGGTATCGTCGCATCGACGTTGCTTTACTACGCCATTTTCCGGAAGGAATTTGCTGCACTCCAAAAGGCCCGGGACGCGGAGTCGGCGCCGACGAAGAAAGGGAAGTCCTCCAAGGACCTGCCGATCCCGGCGTGGATCACGCTGGTGCAATTGGGCTTCTTGGGGTGGACGGTTTTTGTGGCGCACTATCCGCCGCTGTTCATCGGTGGTTTCCTGTTCTTCTTGGCGTTCTCCCAGGCGACGGCTCATCATCAGGCCAATCTCGACCTGAAGCCATCGCTGTTGGTCGGATTCTTTTTGGCCGGGCTCGTGATTCACGGTGGTTTGCAAGGATGGTGGATCGAGCCGGTGTTGAAGAGCTTGGGCGAGATTCCGTTGTTCCTCGGCGCGACCGCCTTGACGGCGGTGAATGACAACGCCGCCATCACTTATCTTGCCACATTGGTGCCCGGCTTCACCGAAAAGCTTCAATACGCGGTCGTCGCGGGTGCGGTCACCGGCGGCGGGCTGACCGTGATCGCGAACGCGCCGAACCCGGCCGGCCAATCGATCCTGCAACGTTTCTTCCCGGAGGGGGTCTCGCCGCTCGGTCTGCTCCTGGCCGCCATCACGCCGACGGCGATCATGGCGATCTGCTTCCTGACGCTCGGCACGCTCTGAGCGAAGCCATTTCCGCAAAAAAGGCCCCTCGTCGGAGGGGCCTTTTTTTTGCGGGGGAGGACGGATTGCGGGGATGGCCGGCAGTGCGTCGGTCGGTGTTTTAAGGAAAGAGACCGCGGCTGGCTTTGGCATCGGCGACGCGTTGGATGCCGAGCGACTGCGCCGCCAGACGACGGCTGAAGCCGAACTTACGTTTCTGCAATTCGACGCTGTCCTTTGCCTGATCGAGCATACGGAAGAGTTTTTCCATCACTTCGTCGCGGGTCCAATAGTAGTTGGACTGGTTTTGCAGCCACTCGAAGTAGGAAACGATCACGCCACCGGCGTTACAGAGGACGTCGGGAATGATCTCGATATCGGCCCGTTTTTGGAGAATGCGGTCGGCTTGGTTGGTGGTGGGGCCGTTGGCCGCTTCGGCGAGAATGCGGCACTTCAGTTTCGGGGCGTTAGTGGGGGTGATCACGCGTTCCAGGGCGGCCGGAATGAGCACGGTGCACTTCAGCTCGAGCAACTGGGCGTTGGTGATTTCCTCGGCTCCTTCGAAGTCGTTCAGGACCTTGGACGACGCCACGTATTCCACGGCTTTCTTAACGCTGATGCCCTTGGGATTGTAGATCGCGCCCGCGTAGTCGGAAAGGGCGATGATCTTCGCGCCGTAACCTTCCAACGCGAGCGCGGTTTCGCTGCCGACATTGCCGAAGCCTTGAATCGCCACGGTGGTCTTGTTGAGCGGGATTTTAAGATCTTCGAGGTAGCGTTTGACCAGATACGCCACGCCGGCGCCGGTCGCCTCGCTGCGGCCTTGGGAGCCGCCGAGTGAAATCGGTTTGCCCGTCACGACGCCGGGGACGATGTGGCCGACGTGTTGGGAATAGGTGTCCATCATCCACCCCATCACTTTGGCGTTGGTGCCGACATCGGGTGCGGGGATATCGACGTTGGGGCCGATGACCGGGAGGATTTCCTGAATATACCGACGGGAGACGTGTTCGAGCTCGCGCTCCGTAAGTTGGGTCGGGTTGACGATGACGCCGCCTTTCGCGCCGCCGTAAGGCAGGCCGACCAGCGCGCACTTCCAACTCATCCACATCGCGAGCGCGGCCACCTCGCCAATCGTCACGTCTTGGTGGAAACGGATGCCGCCCTTGGCCGGACCGGTCGAAAGATTGTGCTGCACCCGATAGCCTTCGAACACCGTGACTGAACCGTCGGCCCTTTCGACCGGGATCGAAACCGCGATGCAACGTCGCGGGTATTTGGTGCGATCGCGAACGGCCTCGGGGAGACTGATCGCATCGGCGGCTTGGTCGAACTGCCGGCACGCCATGCGAAACACGTCGGAGTTGTAGAGCGTTGAAATGATGGCTTTGGACATCGGTGGGGTGGTTTTAGCGGAGTCTGCCGTGACGGCGACAGGCGCGCAACCGTGATCAGGCGAGGAGGGGCGGAGCTGAATATAGGCTAATGGTGCGATACGCCTATCCCTAATCGGCCAAAGCCAGCCGGAACTGAATAACGCGGATTGAAACCCGCCCCCGAAGCCCAACAGACTTCCGGGGCCGATGTATGGCCTTCTCTACAAACTGGGCACCTGGTTGCTGCAAAAACTGATTGTCGCCGTCCTGATCGCGGTGATCGGTCTGGCGGTCTATGGACTGTGGATGTTCGTGCGCGACAATGTCGCCTTCGATCAACGGCAGACGACGTTAGTCGCTCAATTGGAGGAACAAATGCAGGCGCTGCGCGACCAAAAGGAGCGCATGGGAGAGACGCTCTCCTCATGGCAGGCCGAACTCGCGGTGGAGCAGGAACGCGTCGAACGGGCCGGCAAAGTGTTGGCCGCGCTCCGGGAATTGGAAGGATGGTGGGAGCGCTGGTTCGGGGACGCCGAGCAGCAAAAGATCAACGAAGCCCGGGCGGCCCGCATGGTGGAAATGCAGGAGGCCGCGCATCGCAAAGCCACGGCGTTACAACGCGGCATGGAGGATCTTCGCCTGCGCACCGTGCTCGTGGATCAAGATATCGACGCCACGGAGACGCGTCTGAGTGAGGTCGCGGCGGGCCAATCCAAATTCAACTACTACCTGCGGCGCGCATGGGAGCGCAGCAAATGGTATCTCCTCGTGGCGCTGCTCGGCTACTTTTTCGGACCTTCGCTCGTCCAGCTTCTGGCCTACTACGGGCTGGCGCCCCTGCTCTCGCGTGGGCGACCGATTCGGTTTTCCGAAGAATCTCTCGTGCCGCCGGCGGTCGGCTCCAGTCACGTCTCCATTACCACGGCGTTGTGGCCCGGCGACACGTTGCGCCTGAAAGAGAAATACCTGCAGGCCTGCGATGAGTCGCTCAAGCGCCAGACCCGCTTCGTGCTGGATTGGCGGATACCGTTCACGAGCGTCGCCTGCGGATTGATCGAACTCGTGGAACTGCGGCAAACACAGGCTCGCGGTCAATCGAGTGTCACCTTCTCGACGAGTGACGATCCGCACACCGAACTCGCCGAAATCTCGATTCCCGCCGACTCGTCGATGATCCTGCGCCCGAGTTTTCTCGCGGGAGTGATCATGCCGCCCGGGCAGGATCTGGAAATTCGTCGTCGCTGGGCTATCTGGCGCTGGCAGTCGTGGGTCACTTTGCAGTTTCGCTTTTTCGAGTTCGTCGGGCCCTGCCGCCTGATCGTTGCCGGCACGCGCGGGGTCCGGGCGGAATACCTGCAACAGAAGGACGGCGCGCGACGCCCGGCGCGGCGCACCAATCAGATCGCGACGATCGGCTTCACGCCCGACCTCGATTATCTGCTCGTGCGGGCGGAAACATTTTGGGGTTACTACCGCGGCATGAATCCGCTCTTCGACGACTTGTTTGCGGGCGAGGGTCTTTTCCTTTTGCAAGAGACGGCCCGGCCGGGCGCGGAGGCAAAGATCGGCAATTTCTGGGCGACCGTCTGGAACGGGGTGCTTAAGGTCCTGGGACTGTAGGCCGACGGCGGGCGCGTCTTTTATACACGAATGAAAACAAATAACGTTGGAGTCATTTTCGATTGGGACGGTGTGATCATCGATTCGTCGCAGCAGCACGAGACGAGTTGGGAACGTCTGGCCGCCGAGGAAGGGAAGACGCTGCCGCGCGATCATTTCGTGCAGGGCTTCGGTAAAAAGAACGAATGGATCATCCCCAACCTGCTCAAGTGGACGGACTCGCCGGGCGAGATCCATCGACTGTCGCTGCGCAAGGAAGCACTCTACCGTGACGTGGTGGTGGAGCGCGGTCTGTCCGCGTTGCCGGGCGTGCTGGAGTTTCTCAATCGCCTGAAAGCGGAAGGTGTTCCGTGTTGCATCGGTTCATCGACGCACCGGGAGAACATCACCACGATCCTCGGGGTGCTGGGCTTCGAAGGGAAGTTTGGCGACATGGTCACCGCCGAGGACGTGACGCAGGGCAAACCGCACCCGGACGTGTTTCTCAAGGCCGCCGCGCGTCTCGGGCTCGCGCCGGCGGAGTGCGTGGTATTCGAGGATGCGTTTGCCGGGATCGAGGCGGCTCGCGCCGGCGGGATCAAGGTCATCGGCGTGGCGACGACGCACGATGCGGAGACCTTGGCGGGGCGCGTGGACCGCGTGGTGCACCGGCTTGATGAGGTCTCGGTTGAGGATTTGCGGACCTTGGTGCAGGCTTGATCCATGGGCCTTTTTCAACTCCATGCCGACTACGAGCCGATGGGCGATCAGCCTGCGGCAATCGCCGCGTTGGCGGCGTCGATCAAGGCCGGGAACCGAGATCAAACGCTGCTGGGCGTCACGGGTTCCGGCAAGACGTTCACCATGGCCAGCCTCATCGCGCAGCTGGATCGGCCGACCCTGATCATCTCGCACAACAAGACCCTGGCCGCGCAGTTGTATTCTGAGTTTAAGAACTTCTTCCCGGAAAACGCCGTCGAATATTTCGTTTCCTATTACGACTACTATCAGCCGGAGGCCTATATCGCTTCCAGCGACACCTACATCGAGAAGGACTCGTCGATCAACGAGGAGATTGAGCGTCTACGCATCGCCGCCACCAGCTCGCTCGTCTCCCGCCGTGACGTGATCGTGGTCGCGTCGGTTTCTTGCATCTATGGTCTGGGTTCGCCGGAGGATTTCACGACGTTGCGCATCGAGTTGCGACGCGGGAGTGAAATCGGACGCAACACATTGTTGGAACGACTCGTCGACAACCTGTATGAACGTAACGACTACGATTTGAAACGCGGTCGTTTCCGGGTGCGCGGCGACGTGATCGACATCATGCCCGCTTACAGTGAGCAGGCGATTCGGGTTGAACTCTGGGGCGACGAGATCGAGGCCATCAGCGAATTCGATCCGCTGACCGGCTCGGTGCTGCGGCCGCTGGATCAGTTCGACCTCTATCCGGCCAACCAATACGTGACCACGAAAGGCAAACTCGATGCGGCCATCGACAAAATCAAAGCCGAGCTCGATGAGCGCGTGGCCTACTTCGAGGGCAAGGGGCTTTACCTCGAGGCCCAGCGCATCCGCATGCGCACGAACTACGACTTGGAGATGCTGCAGGAAATGGGGTTCTGTAACGGCATCGAAAACTACTCGATGCACATGTCGGGTCGCAGGTCGGGCGAGCGACCGACCTGCCTGATCGATTTCTTTCCCAAAGACTTTCTGCTCTTCGTCGATGAGAGTCACGCGACCGTGCCGCAGATCGGCGGCATGTTCAACGGCGATAAGGTGCGGAAAACGATGCTGGTTGAGCACGGCTTTCGGCTGCCGTCGGCCATTGAAAACCGTCCGCAGGCATTCGACGAGTTTCGCACGATCACGAATCAAACGTTGTTCGTTTCCGCGACGCCCGCCGCGTTCGAGCTGGAACGTTCCGCGGTCGTGGCGGAGCAGGTGATCCGGCCGACGGGTTTGCTTGATCCTGAGATCGTGATTCGCTCCACCAAAGGGCAGGTCGAGGACCTGATAGGGGAGGTGAGGGCGGCGGTCGAAGCGGGCGAACGCGTATTGGTGACGACGTTGACGAAGCGCCTGTCGGAGGATCTCACGAGCTATTTGCGCGAAGCAAAAGTGCGCGTGGAATACCTGCACTCGGACATCGACGCGATCGAGCGTGTCGAGATCCTCCGGAACCTTCGCCTGGGCAACTTCGACGTATTGGTCGGCATCAATTTGCTACGGGAAGGACTCGATTTGCCCGAGGTCGCGCTGGTCGCGATTTTGGATGCAGACAAAGAGGGGTTTCTGCGCAGCGAGACTTCATTGATCCAGACCGCCGGACGGGCGGCGCGGCATGAAAAGGGGCGCGTTATATTCTACGCCGATAAGGAAACCGATTCGATTAAGCGGACCTTGGCCGTGACCGCACATCGGCGCGAAAAGCAACTCGCCTACAACGCCGAGCACGGCATCACGCCGCGCAGCGTGAAGCGGACCGCGCAGGCGAGTTTGCACGTATACGATGGCAGCGGAAAGGATCGAGCAGAGGCGATGGTGGCTGAGACCAGCACCGAGGATGTCGTGGCGGTCATCGCCGAGCTCGAGTTGGAAATGACCGAAGCATCGGGCCGGTTGGAGTTTGAGCGGGCCGCCTTGTTGCGCGACCAAATCGCGGCGTTGCAGTCGGGCGATTACAAGAAATTGGCGCGGCAGGATGGCGGCGGTTACGGCAAAAAGAAAGGAGGCTGGGGCAAGGGCAAGGGCTCCGGAGGCGGGCGCGGCAAGTCGTCCTCGAAGCGATGAGTTCTGGGCGGCGCATGACCCGAACCGTGATGGGATTCGGCGTGCTGCTCGCGCTGGGGAGGGGACCGGGTGAATTGGGCGGGCAAACCGTCACGGCGAGCGAAGCCTTTGATCCGCCGACGCGGGTCACGTTGGAGCGGCTGATCAACGAAGCGAAAGATGCCGACGGGTGGGCCTCGGTGGAGGCGGCGAGCCGCGCCGGGGCCTTGGCGGCGATGGGGCGTAACCGCACCACCGCGGCGGAAGGGTGGTTGCTCGTGACGCGGTGGGCGCGGGTGCTGGGCGAAAATCAGCGCGTGTTTCAAGACCGTTGGGTGGCGGCAATGAACAGTGCGCGTCTGGGGCATCCCCATATCATACTGCCGGAGCAGGTGCCGGACGCGGCGATGAGTTCGGTCCTGTCGCTCGAATCGGCGGTGATGTTCATGGCCGACCTCGATTTGTCGCGGGTCTTGTTTGAAGCGCTCACACCGTATGACCACCTGCCGACGGTGTTGGCGACCTTGGAGCGGCTGCGACTGGATGCCGGGGATGACTTCGCACGCAACGCTCAGTTGGCGCTGGCGATTGCGCTGGTTTATGACGTGCCGCCGCCGCCGGATTGGCCGCATGGGCAGGTGACGGAGACGCAGTTGCCGCGACAACTGCCGTCGGCCGGGCAGGCGTTTGCCTATTGGCGCGACCTATACGCGGGGCGGAAGGCGTTGCATCGCTTGACTACGTTGACGGCGATGGAACTGAAATTCGTCGTCGATGTGGTGGCCGGAAATCAGGAATTGGCATGGGCCCGAGACAACATCCGCGTGCCGCTCGACCATCTGGAACGCACCTATGCTGCGGTGTCGTATCGGGTCGATCGACTGGAGGCTGGCGCGATGAACTGGCCGGGGGGGCGCTACACGTTGCCGGATATCCTGGGCTCCGGTGGGATTTGCGTCGACCAGGCGTATTTCGCGAGCACGGCGGCCAAGGCGCGAGGTGTGCCCTCGCTGATTTTTTTGGGGGCGGGTTTGGACGGGCGTCACGCCTGGTTCGGTTATTTGGATCAGTCGCGGCGGTGGGACCTGGATGCGGGGCGCTACGAAGCGCAGCGGTTTGTCGCCGGCGTGGCGCGTGATCCGCAGAC
>CAXBDS010000234.1:0-7648 GCA_963974355.1 uncultured Opitutaceae bacterium
GCTGGTGACGACCAAGTCGGCGCGGGCCCCCGGCGCGATGCGGCCGGTATCCGCGAGCCCCATGATGTCGGCGGCGGTGCGGGTGACGACGGCAGGAGCGTAGTCGAGGCGTGTATCCAAATGGCCGATGCGAATGCTTTGCCGCAAAACCTCCAGGGCGTCGAAATCCCCCCAAGCGTAAAAGGCGTCGCGCACGTTGTCGCTGGCGCAGGCAAAAGGGACACCCGCCTCAATCAGTTCATGAGCCAAGGTGAGACCGCGCCAGAACGGCGTGCGCTTGATTCCGCGAGGGGCGCCGGGGGCGCTGGGGGAGCGACCACGATCTTGCAGGTATTGGTTGCACAGCGGCAGGGCGATGACCGAGATGCCGGCCTGCTTGACCAGGTCGATGGTCGAGGTGGCGCGGGCAGCATCATGCACCGCCAGTGAACAACAGTGTCCGCACGCGACCGGATGGGGGAACGCGTTACGCAACACGGCTTCGGCGGTGGCGCGCAGGCATTCGGCGTAGGCGAGCCCGCTTTCGTCGACGTGGAGGTCGACGCCGATGCCGAGCTCACGCGCGGCGGCCAGCAGGTAGTCCAGTTGTGCCGGCAGGTCAGGGTTGGGTTGCGGGAAACCGCCCAGCGCGCTGGCACCGTATTGGGCGGCGGTAGCCATAACTGGTTTGCTTTCACCGCCGGTGAAGGCCGCCAGACTCGCCAGACTCACGGTTTGTAACGTGATGCGCCCGGCCCATTCCCGACGGAGGTCGGCCATGATTTCGTGGCTGAGCCGCCCCACCTCCGAATTGCTGTCCAAGTGGGTGCGCAGTGCGACGGTGCCGTGGGACCACGCTTGACGCAGGCCAAACTCGGCCCGGGTGCGCACGTCGTCGGCCGACCAGTTTTTCGTGTCTTGATGCAACACCTCGATGGCGTCCCAAAATTCTCCGGTGGGATTGGGCGCGCGATGCCAAGTATGGCATTTGTCGAGATGGGTGTGCACATCGACGAAGCCCGGGAAAACGAGATTCCCCCCCAAATCGGTCGATGCGCTCGCATCATGCGCCGCGCGCGCTCGCTCAACTGCAACGATCCGATCTCCGGCTACCGTGAGGTCGCATTCCACCCACGGTTCGAAGTGGCGGCGCAGGGGATCCATCGAGCGAGCGAAGTCGGCCGGGAGGGAGGCGAGCGGGATACGGGCGCGACGAAACGAATGCATGTGATCTGGGGCGGACTAGCGGATTGTGTGCCTCACGACGGCGTGGCAAATCACGTCAGCGGCACATTCAAACAATCGCTGGGACTGCTCGCGAGCGGTCTAGGGGAGATAGTCGAGCGTCACGGCTTGATCGACGGTGACTTTGCCTTTTTCGAGAATGCCGAGGCTTTCCAACTGGTCGATTTGGGTTTGAAATCGAGCGCGACTGACCCGGCCGATCTGGTCGTTGCCTCCGTCGGGACCGCGGCCGATGACGAGGTGTTCGTCGATGATCATCTGTCGAGAATAGGCGAGAAAGTCGTCGGTATTGTTCGGGTTGACCGACTTCATGAGTTCGTTGGCCGGAGTGGGGTCGCCCTCGATGTAATCGCGCCAACCTTCGATGTAGGCCTTCATGAAGGCGCGCATCGCGACGGGGTGGGCGCGGGCCCACGGCTCGTTGGCGGCCAGCACGGTATAGGCGTCGAAGCCGGCGTCCCAAGCATAGAGAAATTTGGGTGGTTTCGCGCCGCCTTTGATGATGTGAAAGGGCTCGGCGATGTAAAAGCCCTGCTGGATGAAGTCCTTGTTGGCGATGAAGTTGGCAACGGAAAAATTCTGCGGAATCAACTTGAAATCGATGCCGTATTTTTTGCGCAGATAGGGCAGAAAAGCCCACTCCGGACGCGCCATGATCGTCTTCCCGTCAAGCTGCTGGAAACTGCTCACGGGGTTGTCGGCATGCAGCATCAATACGGAGGGGTCGTTTTGGAAGACCGCACCGATGTGGATAATCGGCAGTTTTTGGGCGATGGCCAACAACGTGTTGGTGCTGTCTGCCTGACCGATTTGGGCCTGCCCGGTGGCGAGTTTCTGCATGACGAACGCGTTGGGGCCGCCTGGGATCAGGGTGACGTCGAGTCCCGCCGCCTTGAACAGCCCGGTCGCTTGCGCTTGGAACAGACCGCCGTGTTCCGGTTCGGCGACCCAATCCAGTTGCACGACGATTTTGGTAGGTTGACCGGAGGGCGCGGCCTCGGACCTCGCCGCGTCCGTGGCAGGCTTCTCACCGCAGCCGGCGAACAGGGAGGCGAAGACGACGATCAACCCGATCTGGAGTAACGACTTCATCCATCGAGGTTGAGGCGCGGGCGGGTCGCGATCAATCTTGTGTCCAATCTATTTGGGCGCCGCCGCACGCGCTGAGTCAGGCGAGGCGCAGGAGCTTGCGCGCATTGCCGCCGAGGACACCCGCGAGTTCACCGTCGGTGAGACCGGCCTGGGTCACGTCGGCGAGAAATCGAGCGAAACCCGGCTCGCGCGATTCGCGCGGGTAGAGCATGAGCGGATAATCGCTGCCGAAGAGAATGCGGTCGGCGCCGACGAGATCGATTACGCGGCGGAAGATCGCCTTGTCGTAAAGCAGCGGCGAGGCCGACGTGTCGTAGTAAATGTTGGCCATGTGGCGGCGCACGCGCGGCATGAGTTCATGAAACGGCAGGCCGCCGCCCCAATGCGCGAGGATGAACGTCGCGGCGGGGAAATCGCGGGCGAGTTGCACGTAGTCCGCCAGCGGGGTGGGCATCACGCCGGGACCGGCGGGCAGGGTGGGATCGGTGACGTGCAGATTGAACGGCACGCCGGCCTCTACGGACAACGCGACGAGTTCCGCAAAACACGCGTCGCGCAAGGTAAACCCCTGGACCTGCGGAAAGAGTTCTCCGATGCCCCTAAGGCCGCCGTCGAGGGCGCGACGGACGTCATCCAGGCCCCGCTGACCGGAGGCGGGCCGCACGGTCGCGAAGGCTTGGATACGGTCCGGATGCTGGCGGTGCCAGTCGAGGAACCACTGGTTTTGCCATTCGCAGGTTTCCTGCCGTTCCCAATACCAGCCGAGCATCACGACCTGTTCGACTCCGGCCTGATCCATGTCGCGCAACAACTGGTCTATGGTTGCCCAGCCCTGGATGCCGGCCTTGCCGGGCGGCGCGACGCAGGAGACAAACCACGGCTCGGCGTGAGCTTCGCCCCACGCGCGGGCGTCGGCGCAAACCTCCGGCGGGTAAGCATGGATGTGGCAATCGAGGATACGGTTCACGTTGAATCGGCACCGTAGCGACGCCGTGACGCGCTTGGCGAGGCGACTTCAACGGGGGGCCCGCGAGAGTTCACCAAAGGCACCAGCAAAAATGAGAAATCTACCACACGAACGGGCATCTCTTTTGCTACACTCACGCTCGGTTGTGCGTCGTGTGCGACCTCGCAAGAGACCTGCCGCGGGTTGCTTTGGCGAAGCATTGTCACCCCGCGTGATTTTCATCCAAGATGAACCGGAATTTTATGCGACGAATGGTGTATTTAGTAGGGCTCTGCTCGACCCTGACGATGGTGGCGCGCGCGGCGACTGACCGTTTGATGCTGAACGCTGATCGACACTCACCCTTCGATTTGGAAATCACCGGATTGCTCAAGGACGAAACGGAAGCGGTTTACGTGAGTCAGGCGGATCTCGCTGTGTTACCCTCGACTGAAGTCGCGCTCACCGGCGAGTTCGGTTCGGGCGACACTCCGCTGGCACTGACCGTCGTATGGCTGGCCGATCTCTGGGCGGCGTTGCCGGTCCAGTCGTCTGCGGACACGCTGTTGGCTCGCTGCAAAGACGGATATTTTTCCGTTTACCAGCAAGGGCAGTTCGCCGAGTTGAAACCGTTTTTGGTGGTGAAGATCAACGGGCAAGGCCCCGAAAAATGGCCTCCGGCAGGTGTGCGCTACAACCCCGGCCCCCACGTGATCCTGGTCTCGTCGAAGGTGGCTCCAGCAGTGGCGGATTTGCTCGACGCCGGGCACAAGAAACCGTGGGGGGTGACCTCGATCGAGGTCGCGCGCTTCGCGGACAGCTTTCAACCGGCGTTTACGGGAAAATGGACGAAGCTGTCGGCGGCGGGCGAGCTGGGGCGCGATATTTGGATCAACAGTTGTGCGAGTTGTCACGTAGGCCCGGAACAGATGAGCGGCGGCACCAAATCGGCGCGACCTTTCGAGGTCGTGGCCGCGCATGCGCGCTACAACCGAGACTATTTCGAACGCTACGTGCGCGATCCCCAATCGACGATGCCCGGCGCCAAAATGGAGGCCCACCCGCACTACAACGACGAGCAGATGGCCGCATTGGTTGCCTTCATTACGGCTGACGGAGCCCCCTGACGGAGCATGCCGACGCTCACGGGACTAGGGTGCCGGTTGAAGCAGGAATTGGGTCGCAGGCTCGGCGTTTTTGATGAGTCCCATTTCGAGACACGCCGCCTGCATCGCGTCCCACTTTTGTGAGGTCATCGGCGCCAAAGGCTCCTGGCCATCCGGGCGCACGAACGTCTGCAACGCCCCTAGCGAGGCGCGAATGTGTGCCAGATCGGCTTGCTCGCCGACGTGGGCCGCGACCAATGCCGTAGCCTCGTTGAGGTGCTCGAAAACGTAGGTCCAGCCGCGTCGCGTGGCTTCGACGAAGGCGCGAATGGTGGCGGGGTGCCGTTCCGCCTGATTCGCGGTCGTGTAAAGCACTTCTGAATACGAAGGAAAGCCGAGTTCGGCAAAGGAGAGGAAACGGGTATCACCCGGGGCGCGGGCGCGCAGCTGCACGTATTCCTCGGTGGCGTAGCCCTGCATCGCGTCGAGCTGACCGGTGGTCAATTGTGTGACATCATCGCCCGTAAAACGCATGTCGGCGTCCTGCGGATCGAGATTGCGGCGTCGCATGAACCAGCGAAAAAGGGGGTCGGCAAACGTGTGCACGCCGATCCGGTGGCCGGGGAAGTCGGTGACGCCGTGAATATCCGTCGTGGCGAGCATCATGTAGCCCGCAGGGCTCTCCTGGAGCATGGCGGCGGCGGCCCGGATGTCGTTGCCTTGGGCGCGCTTTTGCACGAAAATGTAACCCTCGATGGCGCCGATTGAGCACACGTCAACGGCCGCCATGTCTTCGATGGGTTTTAGTCCAAATGCGAAGGGGCGTGATTCGATCGTGAGGCCGGCCTCCCGGTAAAAGCTTTGGGCTTCCGCAGCGTAGATGCCGGCAAATTGGGCGCCGGCAAACCAGTCGAAATGAAAGACCACTCGTTCGGCGCGGGCGGCGCTCAGGCAGGCGAGGGCGACAAGGCAGGAGCGGAGAATGGCTTTCACAATGAACACAATGAAAGGGCGGAGCCTGACCATCAGGCTCCGCCGAGAATTTTGGAATACCGAATGGATCCGATTTAGAACGAATACGTCACGGTCAGCTTGCCTTGGATCGGGGGCGCCTTGGTGATCACGGTGTTGGCCGCGAAGGTTGGATCGGAACCGTAGAAATAGTCCTCACTGAAGACGTTCGTGAGCTCGAAGAGGACTTCAACCGGGCCTTTGCGATACGAAACATTGGCGTTCCAGATCTGCGTGGAAGGCAGGCGGATCGTGTGCTCATAGTTATGGTAGTAGCTGCCCCGGAAGGTGGGGCCGAAAGCGACCCCGAAACCACTGTTGAAATTGAAGCTCGCGAACAGATTGGCAGAGAACTCGGGTGAACCGGGGAACACGGTGTCGGGATTATTGGCCGCAACCAGATCCGTATTGGCGTTGCCGCCAGCATACAAACCACCGGCGACGAGCGGCGTGTAGTATTCCTGCGTCGCTTGGAAACGGAAGCCCGGGGAGTTCGTCTGCACCGTGCGGCGGCCGGTGACGTTGGCGATGAGCGAGAAGTGCTCGTTGGGCATGTAGGTCGTCTCGAACTCAACGCCGGTGGTGCGCAGACCGTAGGGGTTGTTCGTGATGTTGTTGAAGCGCGCCAGCGTCGTGTAGTAGCCGGAGAAGGACGCGAAGAAACGTCCATCCATCAGGCTGGTTTTGATGCCAGCCTCGGCGAGGGTGGTTTCACCGAAGTTGGATTCGGAGGTCACGGTGCCGCCTTGGCTGGGATTGAGGGCGGTGCCGTATTGGCCGGAAGCATACAACGAGATCTCCGGGGTGAGCTTCAACAGCGGGCTGAGGCTGACCATGTAGTAGTTCTTGCCCCCTTCGGCCGTCTTCTGCCCGGCGGTGGCGCTGCGTTCATACTCGTCGGGGGTGTGCACCGTGAATTGGGCTCCCTCCACGCGGGCGGAGGCGACGGCGCTGAAGGTGTCGGTGAGCTTGAAGTTCGCGACACTGAAGAGGCCCAGCGTGCGGAGGTCGGACTCGGCGCCCTGGGACCAGAGGTTGCGGGTGTCGCCGGTGAGCGGACGTTGCGGCCCGGTCAGCACGATGGAGTTGGCCGTGATCGTCGGGTTGGTGATGTCACGACGGGAGAATGGCTCCGCCGCGTAGTCCTGCACCTGATGGGCGTAAGCGTAGCGGAGCGAGCCGCCGTAGGTGAGGCTGTCGAGGACGCCGCTGAACTTTTGGATGAACGAGGTTTTGTTCTCCAAGACGAGTTGCTCCATGTTGAAGGCGTAGCCGTAGGACGACAGCTTTTCCGTATCGATCCAGTCGAGGAGCGTCTGGTTCTTGATGGTGAGGTCGGAGGACGGGCGCACCTCGTAGTCGAAGAAGTAGAGAAAGTTCTTTGAGTTCGCGAAGTCGGTCGGGTCGGCGAGTACCGTGTCGGCATCGATCTTGGTCGTGGCCACCGGGGCGCCGGAATTCAGGTAGGCGGCGGTGTATTCGCCGTTGGCCCCGAGGAGTGCCTTTTGGGCGTCGGTCAACGTCGCGACGAGCGAGGCCGGCGCGACGATGGCGGGCGATTGGCCATAAGCGATCGGTGATGCACCGGAGCCTGAGGGCATCACGACATAGGGAACGTCGGCCGGCAAAACGTTGCCCCCGGCGGCGGCGCTGGTGAGCGAAACAGCTTCGCCGATGATGTAGTTGCCGTTGTCGATGAGGTCCTGCGTGACGCGGTTCCAGCCGGCGTTTTCGTTGGACTTGAACGTGTAGTATTCGGCGCCCGTGAAGATCGAGGACGACTCACTGAGCTGGGTCTTCAGCGATGCGTAGACCGAGGCGAAGTCGTTTTTAATGTTGTTGTAATAGGAGTCGGCTTTTTGGCCGGTCACGGAAACGCGGAAGGCGGCGGGATTATCGAACAGCAGGAACGGCGCGCCGACGTCGACCTGAGCGTTGTAATAGTCGTAGCTGCCAACCGTCACGCGAAGGGAGCCGCGCAGTTTGTCGTAGTAGGGCGACTTGGGCAGGAAGTTGACGAAACCGCCGCCTTGAGTCGGACCGTAGTTGCCGGGCGCGGGGCCTTTGACGACGTCCATGCCGTCGAGCGAGCCAAACGACGTTGGCATCTCGTTACGCTGAAACGCGCGCTGCATGCCGCCGAAAAACGTGCCGGCGAAATCGCCGCGGAGCACCGCGCTGCCGGGGATGCCGTAGTAGTTGGGGCGGTCGCCGCCGGCCGTGATCCGGGCGAGGTCGCCGAAGTCACGGACGCCGAATTTTTTGATGA
>CAXBDS010000235.1:0-7589 GCA_963974355.1 uncultured Opitutaceae bacterium
AGGCTCTCGACGCCGCGACCGATGCGCAGGCCACCGCCGACGGCAAGGTCACGACCTTCATTCAGGCCAGCCCGCCGACCGCCGAAGGCGTGGGCGACCTGTGGATCGACACCGACGACGACAACAACCTTTACCGCTGGAACGGATCCGCATGGATCGACGTCGCCGACGGCAACATCGCCCAAGCCCTCACCGACGCATCCAATGCGCAGGCGACGGCCGACGGAAAGATCGTCACCTTCTACCAGACCGGCGCGCCCACGGCCGTAGCCCTCGGGGACCTCTGGGTCGATACCGACGACGGCAACCGGCTCTATCGTTGGAACGGCTCGGCGTGGGTCGATGCCCAAGGCATCCGCTCCGACGCCCCGGCGACCCCGGGCGCGCCGACCTACAGCTCAGGTGGGACGAATCTTTCTGACGATGGAACCGCCCGCGCCTACGTGGATATCAACGTGCCCGCGCTGCCGTCCGGCGCCTCGAGCCTAGAAGTATTGGTGCGGGAAAACGGCGCGACCACCTGGGGGATTGAATACGGCGTCGCACCCAGCGCCGTCTATCGGGTCAACGGACTCAGCGTAGGCGTCGCCTACCAGTTTGCGATCCGCGCCCGCAGCAACTTCGATATCCCGTCGGCCGTGTCGGGAGTCCTCGATCAGTCCGCCGCTACGGTCACCACCTATTCTGCTGTTCCTGCAGGCGGATCAATCTCCGGTGAGGGGGTGCGGGCCAAGTTTTTCCCCTCGAGCCAATACTTCCTGTTTGGGACGCGCGTTGGTTGGGCGCCCGTGGCGGACAAGTCGCTCGCGTTTTACCGCATCAAGGCCACCTCAACCAACAGTGATGGGGCGACTGATTACGTGTGGACTCCCTACGATGGGAACTCGTTCGTCGAGACCCGCGACACGCAGTGCTTCCTCTACAACACCGCTCTGCCGGCAGGCTATGTGCGGGTTCAAGCGGTGAGTCGATCTGGAGTCGGCGGCCCGTGGCTCTATCTTGGGAACGCGAATTCGGCAGCGTCCATCGGAACCGGCAATTTGGCCGCTCAAGATTCCAACGATGTCGCGATCAGTTCGGTCCGCACCGGATCTCCCGGTGCGGGCAGCATCACCGAGGTGATCGCCCGCGCCCTCGTGGTCACGAGCACGACGTTGAGCGGAGGCGTCCTCGAAGAGTCTTGGGACGTCAGCATTTCCGGCCGCGGCTTCAGCGCCGCGCCTGACGTGGTGATTCCCAAGGTCTACTCCGACACTATCCACGAAGTGCGCTACGACGCCTCCGCCAGCTCCAGCAGCAGCGTCCGCATTATGGTTTGGCGCCGCGACGGCACCAACGTTAACGCGGGCAACGCGATCGGTATCCACCTCACGCTCGAAGAATATCCCTGACCATGGCGCTCCAAAAAACGATCAACCTCCCGACCGGCGACAGCGGCGATTACCTGCGCATCACATCGGTGTGGTGGGACCGCGCCGTCAAACAGGCGAGCGCTCATCTGTCGCTCTACAAGTCCGCCGCGCTGGCGTCCGGCGGTGCGCCTCCCCAAGTCCCGATCTTCGCGAAGCTGCGCCTCACTGGCGCGAAGTTCGACGAGTATCTTTCCCCGGGGGTTCTGGCGGCGCTTGAGGTCGACGTCGTTGCCCAGCTCTACGCCGCTGCGAAGGTGGAGCCGGTCGTGTCAGACTTCGGCGGCGCCGTGCTCGCCGACGCAACCGACGTTTAGGCGGCTGGCGCGCCTTACACGCCCGTGATCCAACGCCCTCCCTTGGGCGGCGCCGGTTTGAAGTTGGGATCGGCGGCTTGCGCCGCGCGTTTGGTGTAGGCGGTGATCAGTTCGAGTTCGGCGGTCTGAGCCTTAGCCTCACGAAGGATCTTGTTCAGGCGGTAGGCTATGGTGAACGGAAGGACCAACCACGCGACGATGAGCAGAAGCACGAAGAAAAGCAGGATCATGCCAATTGCTCCGCCGAAAATAGCAGGGAGATCGTTGGGACTCATGAGCATAGAAACAATCCGTCCCCATCATGGTCGCGAGCTATTTGAGCCCGACCGTGGAATTTCTTCCCAGTCGTGTAATCACTCGGCGCTTGCCGACGGAGAGGAAAGGCACAGCGTCATCCCCATGTCACCTGTGGGGACATCGGGGGTAGAAGCCCGAATTATCGGAAACGAACAATTGCAGCCGCATCGAACGCGGGAGGGCATTCCGTGCCCAACTTCTACCCCGCCAGTAGATGCGGCTGCTCTGTTTGGAGATCAAGAATGCGATACGCGAATGACATGGTGGGCGGCCGTTACGGAAACACCGCCAAGCTTGAACTGAAACAACTCAGGATCCTACGGGCAAAGATGACCACGCCGCTGTTGTTCATCGAAGAAGACTTGCCCCGGGGGCTATCGAAGAGGCGATGCCTTGAAGCGATCGATTCGGCCTTGGCCCACGAAGGAGCCCTCGAAGCCGACGTGGCCACCGAAGCATTTGTCCGAAACTCGATTTCGCACACCCACCTGCGGATATCTCGTTACGAGGTTGACGGCCACATCTATGTCGAGACCCGGAGCCTGCCGGACTACCGACGGCCTGGTTGGCCACAAACTGCACGGTGAATAGCGCCCCGCCCGAAACGGCGGGGCTTTTTGTTGGCGGGAGCATCGGGCTACTGGTTGAAGTCCTGGCATGGACAACGAGACCAGCGCCGAGCTTGAGCAGATCAGGGCCCAACTCGATCGCATCGAGGGTTTCCTCCAACACCTGGGCGCGCGGCCGGCGCAAGATGCCGACGAGCCGATGACGACCGAGCAGGCGATGGCCTACCTCGGCTACACCGAGAAAACCGGTTTCCTGAAAGCGGTGAAGCGCTACGGTGTGCCGCGCATCAAGATCAACAAGCGCCGGGTGGTGTTTCAGCGCGCGTCGTTGGAAGCGTGGCGAGCGGACCGCACGATCCGACCAGCTCGTGGACGCTCGCATCGATGATTCTAAACCACCGGACCGCTACCGGAAAAACACATGGGCGGCGTCTGCGTCCTTCTGCGTCCTTTTAGGATTAAAGAACGATCTTTTTAGGACCTAGCGAAAAAAGTGAGCCAAAAAAACCCCGTAATCGGTTAAGATTACGGGGCTTCCATAAAAATGGAGCAGGCGAAGAGACTCGAACTCTCGACGTCCACCTTGGCAAGGTGGTGCTCTACCAACTGAGCTACGCCTGCGGGAGAGCGGCAAGAAGTAGAGCCTTACCAGCTCCGGTCAATAGGAATTTTGCAGAGTTTTTTTGGCCCTACCTCAGCGTCTCCAAATCAAAGACTTCTTGGTTCCGCACCGAACGCGGCAAAGGCACAATTCCATCCACTTTCAACGCCTCGGCCGTATCCTCGCTCAGCAAAAATTTCAGCACGCGCGACAGGTTGGGCGCCTCCGCCCTTTGAAACACCAAATAGAGCGGCAACCGCACCGGATAGTCGCCCGTATGAACGTTCTCCGGGGTCGGCCCGAAAGCCACCCCCCCCGTGTCGCGGGTCAGCAGCAGAACCTTCAGTTCCGGATTATCGGCGGGCAGATTCGGCAAGATGCCCAAGGCCCCATCGTTGGTCTTCAATTTCGCGAGGACCTGCGCGGTGGTCGGCAATTCCTCGACGGTCGATTTAAAGGTCGGTGTGCGCAAAATCGTGTAGCGCATCAAATCATGGGCGATACTGACCTTGGGCCCGACGATTTTGGGCAGGATCGTGCGACCGCGCCATTCTCCCAGCGCCCCAAACTCTCCCCAGCGCAATTGGGTGGAAGCCTCGGACGAGCCGTAGATCGCGCTCAGCTGGGAAAAATCCAACTGGTTCACGGGCAAACCCCGCGGAGCCACCACCACCAGCGTGCAATATGCGAACGGCAACGCGACCCAACCCGCTTCTTTGATCGCTTCGCCGTCGCGCGCGGAGAGGATCGCCACCGTCGAGACCGATGATCGCAGGCCCTCCCGGCCCAGCCGGGTGCCGGCAAGATCCACCGGCACCGCGATTTCGTTTTGCTCGGCAAACTGTTGCACCGCTCGTTTGAACGACGCTCCCAAAAGATCCGACCCCACGAGCTTAACCTCGCCGGATTGCGCGGCCAATCCGACCGCCGAGACGAGCCAAAGCCCGATTCGCAAAAGTGTTTTCTGGGCTAACATAGGGGAGGGTCCACCATCGAAAGCGAACGTCGGGCAAGCAAACGCATTTCACGCCATCGCCCTTCAGGGACGCCAAGGTCGGTCACGAATTTCGTCGATCAATCGATCACATCGAGCTCCGGCCATTGCGCGACTTTACGGTGCAGGGTCCGCCGGCTGATGCCCATCAGCTGCGCCGCCTTGGTGCGATTGCCGCGCGCTTTGATCAAGGCTTCGCGCAGCAACCGCTTTTCGTTGGCCTCCACCGAGAGCGAACCGCCCCCGTCGACGGACGACAGGCTGGCCGACGTGCTCGATCCCGACGCCTCGCCGGGCGGCAAGGCCACGCTCGTTTCGCCGGCGCGGAACTTCGGTTCGAGATCGTATTCGGTCAGTTTTCCGCCGCGGTGCAGCACCACGATGTTTTCGCAGAAATTGCGCAGCTCGCGGATATTTCCGGGCCACGGATAGCGTTGCAAGGTGTGGAGCGCGCCCGGCTCGACGATGATCGGGGGCACGCCGTTTTCGGTGGAAAACTGCTTGATGTAATGCGCCAGCAAGGTCGCCACATCCTCCGGTCGTTCGCGCAACGGCGGCATCTCGATGCGCACCACGTTGAGCCGGAAAAACAGGTCCTCGCGAAACTTTCCTTCCTTCACCATCCCTTCGAGGCTGCGGTTGGTCGCCGCCACGAGCCGCACGTCCAAGTCGATGGGTTTGGAACCGCCCACCCGCTCGACCGATTTCGTTTCGAGGAAACGCAACAGCTTCACTTGGATCGCCGGGCTGATCTCGCCGATTTCGTCCAGAAACAGCGTGCCTCCGTCGGCGGATTCGAAGCGCCCGATCCGACGCTCCATCGCGCCGGTGAACGCGCCGCGTTCATGACCGAAGATTTCGCTCTCCAGCAGGTTTTCCGAGAGCGCCGCGCAGTGCACCGCGATGAAGGGTGCCCGCGCCCGCGGGCTCGATTGATGAATCGCCTGCGCGATCAACTCCTTGCCGGTGCCGGATTCGCCTTCGACCAAGATCGTCGCCTTCGACGGGCCGACCAACTTCACGCGCTCAATCACCGCCTGTAATTTGGGCGAGGTGCCCACGATGCCTTGGAAACTGAATTTATCGTCGAGACGCTCGTGGAGTTGCTTCACCTCCACCTCCAAGGTGCGACCTTTCAGCGCGCGCTGAATCAGGATTTCCAACCGTTCGATGTTCACCGGCTTGGTGAGGAAATCGACCGCGCCTCGCTTCATCGCCTCGACCGCGGTATCGATGCTGCCGTAGGCCGTCATCATGAGCACCGCCGGGCGATTCGGGCGCGAGAGCGCCTTGTCGATCACCTTCAGCCCGCTCTTCCCCGGCATGCGGAGATCGGTCACGACCACGTCAAACTCTCCCGCGTCCATGAGGTTGAAGGCCTCGTCGGCATTGGCCGCGACGGACACGTCGTAGTTGTCCTCGAGGGCCTGGCGAAGGCCTTCACGGGTGTGTTTTTCGTCATCAACGAGCAGCACGCTGGGCACCATGCGGCTATGTTTCATTGCTCGCGCGGACCGGGCAATGGGAAATTTTGGCACAATTCGCCAACGGCCCGATCAACCGTCCCGCGTGAGGCGGCCCTACTGGCCGAGCATGCGCACGCGCCGGTCTTTCCGCGGAAACTCCAACGTGACGACCGTGCCCTTGCCCTCCTTGCTCTCGACGCCGACCTGACCGCCGTGTTCGCGCATGATGCGTTGCACGATCATGAGCCCCAGCCCGTGTCCGCCGGGCTTCGTGGTGTGGTAGGGCTGGAACATCCGCAACAGGTCCTCCTGCTTGATGCCGGTGCCGGTGTCGCCGAACAACAGATACACGCTGTCGTCATCGGCCCGGGTGCGGATGCGCAGTCGTCCGCCGGGCGTCATCGCCTCGAAGGCGTTTTTGACGATGTTGAAAAACACCTGCTTCAGCTGATTGCGGTCGGCCATGACCACCGGGAGATCCGCCGTGGTCTCGGCTTCAATCGTGATGCCGCGATCCGCCAGCTCGCGCTCTTGAAACTGCAGCACTTCGTCGAGCACTTCGATCACGTGCAACTCGCGCAGATCGGGCGGTTGCGGCCGGATCGCCTCGAGGAAGTTGTTGATGATGCCATCAAGGCGCTCGACCTCGCCCTGACAGATCGCGAGCGAGTCGCTCAGGCTGGAAATGTCTTTCGGCGCCGCCTGCAACTTCTTCAAGCGCCGTTCGATCAACTGCAGGTGAATCGTGAGCGAATTAAGCGGGTTGCCGAGCTCGTGCGCGACGCCCGCCGCCAACAGCAAAATCGACGACGTGCGTTCGTTTTCGATCCGTTCTTCGGTCGATTCCTTTTCGCGGGTCACGTCGCTCAGGATCACCGCAAACCGCCGCGCGCCGCCACCGCTGTCACGGAAGGGCACCATGTAAAGTCGGACGGTGCGCGGCTCCGGGTAAGCCAGTTCAAACTCCCGCGCCATGACGGGCAACGCACCGTCATCGAGCGCCGCCCCCAGCGACGGACGCAGCCCGGGCACCAGTCGCCAAAGGGTTTCCCCGCTCAGCTCGTCGGAATTAAGCCCGATCAGCCGATGCGCGGAATCGTTGGCGTATTCGATCACCCCTTCCGGCGTGATGACGAGCACGCCTTCCTGCAGCGTGTTGAAGATATCCTCAAACAGCGCGCGCTCCTTGGCCAGACGCTGCACGAGATTGGCCAGGTTCACCGAGTCGAGCGTATCGAGCCGACCGAGCACACGATCCAACGAGCTGTGTTTTTTGGGAGGCATGAGGCGAAATCAGGGTGCGCGGGGCCGGCGGCGGCGTCCAGTCGGCAAGTCGCGGAGCGGCGTCACGGCTCCAGAAAGTCGACCTGTGCCGGATCCACGCGGGTGGCGAGCAACTTGCGCAAAAACATCTCGCGATGCACCGGTGTCCGTCCGAGGCGCAGGATGGCCTCGCGGTGCTCCTCGGTGCCGTAGCCCTTGTGGCTGATGAATCCGTAACCCGGATACAGAGCGTCCAGCTCATCCATCAATCGGTCCCGCGCGACCTTTGCGACGACGGATGCCATCGCGATGCAGAGCGATCGCGCGTCGCCATGCACGACGCCGGTGTGCGGATACGCGAAGTGTTTCAAGGGCAGACCATCGACGAGGATGCGCGCCGAGACCTCGGGCTGAAACTCCGCCACTTCCTCGGCGCTTGAAAACAGATCAGGCTCAACTTTGTGCTCGAACGCACTGGCCGGATAAATCCCCTCGAGTGCCCGCCGCATGGCGAGTTTCGTCGCGCCGAGGATGTTGAGCTGCTCGATCTCGGCGATCTCGGCGATGGCGTAGTTGGCATGAATCTGCCCCTCCGCGGCGAGCGCCTCGAAATCCAGCCAGAGGGCGTCGCGCTCGGCCGGTGTGAGTTGTTTCGAATCGTTGATGCGGCGGG
>CAXBDS010000236.1:0-7467 GCA_963974355.1 uncultured Opitutaceae bacterium
CCTTCCCGCGGCCAAATCGAGTTGCGCTTCAGCAGCGAAGGCTTGGTGGTGATCAACGATGTCCACGACATCAACGCAAAGTTCATCAGCCAGATTTCACACCGCAACGGAGCCAGCCGACTCGCCACCCCCGGTGAATTGGACACGTGGCCAACGCCTCGGGAAGCCGCCTCGCCTCCGCTGCCAGAATCCGTCCGGCAACAGGCCATCAGCGGCACCGCAACGATCGATTTCTTTATCGACGAGTCGGGGCGTGTGCGCATGCCGGCCATCGCGGGCGCCGATGATCCGGCGTTGGGAGTCGCCGCGGTCGATGCCGTCGCAAGCTGGACGTTTGACCCGCCCACCCGCGAGGGTCAGCCGGTCAAAGTCCGCGTAAAGCAACCGTTTCATTTCCGACCGGGCGACGGCGCGGATGCGGCGCCGCCACCGGCGCGACCCTGACGCCGCACAAACCACCCGTGGACCCCATGGTCCATAGGCGGCGCGGCCACGCTTAGGCTTGCGTATCGATATAGACGCCGACCTTGGCCTTGGCCGAGGTGGCTTCGCTCGCGTTTGCGCCCTCCGTCGAGGGGCTCCGGTTCGCCTCGTCCGTATTTTTGGGATGAGTGAGATCGTAGACCATCTGTTCCTCGAAGCTCACGGTGCCATCTTCGTTGGTGTCACGCTTATCGTAGACGGTGTTCGCATCGTCCTCGGCCGACACCGACCCGGAATCGCCGGGCGGGGGCCCGGCTGGCGGCGGGGGACGATTTCCTTCCGCCCCCGATGGTTTCAACGCTTCCATGCCCTCCTCCATCTCGGCTTCGGTGAGTTCACCGTCGCCGTCTTCGTCGAGTTGCTGGAAGAGTTTATCCGTATCGATCTCCGGCGCGCCCGGTGGCTTGGGCGCGTTGCTGATCGCTTCGGTCAACTCGGCTCGGTTGATCGTGCCGCTGGAATCGGTATCCGCTTTCTGGAACCGCTCTTTGCGCATCGCCGCCAAATCGGCCGCGGAAAAGGCTGAGGAGCCTGTGGTGCTAATGTTCATGAGATGATGAATAGGTGCTTTCGTGATAGGAGCCGCGGCGGCATCCCGTCATGCGGGACTGAATACTGCCGCGACACCTACAACCTCGGCGCAATGCCGAGACCCATTGACCCGATTCAACCCGTTTCAGAGGCGGTTCGTCACAAAACGGGCCTTTGAGTCGCCCCTGCCTGGTCCACCCGCGGGGACCGTGCCTCTCGCGAAGGATTTGAGCCGCACCATTGCCAGCCGGAAAAATTCCGCGTGAAGTTGTTCCCATGCCCCGATCTCTCGCCCGTCGTTTGGTTTCGATCGCGTTGCCCTGGGTCAGCCTCGGCCTGACTTGGAGCGCGACGGCGGCCCCGACCTCTCCCGACTTACCGCCCACCGTGATTTCCGCCGACAACACCCACTTTACTTGGATCGGCCGCACCGCGCCGGCGGCCGACCACGCGCGCCAACTTGCCTATCCCGGCATTACACTGCGATTTCGCTACACGGGTGCCGCGCCCACGCTGATTTTCGACGCCGCTTCCGCAGATTGTTACTTCAACCTTCGGATCAATGGCTGGCCCTCGCAAATCGTGCGACTCACCGAGGGGCGTTGCCGTATTCTGCTCCCCGCCGGTCCCGCGCCTGCCACCGGCTGGGACGTGGAGCTCGTGCGCCGCACTGAATCGTGGCAGGGCATCGCCACCTTCATCGGCCTCGAGCTCGGCCCCGATACGCAACTCATCGCTCCCGGCGAACCGACGACGCCGCCCCGCCGCCTGCTCGTCATCGGCGACTCGATCACGAGCGGCCACTACATCGAACAAATGCCCGGCACGCCCGATCCCTCGCCGCGCACCAACAACGCCGAGCGCACGTGGGGCTGGGTGCTCGCCCAGTCACTCGGCGCCGAGATCAACATCGTCGCCTACGGTGGTCGCGGCCTCACGCGCACCTGGGATGGTCGCACCCATCAATCCACCGCGCCGCAGTATTTCGAGCGCGCGTTGCCCGATGACGAAACGAGCCACTGGGATCATGCCCAATTCCAACCCGACGCCGTGGTCGTCATGCTCGGCCAAAACGATTTCAACCTCGGCATCGTGCCGGAGGCAAAATTCGTCGGCGCGTATGACACCTTTGTTGCGCGTATCCATGCCGTGCACCCGCAAGCCGTGATCGTGCTCGTCAACAGCCCCATGCAAGGCGACACGCCCGGAACCGAAGACGCCGCCAAGCGCACCACGCTGCTGCGCTATGCCCAAACCGTGGCCGCCCACGCCCGGCGCACCGGTATTCAGCATATCGCTACCGCAGAGGTTTCCCCTCAGCCGGGCACGGCAATCAACGCGCACCCGGTGACCTTTCAACATGAGCAGATCGCCGCCGAGATCGCCCCGGTGGTCCGGACGCTTACGGGTTGGTAACGTCGTCGACGTTGGCCATGAGCCACGCGAAAGCCGCGTAGGTGGCGACGTTCTGCCGCACTTTCACCGGGTCGACTTTGTCGAGGGTATCATCCGGCGTGTGGTGCAGATCGAAGTAGTCCCAGCCGTCCTGCTGCAACTCGAAGGCATGGGCACCGCCGGCCGCCATCGGACCGATGTCCGGGCCGCCCGTCGTCTCGTTGCCTCCGCGACTGATCCCCAGCGGCTTGAGCACGGCATGCACCGCGTCGACCAGCGGGAGTTTGGTCTCAGGCACGCCGCTATCGAGCCGCCAGATGACATCGGCCCCAAAGTCCGATTCGGCGGCGGCGAAGTGCTTCGGCAGTTCCGCCGCGTGCGCCTCGGCGTAGGCGCGGGCTCCGCGCAAGCCCACTTCCTCCGAACCGAACAATACCACCCGAATCGTGCGACGCGGGGCCTTGCCCTGGTCCATGATCAGACGTGCCGCCGCCGTCACGATGCCGACGCCAGCGCCGTCATCAATCGCCCCGGTGCCCAGATCCCAGCTGTCGAGGTGGGCGCCGATCAGCACAATCTCATCGGCCAAATCGGTGCCGGGAATATCCGCGATGACATTGCCCGACGGGCTCGGCCCGATCAGACCGGTCTCAAGCGTCAACCGCACCGTGACCGGACCGTGTTGCAGGGCGCGCGCGAGCTGATCGGCATCGGGAGCCGACAGCGCCGCTGAGGGCAGCGATTGCGCCGCCTCGCCGTAACCCATCGACCCCGTGTGCGGCATGCGATGATGCTGCGTGCCGACCGAACGAATAAGCGCCGCGATCGCGCCTCGCTTGCGGCCTTCGACGGCGGACTGGCCGCGCTTTGCCACGGCCACTCCATACCCCGAACCATCCTGCGTGCGCGTCATCGGTTCGTCGACAAATACGATTTTGCCCGCCAACGCGTCCGACTCGGACGAATACGCCTTCAACGCGTCGAGTGAGGAGAAACGCACGACTTCGCCCGTCACGCCTTCAGGGGGTGTGCCTCGCGAATGCCCGAGTGCGGTCACCACCAGCGGCTGCGGAAACGGGCTCACAATGGCCGCGGTCTCGCGGTGCCGCTCCCACCCCTCAACTTGAAACGGCTCGACGCGCACCTGTGTGAAACCAAGTTCCTCCAGTTTTGCCACGGCCCAGTCCCTCGCGCGCGCCTCCTGCGGACTGCCCGCCAAGCGCGGCCCGATCTCGGTCGTGAGGCTTTCGATAATCGCATAACCTTGATCGGATTTTTGAGCGGCCGCGATCAGCGACTCCGCCTCGCCGCGAAGCGGCGCCGGCAGGTTGAACGCAGCCGCCGAAACCGGCCGAAAAAGTCCGAGAATCAAAAGAACAAGAAGGAAGCGTTGCATGCCTGAGAGCTAACTGGCGCCGCATCAGAGAACAAGGCGCGAAGCACCGCTAGTCGGGCGGCGCGTGATACTCCAGGATCCAGCCCGGCGGGTTGACCGGGATGCGGGCCGTCTCGCCCGGGGCCACGGCGCGCACCTGTTCCGCCCACCCGAAATCGGGCCACGCGTGCAGGCGGAAATCCGACCAGCGCGTGCCGAGAAAGATCAGCATCACCAACGCCGCCAGCAGGGTCCGGCGCCAGGGCAGGTCCCGCCCGAAATTCCCCAGTAACAACCACCCGGTCGCCAGCGCCGCCACGTGCGCGTAGCGTTGCACCCATATCCCCGTCGCAAGCGCCCCCGGATTCGCCGCATACCGCGGAAACGCGCCCACCAGAATCACCAGCCCCGCCCACAGCAACGGCAAGCGCACGTCGATCGATTTGGCGGTGCCCCAACGCAGCGGCAACCACGCCCACATCGCCAGCCAACCGACAAACAACGCCAGCCCGATCGGCCAAACCACGCCCACCACGCCATCCCCCAAGATCCGCGGTGCAATCCCCAGCCACTCGCCCCCCGTGCGATACCCCACGATACTTCCCAGCCCCCCCCATCGCGCATCGCCCAACGCCGTCGCCTGCCGGTTCGCCAGCATCGTCGCCAGTTGCGCCCCCGCCACCAGCCCCGCGCCCAGCGCGACGACCACACTTTGCCTGGAACGCCGCCGCCAGACCGCCCACCCAAACACCGGCAAAAACAACACCACAAATGGCCCCGACAGTCCCGCCACGATCAGCGCCGCCACGTCCCCCACGACACCTCGCTTCTCCGGCGCATCCTCACTCAGCGCCACGGCGAGCAACAGCACCGCGCCGAACCACTGGGCATTCGTGACGTTCACCAACAGCTCGTCCATCGCCGGCACCAAGACCACCGCCAACGCTCCGGCATAAGGCCACGGCATCGCCACCCGGCGCGACGCCACACGCGCCACCGCCCAAAGAATCATCACCCACGCCACCCCGCCAAAGATCGCCGGCGCCAATGCCGCATCGCCCCACGCTTTCGCGAGGCCCGCCGCCAGACGCGGCACGAGGTGCAGGTAGCCCGCAAACGGTTGCGCCCCCAGCCAATGCCCATGGGCCGCCTGTTCCGCCCAAAAAATCACCGAGTCCTCCGACCAAAATTGCGGCAACACCAACGCCTCCGGCCGACGCGCGAACACGACCGCGACCGTCGTGACCACCAGCCCGGCGCCTTCCAACCAGACCGGTGGCATCGGATCGCGCCGCCGCCGCCACCCCACCACCGCCAGCGTCACCAGGACCCCCAACAGCGTCCCGGCGACCCAAGCCTGCCGCCCCATCAAGCGCCCTGCCTGCATCGCGCCGGCCGCCGTCGCATCGCCCAAGGTGATCGGCCCGTCCTGCCGGAAGAAAACAACCGGTCCACCCGCTTCGTTGCCCGGCACGACCGTCACGCGACGCCCCTCCGCCCCTCGCCGCATTTCCGCGACCTGCGACGAGCCCACGTAGTCGTCTGGCCCATACGTCGCGACCAAGTCACCGCTTGCGTCATACAGCCGAGCCTCGCCCAAAGTCACCGCGATCGGCTGTCCCACCGCCGTGTCCAACCGCCACGCCACCACCCGTCCAGCGGCCACGGGAAATGAAACCGAGGTCAGCGTTCCCTCTGCGGGCCCGACCGGCAACGCCGCCGCCGAACGAAACGGCCCGCCAAGTGCGACCTGCCATCATATTCACCCCGCCAGCCTTCCTCCCGCCGCCGCCCGACTCCAGCGCATTCGCCCTGGCACGCGTCAGGCTCCTTACCTTGCCGTTATGCCTACCTCAACTTGGAGCGCCAAAGACGAGCGCCAATATCAACACGTCAAAGACTCCAGCGAAGCCCGTGGCATCCCTTCAAAAAGAGCCCGGGAAATCGCCGCCCGCACCGTCAACAAACACCGCCGCGAAGAGGGCCGCACGCCCAATAAAACCACGCAAGGCACCGGTAATCCGAAAGTTTCGCTGGATGACCGTTCCCGGGACGAACTCTACAACCGCGCCAAACAGCTGCACATCGCCGGCCGCAGCAAAATGACCAAGGCCGACCTCGTCGCCGCCATCCGTCAACGGGGTTGATTTCACTGTCGCCCGCCGACCGCCTGGCAAAGCGCCCGAAGCAGCCTCCGGGTTGCGAGGCACTTTGCCCGGTCGCCTGAGCGTGAGAGACTCAGCCTCCTGCCACGGTCCCAAAATACGCGCGGGTCACATAATCAAAAGCGAGCCGGCCCTCCTCCGCGTGCTTCACAAATAGCTCCCGCAAGGCCTCCATCATGCCGGCGTGACGCGGATGCCCGGGAGGCGGCGCGTAGGACGACGACAACACCCGTCCTTCGAGCCCGGCGAGGTCGAAATACTGAGCATGAGGATGCTCGACCGTCGTGAAACCACCGGCGCCAAAAAACTCCGCCAATACCTCGGGGGTCATCCGGCGATGATCCACGGCCGCGTAATCCGTCCCGTGTTCCAACAGCAGGGCCTCGTAGTCGCGGGCAAAGGGCGTCACCTCGACGATCCGTTCATTCCAAACCAGCAAAACCGTGCCCCCTGGCCGTAGAACGCGTTCACATTCAGCGCGAAACGCCACCCGATCAAACCAGTGAAAGGCCTGCGCCGCCGTGATGCCGTCACACGACTGATCCGGTAAACCCGTCGCCTCCGCCGATCCGTCGCGGAGGGAAGCGTTCGCCACATCGGCCAGGAACGTTTCCCCGGCCGCTCGCATCGGCGCATTCGGTTCCAAGGCGATCACCCGCCCGACCCACGGCGCGATCTGGCGCGTCCAGATCCCCGTGCCGGCACCGACATCCGCCCATGTCGCGTCCTTTCGCCAGACGCCACGCGCCACCAAATCCCGTTCCAGGGCCACCGGGTAGTCCGGCCGATATTTCACGTAACTATCCACCCGATTGGAAAATCGTCCGGTCGCATCATGCATTCGGCCAACATACCTTCCCCTTCCGCCTGCGCAACCCGGCTCGACGCAGCAGAGGCTTTACGATTCAAACCAGCCGTGTCGTCCACCACCGCCCTTGATCATCGCCGCGCCACGGGTCAACTCGTGTTGGCCGCCGCGTTTTGGAGCTTGGGCGGGTTGCTCATCAAGGCCATCGCGTGGACTCCGCTCGCCGTCGCCGGGGGACGGGGGCTTATCGCCGCCGTATTCCTGGTGCTCACGCACCGCGGTCTGCGTTTTCACTTTTCCCGGGCGCAGGTTCTCGGGGCGCTCGGCTATGCGTCCTGCACGATCGCGTTTTGCGTCGCGACCAAGCTCACCACCGCCGCCAACGCCATCCTGCTCCAATACACCGCGCCCGTGTGGATCGGTTTATTCGGGTCCTGGCTGCTGGGCGAGCGCACGATCCGCGCGGACTGGATCGCCATCGCGCTCGTGATCGTCGGCATGGCCCTGTTTCTCGCCAACGGTCTCTCCGTCGGGCACGTGCTGGGCGACAGCTTGGGCCTGCTCAGCGGCGTCTGCTTCGCCGGCATGACCCTCGCGCTGCGCTCCCAAAAAGACGGCTCCCCGGTCGAGTCGATCATACTCGGTAACCTCCTCGCCGGTCTCATCGGTCTCCCTTGGATCATCACGTCGCCTGATTTACCCCTCACCGG
>CAXBDS010000237.1:0-7465 GCA_963974355.1 uncultured Opitutaceae bacterium
GCTTTGCCTTGATTCAAAAACCGCGGCGGAGAGGCTCAACCTCCCCAAAATGGGAGCACCTAAGACAGCTTTGCCTTGATTCAAAAACCGCGGCGGAGAGGCTCTTCATGATGAGGTTCTGCAGCTCCTCCTCGCTTTGCCTTGATTCAAAAACCGCGGCGGAGAGGCTCTTAGCCCTCGACAAAGGCCATGCTGCCGTCGCTTTGCCTTGATTCAAAAACCGCGGCGGAGAGGCTCCGCTGGACAAAACCCCTTCATTTTGAGGGGGTTTTGTTTTTACCAGAGTTGGATTTGTTCGGGAAAGTCTTCGGCCGAAATCTCTTTCGACGGGTTTCCGTAAAGCACAAAGGCTCGTTCCCATTGAGAGCGGGTGACGAAAAATGCCCGCACCTTTCCCGCCGGTGGTATGCCTTTTTTGATGCGCTCGAGATGAGTGTCTTGCCGGGCGAAGCTGACGCAGGGGCGAATATACACGCTGAACTGCATCATCTGAAAGCCGTCATCCAAAAGGAATTCGCGAAAGCCGGTCGCGGATTTCCGTTGCTCCTTGGTTCCGACCGGGAGGTCAAACGCTACGACGAGCCATCCCATTTTGTATTTTTCAACATCCATGGTCGGTAGCTACGGGTGCTTTCACTCAATACGGCTTGGCGGAAACTGCGCACCACGCCTTCGATGCAGCCGGCTAAATCGAGTTCGAGGCCGAGGTAATCGACGCGTTCGATGGCGAAGCCTGTAACCCAGCGGCGAAAGGCGGTGCTGACTTCAAACACTTCGGCTTCCGGGCGGTCCTTGACCCATTGATAAATGCGCCAATCGACACAGGGGCGAAAGGGTTCCATCAGGTCATAGGCGAGTGGCGCGCTGCGTTCGCGGATGGCGTGCGAGATGCCGATGGTCGGGTCGAGTCCGAAGCCATAAAGTTTCTGTAGCACGGTCGAAAGCAGAACGGCGTAGCCGTAGTTGAGGAGGTCGTTGAGCCCGCCGAGCTTTCGGCCGCGGGCGAATCCCTCGACCCGTAGTCCGCCGGAAAATACATCCCAGAATATTTTGGCGCAGCCGCCTTCTTTACGCGCCGTGCGAGCGGCCGATGCGCGGGCGAGGTCACGGGTGTTGTCTGCATCTGGCGCGATGCGTTGAGCGATGGCGAGTTGGTTGGCGCATTTTGCATCGATGGTTTTTTCCCAGAGTCGCCGCCGGGCTTTTTCCGGTAGCGTATGGTGTCGACGGGACAGCAAGGTGTCCGTGGAGCGACAAGCAGGGAGCAGTAGACTCACAGGCTGGAAGCGGTCGCAGAAAATCAGTGAAACCCCGTGGCGGGCGGCCTCCAAAAACAGATGGCTGTGCACGCGCGCCGAAAAACTCGTGATGACGATAGCCGCGATATCTTCGAGCGGGAGTGATTTTATGTCCCCGTCGGTGGTGCAGACCAGTTGTCCGTTCCGACAGGTCAGATCGGCTTTGGGAGCGTCGATGCTGACGATGTGGTAGGACATGTTGAACAGGTGCTACGTCACTCGGGATGGATCTCAGTGCCGGTGAAGGTTGATTCGACTACTCGTGCGCCGTCGCGGAGCAGACTCTTCAGGAGAACGTTGGTCCACGTGGGTTTGATCGCGTCCGGTTGGCTCAAATCAAGAGCCAGACCGCTGGCATTGTTCTTGATCGAGCCGATCCGCCATGGTCCCGGGCGTCCCGCGGAGAGGTGAATGACCTGGCCGTTGCGCCAGAGTATCGGGCGCTTCCCGCCGTTGCGCCGTCGCAATGCCCGCAGTTGTTCCCAGACCCGGGCGTGAGGAATTATCACAAAACGTTCATGGGTGGGGAGCATGATATCGTCGAGGATGGCGACGCCGAAATTGGCGGAGATCACGCGCACGCCTTTAATTTGGTGGAGCTTTCCTCCCCGTCCGTCGGTTTGCGGAAGTCCGATGACTTTACCTTCGGGCTCAGTGGTTTCGTTGATGACCAAACGTCCCTCGGAGTCGCGCTTTTGCTGGCGCAGAAAGACTCGGCCGTCCTCTCGTTTGGTGATGCCGCGGGTGTTTTCCTCGACGCGAATGCCACTCATATCTGCCGGCACATGCTGCACGACGCGGCGTTCGGCGAGGCGCTGCCGGAGTTGGGCCTTTAGTTTTTCCGGCAGGTCGCGCAGGCGGAAGCCGCCGGAGGCATCGAAGTCTCCGAGGTCGAGTGGCTGAATTTGGGCGCGTTGGCTAGGGGACGGTCGGCGCTCGATGAGCGCGCGCCAGAGGTCTCCTCGATTCGGGAAGCGGTCGGCGGCCAAACCGAGCACGCAGGCGTCAAGGGCGTGGTGAAGATGAGTGATGTTGCGGATCTCGGTCTTGGTTTTGACTTCTCGTGATTCGCGTCCGGTGTCATCGGTGACGAGTTCAAGCACCTCGGGGGCGGCTTCGGCCAAGCAGCCCAGCACCCGCCAAGATGCGCGCGCGCGGGCGGTAAGTTGGCCGGGAAGGGCGACAAACACCGGCGGCTCCTTCAGGTGGATGAAAGGCTTGCGCAACACCTGTTGGCCGAGACGAGAAAGTTGGGAGGTTTGGGTGAGCTGTCCGGGAGTGAAGCCCCCGGTTTTCTCGTCGTAGCTTTCAAGCAGAAGCCGGTCTTTCCGGCGTTGTTTACGACGGCGGTCGTCGGGATGACCTTTGATGTCCAACCCTGCGACGAAGGCTTCGTAGTGCTTGCCCTCCATGATGTGAAGGTTGGGGATTTCGGGAACGGGTTTGGTTTGAAATTCTTCGATAAATTGCCGGGCGGTGCGAGCCCCTTTCATCTTGTTCACGGCAGAGAAAGTGACCACGAGCGAATCGAGTGAGTCCGAGGCGCGCTGTGAACGCGGGATGATGTGGTCCAAGTCCACCCGTCGGGTAACAAGGTCAACGGGCTCGAAATCGTGACCGGTGTAGGGGCAGCGCCAGCCGAGGTCGTCGGCGATGCGGGCCTTGCGAATGAGTGATGCGGTGATGCGTGTGCCAGGAGGAAGTGCGCCTTCCCTTTCAAGTTTCTTGGAAACTTGGGCGTGATTCCGGAGGCGTTCGTTCATCTCCTTCGCGATATCTTGGGCGGTGAACCCGGCCATGGTGCGAAGGTCGCTGTTCACTTCCAACACGAGACGGGAAATGCGCGAGGCGTCGCCTTGGGCGTAGGCAGGATCGACGATGAGGTGATCGAGCAGACGGCCCAGAATCGCGAGGCGGTGCCGCACGAGATGATTGTTGGTTTGTTGGTCGATTGTCCGCTCATCCCGAGCGCGACGGAGGGCCGGAGTTTCGAACAGGCAGCCGCCTTCGGTGCGCGGGTGTTTGCCGGCCATGACCTCGTCGTATGCCCGAGTTAGTAGTGGGCGGGCGTAAGGAGCGCGGCCGCCGAGGCGCTCGGCCCGAAAGGGCGTCGCAAGCACATCGTCGGGCGTGGGAGGGTGCGGTGCGGGTTTCTTGCTGCGACCTCTCTTGGCCGGGGTGCTACAACGCGCCGCTAGCGTGGCATCGAAAGCCGTCAGATCGTGGCCGATGGTGGCGGCGCTGGCGCGAAGATTGCTCAAAGTGAGGGTGCGACCGCGTCGCCACTGGTTGTGGGTGTGCCGGCGGAGGGTCTCGGGCAGGTGAGGCCAGACGTCGCGGAGGTAGTGTTTGGTGGCGGTGAGCCGGCGGGCGGGATCGACGACAAGGTTTTCGGCGGCGGTCGCGTCCATGAACATCTGGTCGAGATTGTCGCGCACAGCTCCTGTGAGGTTGCGCACGGTTTTCCGAAAATCACCGGGAGTGAAGTAGCCGCGCTGGGTAGCGAGATGCGTGAGCTCGGCGCGTTCGGTGGGGCTGAGCGTTCGCGAACCGATGGTGGGGTCGGTCGTGAGGGTGATGTTGGCCAGCAGCATTGCCCAACGGAAACGATGGAACTCGGGGCAATCCTTGAGGGGAAGTTTTTCGCCGGAGAGCGGACAACGACCAATGATGCGATTGTGGTAACGCAGAGCGAGTCGGCCGAAAAGCAGACCGCCTTGGTAGCGTTTCGGGAGGACAATATCAGGGCAGGGTAGCGCGCGTGCCTCCTCAAGTAGCGCGGTGATGAATTCAGGGGTGACTGCGGGCAATTTGCCCACGTGAGCCGCAAGGATCCGGCGCACTTCGTCCTGCACGATCGACCGGGGAAACGCGGCGTCCTTGCCTTTGTAGTTTTCCGTCGAGGCCGATTTGGCACCGAGTGGATCGAGGCCGAGCCAGACGCAAATCGTTTCGGTCATGGTCTCTTTCCCTTGGGCCAGCATGGCCTCGCGGGCATGCATGACTTTGGCCGTATCGGCTGGGTCCGCGTCATCGGAGGTCAGGGAAAGCGGATCGTATCCACGATTGTGAGCATACCAGCGCAGAACGTCCCAGAGTTCCAACCATGTGAGAGTGTGCTGTCCTTGGCTGGCGAGCACGCGAGCGGCGAGAAGCCAAGGGGCGGCGTGACCTCCGGCGGCATTGTGTTTGGTGGCGAGGTCGGCGGGCGAAATGACGCCGAGATGGGCGAGCAGTTTTTCGAGCCGAGCGATGCGCAGACGAGTGGAGCGCACGTGGCGACGTTGCGAGCGGTGCAGGCGTCGTTGGTTGGCGAGCGCACTGTCCTTTTCAAAAAGAACCACGCCGCAACCGAGGATATCGGGGGCGGCGTGGTCGGCCGTTTTTAATACCGCCCAACCGATTGAGCTGTGGCCAACATCAAACGACAGGGTAAGTTTCACGGAAATTTACTTGCGATAAGAGCTGCTCGTAGGCAAGGACTTACAACGAATCAAGACAAAGTCAGTGAGCGCAGCCCGTAACTCTGTCCGTTAGGCGGACACACCGTGGTCAACAGCGCTTCTTGGAAAGCGGCCTTCGGGCCGCTTTCTTATTTTAAGCGAAAAGACCCTGCAGGGCGAAGTTGTGATTCAGTTCAATACGTGGGGTCGCGCGGCAACCCTGCCATTCGCGTTCGATGCCACTTGTTTGGCGCGTATGAAGTCAGCGGCCGTTCCCAAAAGAAGGTCGCGACGCTCGATGGCGGTATTCCCGGCGCGTTCTTAATTCGAGAGAAAGAGAGGCGAGAGATCTCGCTCTCTTGCCGTCGTCCCCGCGATTAAGATGACGCACCGGCGCGCAAGTGGGCGCAGACGATGCCGGCGGCGACGGCGGCGTTGAGGGATTCGGCACCACCATAGCGGGGGATGGTGATGCGCTCCGTCAGCGTGGCGTTGACTGCCGGGGATAGTCCGCGGCCCTCGCTGCCGATGACGACGATCGCGGGCGCCGGAGCGGAGACCTCGGCCACCGGGGTGCCATTAAGGTCGCAACCGTAGACCGGCACCCGGGCGGCGCCGAGCACCGGAGCCAGTTCTGTCGTCACCACGCGGATACGCGCGAACGAACCCATGCTCGCGTTGATCACTTTCTGGGAAAACAAGTCGGCGCAGTCGGGCGAGAGCAGCACCCGGGCGAAGCCAAACCAATCCGCGATGCGCAGCAGCGTGCCGACGTTGCCCGGGTCCTGGATGCCGTCGAGGGCGAGGGTGAAGCCGGCGCTCAGTTCGTCGGCGGTGAGCGTCGCGCGAGTCAGCGGTCCGACGCCCAACACGATGGAAGGTGTCGGATAATGGCTGAGCCGGGCCATCTCGGCGTCGGTCACGATCTCAACGGGTGTGGGCGTCGCGCCGGAATCGGCCCACGCGGGGGTCGCATAGAGCTCGGCGAACGTGACGCCACCGGCGATTAATTCGCCGATGACCTTGGGGCCTTCGACGACGTAAAGGCCCAGCTCTTCGCGGTGCTTTTTGTCGCGAAGGGCGCGGAGACGAGTGATCGCGGCTTTCGGGAGCGGCATGGCGCAGGGTGGAGGAGCGTCGCGATGAAACGCAACGTTTGCCACGGGTTTGTGACGTATGTGACGGGGGTGTTTCGGGGAGGTGAAGATTCGGTTTCGTGGAGGTCACGACGTTGACGCCTACCCCGCTGCAAGAGCGCACTCGCCGGACTTATTTCGTGCTAACTATGAAGACTATCCTTCGCTACATCCCCGTGCTCGCGCTCATCGCGGTCTCGGCCTTTGCCCAATCCACGGGCATCGTTTCCGGTCGCGTGACCGACGATGCCACCGGCCTCGCGTTGAGCGGCGTTCGCGTTTCGGTCGACGGCACCGCCCTCGAAAGCTACACCAGTGGCACCGGGTCCTACACGCTGGTCAACGTGCCCGCCGGCGAACAAATCGTGACGTTCGGCTACGTGGGTTACCCCAGCGCCAAAGGCACCGTCAACGTGACGGCCGGCGGCTCCGGTCGCCTCGATCTCGCCTTCGGCTCGGCCGATGTCGTGATGGATCGCTTCGTGATCGAAGGTTCCCTCGTAGGCACGGCCCGCGCCATTAACGAGCAACGCGCCGCAAGCACCTTGAAAAACATCGTCGCGGCCGACGAGATCGGTCGTTTCCCCGACCAGAATGCCGCGGAGGCGCTGCAACGCATCCCGGGCGTCTCGCTATACCGTGACCAAGGCGAAGGCCGTTACATCGTGCTGCGTGGTCTCAATTTCAACTACACCTCCGTCAAAGTGAACGGCGGTTCGTTCGCGGGGGCCGACCTCGGTGAACGCGCCACGGCGCTCGACGTGATTCCGGCCGACGCGCTGGCCTCCATCGAGGTGACGAAGGTCCCGACGCCTGATATGGACGGCGAAGGCCTCGGCGGTCAGGTGAACATCAAAACCAAGAGCCCCTTCGACAGCGAAGGCTTTGACGCGAGCTTCACCGCGCAGGGCCAATACGCCGAGCAGAGCGACAAGTTCAGCAGCAAGTTCAACGGTTTCGTTTCCACCCGTTTCGGTGACAACAACCAGTTCGGTTTCCTCGTGTCGCCCACCTGGCAGTCGCGCAAGTTCTCGTCTTACAACTACGAGACCGGTGGTTCGTGGTCCGAGGAGACATCACCGACCGACGGCGAGGACTATTACGTCATCGAGGAACTCGAATTTCGCGAATACATCATCGATCGTGTGCGTTACGGTGTGAACTTCGCCCTCGAAGCCCAGCCCGATGACGATACCTCGATCGCGCTGCGCGCCGGTTATAACAGCTTTACGGATACGGAAGACCGTCAGCTCACGATCTTCGATTTCACCGAAGGCGACCTGACCGCCGCCGATGCCAACTCCGCCACCTATTCCGATCTTCGCCGCTTCGGTCGTCGCCTGCGCACGCGCGAAAAGGAGCAGGAGGTCATGACCGTGACGCTTTCCGGCGAAAAGCGCTTCGGCAACTGGTCGCTCGACGGTCAGACCGGCTACACGAAGGGCGAAGAAAATCGTCCCGACGAGATCACGGCCCGCTTCCGCCGCAACACCCGTGACGCCGTCATCGGCTACACGACGGATGGTCCGTATTCGATCGCCGTCAACCAGACCGCCGGAGCCAGCTACTTGGACCCCGCTTCCTATGA
>CAXBDS010000238.1:0-7438 GCA_963974355.1 uncultured Opitutaceae bacterium
GCTCGACGCCGTTGATATCGACGCCGATACGGGTGACCGGATTCGAGATCGAGCCGTCGGGATTGACGATGTAATCGGAAAATGCCTGATCCTTCACCCGGCTGGCGAAGGCGGTGAGGAAGAACGCCAGCTTGCTGCGCGAATATTTCACGCCGGCCTCATACTGCTGGATTTTTGTCGTAGGTCCGACGATTTCCTCGCGGTTGGCCGGATCGCCGGCGAGGGCGGCATCATAGACGTTGTCGAGGTCGGGGAGGCGGTAGCCGTCAGAGACGCGGGCGAAGACCGCGGTGCGGCGGGCGAGCTGGTAGTTGGCACCAATCGTCCAAGCGGTGGCGTCGCGATCGAACTCGGAATGCGTATACTTGCCGTTGCCGAAGGTGGCGCCGATCAGGGCCGGATTGGTCTCGCCGGGTTGGTTGAGATCGTAGCTGCGCGTGCCCTCGGCGTCGCCGCTGACATCGAGATGCTGGCGGCGCACGCCGGCGTCGACGTTGAGCGCGCCCCACTTCTGCTCGAGATTCACGTAGAGCGAGGTGTCCTTTTCCTCGCCGCTGGTGTGGCGATAGAGGGTGCCGACCTGGCCGACGCCGCCGTAAGTGCCCTGCCCGATCGCGTTGCCGGCCGGATCGAGGTAGGTCACGTCGAGCCGACGATAATTATTCGAAACATCGGTGAGGATGCTGTTCCACTGCCAGAGGCGTTCGTCCTCCAGGTAGGCGTAGTAGACGCCGCCCGAGATCGTGGTGTCGCCGAAGGTGCCGGCGAGCCGCAGATCGTTTTGGAAGTTTTCCATTTCGGCGCCGGAATGCCAGTAGCTCTGGTTCATGCCGAGCCCGTTGCCATTGAGCGACGTCGCGGCGGCCGCGTTGGCGGCGGCCACGCTGTCACCGGACCCCGGATACGTGAGACGATAACGGTAGTTGCCCGTCGTCGCATCGAACGCGCCCGCGAACTGGTCACCGGCGTTGCCCGAGGTGGCGATGCCGTTGGCGATGGCCTGCAGGCTGGTGGCCGAACCGGGCGGGTTGGCGTTCCAGCCCTTGTCGACGGAGGTGAAGCGGTTGCGATTGGTCAGGTGAATGCCGTCGGCGAGCTCGTAGTCGAACTCCGTGCCGATGTAGCCGAGCGAAACCTGGATGCCGTCGGCGAGATCCCAGTCGATGTTGCCGAGCGGCGTGTCCGAAAAAGAGAAGTAACGGATGTCGGCCGAGCTGGAGGCCCCGTCATTGATGTCGGGGCCGCCCGGGATGGTCTGCGGGTTGCGCGGGTTGGCCAATGGGATGGGCAGCTGGAAGGCGGTGCGGTCGTCGAGCACCTTGCCGGAGATCTTGAGGTAACCGCGACCGTTGGCGAAGTTGTGGCGGACGTTGGCGGCGAGCTGGCCGCCCTTGTCGGCGGTATAGCCGGGGCTGCGAATGCCGTCATCCAGGCGATAGAAGCCGCCGATGGCGAAGGTGGTGCTGTCGTTGAGCGGGCCGCTGGTCCACAATTCAGAGCGCAACAGGCCGTAGTCGCCCGCCTGCACCGTGACCTCGCCCTGTGAAACATCGCTGCCCTCGCGGCTGATGAGGTTCACGATGCCGATGGCGGCGTTGCTTTGAAACACGGCGGACGAACCACCGCGCACCGCCTCGATGTTGGCCGTCCAGTTGGTGATGCGGGAGTAGTTATCCGTCGGCGAAAAGGAAAAATCTGACTCCGAGATAACGGGCAGTCCATCCTCTTGCAGCATGACGTAAACGTAGCCGCCGTCGGAGGGCGCACCACGGGCGAAGAGGTTGTTGTTGGCCTCACCGCCGGAGGACTCGACGTAAAAGCCGGGGATGAGCTTCAGCGCTTCGGCCGTGCTACGGGGCGCGGCCGTTTGAATCGTGCCGCGATCGATGGTCGTGACGGGCGTCGACGACTCCAGTTTGCTGCGCGGCGAGATGGACGCCGAGATGACAAACGCGTCCAGATTCAGGACGTCGTCGTCGACTGGAACGGTTGCCGTCGGGGCGGTTTGAGCAGACAAGGACCAAGCAGAGGACAGAGCCATGGCGAGGCCGCTGGCGAGGAGGTATCGGAATCGATACGGCCGCGAAAGCGCGACGGGTAAACGTGCATTCATGGGACAGACAGGTAGGTTTGGGGGTGGGTCTTGCTTCGGGGTAGGTGAAGCGATCGGAGCCGGCAGAAGACCGGTTTAGTTTGACCATGAGAACCCCGTCGGCGTCCGCACCGCGATCCCGTTTGCCTGCAGAAAACGGAGAAGATGGGGAAAAAAGTGCCACCCGCTGGCGCAAGCCGCCTTTACCTATTTGGGGGCGATCCCCCCAGGGCGCCGCGCTGCGGGATACGAGCGACACCCAAGCTCCGCAACAAGGCCTCGCCCGGTTCCGGAGCGCCGGTGTGAAAGGGCGGCACCACCTGAAGGGGAGCTCCCATCGCCTCCGCCAACCGCTGGGCATCCGCCCGATACTGGAGGGGCGACCGCCCCGTCGCCCGACGAAAAACGCGGGCAAAATAGTTGGCATCGCTGAATCCGCAGGCGGCCGCGATGACCTTCACGCTGAGGCGGGTGCGGCTGAGCGCGTCAATGGCGTGCTGCACTCGCAGGCGGTTGATGCGTTCGACCAGCCGCTCGCCGACCTTCTTGCGGAAGAGCTTGGAGAGGTAGTTGGGCGAACATTGTAACTCCGCCGCAAGGGTCTCGACCGACAAGTCCTCCTCCTGCACGTTGTGCTGGATCAGCCATTGGCAGAGCGCGATCGTGTCGGTGCCTGGCGGAAGCGGTGGCTCGGGCGTCTCCACCAAGGCGAGCAACAGTGACAACTCCGCGAGCAGCAGGCCGCGGATCGCCAGCGTATTCGCGTTGCGGTTATTATGGTGGAACTCGCAAATGCGATCGAGATAGGACACGAGATCGGGAAACAGATCCGTGCTGTAAAGGTAGACGGAATCGGCCCGCGGCACCCCCGGCGCGAACTCATGCGCCACGTGAATGTCGATCATGCGGTTGTAGTAACTCACCACAATGTTCTCGAACGGTCCGTCGCCCGCCCGGGCAACTTCGCCGTGCGGCATGCCCTTCGGCACGATGCAAACCTCCCCGGGATGCAAGGTGAACTGCTGATCGGGAAAGGTGAACTCGGTGGTCCCGCCGAGCTGGATAAACATCTCGGGGTTGAAATGATAAGGCATGCTGCCCCGATGCTCATAAAGATGGCGCAAGGCCGGCACTTCCAAGCGTAAGCGATGGTTCTCGATCGCGGTGATCGATTGGCGAAAGGCCTGCGCAAAGACGTCCAATGGCGTCCGCCGCCGGCCTTCCAAGCTGGATACAAAGGAGATCATAGGGGTAGGGGGGATGACCCGGGCTGCGCACCGGGGTCGATGACGCACGGACGGTAGACGGGATCATAACTAAAGTAAACGAATGGCAGCGATAAGTGACCCGGAAGGCCACCTTGGACCGCATCTTTTCGCCATAAGAAGGATTTTTCTGCCACAGTGCTGCCCTTGCGGGGTGGGGACTCATTGCGGCTCCGCCCCCCCGCCCGCCCGAGGTTTCATCCGCGCGTTGCCCTCGCCAGCTTCCGTTGATTTATGAGAGCCCATACCATGAGCGCCGCTTCGGTCCCAAAAGACGTTCGCCAGTTTATCGAACGGGAATCCTCCCGCCCGGATCTCGCGCGAGCCACCCGCGCCACCGCGGGGTTTATGATCCCGCTCGTGCTGCAGGCCACGGTCGGCCTGCCGGTCTCGGTCGTCTTTGCCTCCCTCGCCGCGCAGAATATCGCCATGCTCGACGTGCGCGGCGACTACCGCCTGCGCCTGCTCCTCCTCCTCGGGCTCATCGCCCTGCTCACCTCGGCCGGCGCGCTCGGCGCGGCGGCATCGGGCCACATCGCACTCGCAGTGGCCGCCACGATGGTGGTGTCCGCCGGCGCGGCGCTGTGGCGTCATCTCGGGAGCGACTACGGCATCCCGCTTTCCGCGTCGTCGATGCTGCTGTTCCTGATCAGTTTGGCGACCGCGACGTCAGCGGAGGACGTCGTTCCGCACGTGAAAGGTATTTTGCTGGGCGGCGCCATCGGTCTGGTCCTGCAAATCGTCCTTTGGCCCTTCCGCGCGCAGCATCCGTTGCGCCGGGCTGCCAGCGATAGCTGGATCGCGGCCGGCAACCTGTTCGATGCCTTGCAGCCCGGCCGGCCCGCCACCGCCTTCACCACGGCCGAACACGACCTGCGGTCCACCCTGGACCAAACCCACCGCCTGCTGGCCGGCGCCTCGCGCAACCGCCACAACGCGTTGCCCGACCAACTCGAGGCGTTGAGTCTGCGAGCGGCCCGGCTGAGCGTGCGCGTCGTCGCCGTGCACACCGCCCTCGACGGACTCGTCGGCACACCGGCCCACGAACGCCTTGCGCCATCGCTCGGCACGGTGCTCACCAGCCTCACGAACAGCGCGCGCAGCATCGCCGTCGCCGTGGTCTCCCGCCAACCCACCCACCTCGCCACCTGCGAAGTGCGACTGCGGCGGCTCAGCGCCTTGCTCGAAACGCAGCGCGCCCGCCTCACCGGCGCACCGGCTCCGGCCGACGCCGATCAACTCGCCACGCTGTTGGAACGCGTGCAGGCCACCGTGCCGGAAATGCTCGAAGCCCTGCGCGCCACCCTCGACCGCGCCAGCGAGCGCGCGCTCTTCGCCGTCGAGCTCACCGACGTGCAGACGTGGCAGCTCAAGCCCCTCGCGACCGCGCTCAACTTCAGCCGCAAGATCGACCCCTCGCTGGTGCGTTTCGGCGCCCGCCTCGCGGTCTGCACCGGCCTCGCCACTCTGATCTACCGGTGGTTCGACATTCCCCACGGCTACTGGCTGCCCTTCACCGTCGTCGTCGTCATGCAACCCGACTACGGCTCGACCCGCCGCAAAGCCGCGCAACGCGTCGGCGGCACCTTGGCCGGCAGTCTGGTCGCCTCGGGGTTGATCTGGCTGCACCTCGGGCCGACCCTGCACCAGATTGCCATCGCGCTCGGCGTCTTCGGCTTCGCCCATCAACTCAAGCGCAACTATGGCCGCGCCGTCTTCTGCGCGACGATCTTTGTGGTGCTGCTGCTGGAGCACACGGGCGAGAGCGGCGGCAGCTCGATCGAGTTGGAACGCATCGGCGCCACCCTGGGCGGCGGACTCATCGCGCTCACCGCCGCGCTGCTCTTCTGGCCCGTGTGGGAACACGACCGCTTTGCCCCTGTATTGGCCGGAGCCCTACACTCGACCCGCGACTACCTCGCCCAACTGCAACGCCGCCTGCAAACGGGGGGCGCGCTCGATGAACCCACGGTGGCCGCCAAACGCCGCGCCGAAGCCGCCAGCGCCGCAGTGTTCTCGTCACTCGGCCGCCTCTTCGCCGACGCCCATAACCCGCGCGTTGAAATCGAACGCTCCGCCACCCTCGCCAACGGCAACCAACGCACCCTGCGCTTCGCGAATCTGCTGATGGTCAGCCTCCACGAAGGGCCCGCCACGCCCTCCCCCGGGCGCGAACACTACTTCGACGGCCTCTCCCTCGCCCTCGAAGCGCTCACCCGTCATGCGCTTGCCGCGTCCCCTGAAACGCTCGCCTCCCTGCAGGCGACAGCTACGACCCTGGACACCTTGCCCGCCCTGGCCGAGGCGGGCGGGACGGACGCGCTGGTGCTCAATCACCTCGCCCGCCTCGCCACTGAAGTGCGGGCCATGCTCGCCACCGCGTTGACCGCCCTTCCGGCGACCGGGACCACCCTGTCGAAAGCCTCGCAAGCAACGATCTGATCCGATCATAGCGGGGCAAAGCCGCGGCCCCGAATCCAGATAGGGCCGAAGATCGGTTGTCTTCGCTCAGCTTCGGCCGAAGCCTACCGATCCGGCGCACGTCGCGCCCAACTCAACCCCCACCCAGAGAACCATCATCATGGCCACATTCATTCCTCTCATCAGCTCAGGCACCGCCGGTCCGCTCGGCGTCCTGCACCTCCCCCGTCTCTGGCTCAAGGCCTCCCTCGCCGCCAACGGTAAACTCGACTCCCGCTACCCGGCCGCCGGCCAAGGTTACGATCAAATGACGATCGACGCCCTCGGTCTCGACCGCGATGCCGTGCTCGCTTACATCGCCGAGGCCAAGCCCACCTATCCCGCCTTCGAGGCCTGGGTAAAGGCCCAGCCCGGCGTGAAGCTCGATGCCGCCAGCATCAAGGCGCACAACGACGCCGTCCTCGGCTACAATCATGACGATGAGACCCGCCAGGGCATCCTCGCCAACAATGGCCTCGCCGATGACGGCAGCGTCCTCGACGCCGTGCGTCTCAACGACCTCGACAGCTGGCAGGAACTGCACGACGCCGAACTCAAGTGACCCGCGCTCGCGGCGTCTTCCTCGCCCGGCCCGCTCCGCCCGGTCTTCTGTCCGAAGACCGGGCTTTTTGGGCGCCAAGCCAAACGACGACCTGGTGCATTGAAATCCTGAATACAGCGCGCGCCGCCTGGCGCAAATGCATTGAAAAAGGATTGCCCGACCGCGCGGCGCCCGCCCAAGTGTCGCGCATGATCGAACCAAATCGGAGGAGTCATCTGCGGAGCTGGTTGGCGGTCATGATCCTGACGGGGTTGACCCTCGCGGGAACCACCCACGCCGCGACCCTCTATAAGCTGGAGACCGCCGACTTCACCGTGCTTTCCGACGCCTCGAAACGGGACGTCGAAAAGTTCGCCACTGGCTACGCGGCCTACCGCAAAACCTACGCCGACCTGCTGTTGCCCACCGGCCGGCGCCTGCCGCCCGCCCGCATCATCTTGTTCCGCCGCCAAGGCGATTTCGAAGACCTGATGGACAACGGCAACCACCGCAAAAACACCCGCCTCGGCTCGTATTCGGGTGACCTCGATTACGGCGTGCTCATCGCCATCCCCGTCGACGGCAACCGCGAGCACGCGCTCCGTTTGATCTACGAGTTCGACACCATCTGGGGCCTGCGTCGCAGCGGCTTCAGCCTCCCTCTCTGGGCCAGCCAGGGCACGGGCGAAGTCCTTTCCTCGCTGGAGTGGAACCAAAACCGCATCAAGGTCGGCGTCGCGCCGCCCAACTTCACGGACACGATGCGCGGGGGTCGCCTGATCCCCTGGTCTCGTTTTCTGGACATCAACGCCGCCTCGCCGGAATACAACGACAGCATCCGCGACGGCCGTTTCCATGCGCAAGCTTGGCTCATCATGCACTGGGTCCTCTTTGGCGGTGACTCGTGGAGCGATGCCCGCCCCCGGTTCGAGTCGTTCACCCACGCCATGGCGGAAAACTCCAGCGACATCGCCGCCATCGAGCAGGCCTTCGGTCTCACGGCCGACCAATTCGAAGATGCCGTGACCCGCCACCGCCGCTCGACGCCGAAACCGTTCGATATCGCCTTCGACGAAAAGA
>CAXBDS010000239.1:0-7426 GCA_963974355.1 uncultured Opitutaceae bacterium
AAGGAAACGCGGCTGGTGAGTTGGCCGTCCTCGGCATTGTCGTTGGATGCGACGGCGGTGAGTCCGGCCAGAGTGTCGCCGGTGAACACGCCGAGGCGGGGGTCGACGTCGGAATTTTGGGTGTGGATTGAGACAATGCCGGACGAGGTGGCGGTCCACGAAAACCAGAGCGAGGGGCCGGTGAGACCGGCGATGGCGGGTTCGCCGGTTTCGGTGGTGGCACCGACGTTGTTGTTGCGGGCGACGATGGTGTCGCCGACGAGGGCGGCGCGTTGGGCGAAGTCATCGTTGAAAGGGCGGTTGGCGCTCGCCCGCAAGGCGCCGGCGAGCGAGGCGCGTCCGCCCGTGAGGGCTTTGCCGCGGAAGTCCGCCGCGGCTACGGTGCCACGCAGCAGCCGGTTGATGATCTGGCGGTAGGTGTCGTTTGGATACTGCGCGCGCAGCAGCGCGACGATGCCGGAGACGACGGGCGCGGCCATCGAGGTGCCGGAGAGCACGCGGGTGGCGTTGTCGTCCTGGCTGCCGACGGAAAGGATCTCGGTGCCGGGGGCGAAGAGATCGACGGCGCCGGAGCCAAAGTTGGACGAAGTGGCCCGGTCGTCGAGCCGGGTGGAGTTGCCCACGGCCACGATGTTGTCGAGTGCGAAGCTCGCCGGGTAGGCACGGGTGAGGTCGAGGTTCAGGGCGCTGTTGCCGGCGGCGGCGACGAAAACGATGTCGGCTACTTTCGCACGCCGGACGGCCTCGAGTTCGGAAAGGGAGTAGGATTGATCGTCATTGACCGCGCCGTAGGAGGCGTTGATCACGCGGGCGCCGTGGGCGATGGCGTAGTCGATACACTCGATCACGTCGGAGGTGGCGCCGGTGCCCGAGGAGCTGAGAAATTTCAAAGGCATGAGCTGCACGCGCCACGCGACGCCGGAGCCGCCGATGCCGTTGTTGCCGGTGGCGCCGATGATGCCGGCGACGTGAGTCCCGTGGCCCGAATCGTCATCGTCGGTGGGGTTCCCGGCGGAAGCGCCGGAGGCGCGGGCATTGATGCCGTGCACGTCGTCGATGTAGCCGTCTTTATCGTCGTCGCGATTGTTGCCGGCGATCTCGGCTGTATTTGTCCACAGGTTGGTGACGAGATCGGCGTGGCTGAGCCGGGCACCGGAATCGATCACGGCGACGATCACGGTGGAGGCGTCGGAGCGGATATCCCAGCCGGCGGCGGCGGCGATGTCGGCCCCGGCAACGCCGCCGATCCCATTGTTGGTGAGATGCCATTGGGCGCCGGAAACATAGGACGGATCATTGGGGACGGCGGCCGTTTGGCGCAGTTGATCGAACTCGACGAAACGGTAGCGTCCGGTGGCAAGGAGGCGCGCGCGGGCGGAGTGGAGCGTCTCGCCCGCGGGGACGATGAGTTGGCGCAGGTTGCCGATCTGGGCGTAACGCCGCGCCACGGTGAATCCTTCGGCAGTTTCATTGACCCGTAACGCGGCTTCATCGGCGTTCGTATCGAGGGGCAGGGCGAGCAAAGAGTCGTTGCGGTAACCCTGCGCGACTTCGTCTGCGTTGTAGATGCGAGGGACGAAAGTCGGATTTACCGGGAGGGCCGCCAGGCTAACCGCGGCCAATGGCAGCAAGGCGCAACGACGGGCGAGGACACGAAGGATTGGATACAACACGGAGGGAAGAAGGTTGGGCACGCGGAAGACTTCGCCCGGCCAAGGGTCTCCCTTAGCCGGGTTTCGCCTGCGACATCAATTTACCGATCTGGTGCCTAATTGTTCGTTGGTAGGCGGTGACGCCGATGTCTTCGCTGGTGTCGACCAACACCGTGAGGGCCAGTTGCAAGGCTTCGCCTGATCGCCCCTGGTCGTGGCGCACCAACGCCAAAAACACGTCGAATTCGCGGTTGGCCGGGAACTGCGTGCGCCCGGACTCCAGCGTATCGGCGGCGCGTTCGAGTTGCCCGAGCTCGCGCAGCGTGGAACCGAGTCCGAGCAGGGCGCCGGACAACTCGTTTGGCGGCAATCCGAGCGCGATCGCGCGTTCATAGTGCGGCAAGGCCTCGGCTTCGCGATCCATCGAGTCGAGCGTCCAGGCGATCTGGTAAACGATTTCGGCGACGTGAGGGTGCGCCTCATTCAGGGCGATGAGTTGGTCGAGCACCGTCTCGATCTGCCCGCCGTGCCGGGCGCCGGTGATCACATGCAGCGTGGTTTTCCACGCGGGCAGGGCATCGTCGTCGGGCGAATTGAGATCGATCATCATAGTGCCGAAACGGTGCGGCGGCTTCGCGCAAAGATCGAATCGTTTTCCGGGTTTCCGAACCGGCGCGAGCGAACTCGGGCGGCGGACCTACGCATGCTTGCGTAGGCGGGGCGCTTGGCCGTTGACCGGACTGGTGGGGCGGCAGAATCGAGACGCATGAACACCATGGCACAACGAATCGGGATCACGGCGTTGGGTTTCGCGCTCTGGGGCGGCGGAGCGCTGCGGGCGGACGCCAAGAACGCCAGCGAGGCCGACACGCAATGGTTTGCCGGGGAATGGCAAGCCGGTCCGGCGCCGGTCGAGGGCTACGAGACGATCATCGTGGCGGAACCGACGCCCGTGACGATTCGTTATGAGGGGGGCGCGCGTATCGATCGCACGAGCACGTTGCGCAACGGCCAGCACGTGACCGTCGCATTTGTCGTAAAACACTTCGGGAAAAACTATCCCTGGTGGACGGTCGACGGCAGCGGCAGTCTGGTGGCGCGCAAGGTCGACGAAAACACCTTCGACCTGGCGAGCGTCGGGCCGATGGGTAAAGCCGATTGGGATCACGCGAGTCGTCATACGCGCGTGACTGCGGCGGCGGACGTTGCGGCGGAGACCGAGGTCGGGCGCTGAACGGTTCAGAGCTCTTGGAGCGTTTCGAACGTGTGTTGGTCGGCCTCGGCTTGGATGCGCCAGAGTCGGGCGTAGGCACCGTTGGCCGCGAGCAGATCGTCGTGGGTGCCTTTCTCGACGATACGTCCGTGGGCCAGCACGACAATCTGGTCGGCCCGGCGCACGGTGGAAAGACGGTGCGCGATGACGAGGGTGGTGCGTTCCTGCACGAGGCGGGCGAGTGCCTGCTGGATGGCGTGCTCAGTGAGCGTGTCGACGCTGGCGGTGGCCTCATCGAGGATGACCAGCGGCGGGTTGCGCAGGATCACGCGGGCAATGGTGAGGCGTTGTTTCTCACCCTGGGAAAGACGCACGCCACGCTCGCCGATCGCGGTATCAAGGCCATCGGGCAGCTTTTGCACGAAATCCCAGGCGGCGGCGCATTCGAGGGCAGTGATCATGTCGGCCTCGTTGGCGCCGGGACGCGCGAGCAGGAGATTGTCGGCGACGGTGCCGTTGAAGAGGAACGGTTCTTGGGAAACGAGGCCGATGTGTTGGCGCAGCGAGGCGAGATCGAGCTCGCGCACATCGGTGCCGCCCAACCTGACGTCGCCGCTCGAGACGTCGTAGTAACGCAGGAGCAGATTCGCGATGGTGGTCTTGCCGGCGCCCGTGTGGCCGACGAGCGCGGTGACTTTGCCGGCGGGCAACGTCAGGGAAAACTTGTCGAGCACCGGCGGTCGCCCCGGGTAACCGTAGGTGACATTTTCGTAGCGCACGTCCGGGACTCCATGCGGGAACGCGGTCGGTGAAGCGGGCGAGGCGATGTCGACTGGATGATCGAGGATCTCGAAGACGCGGTCGCTTGAGGCGCGGGCGGCGGCGAGCATCTGGTTGAGCTGGTTCAGCTGGCTCACCGGTTGATAGACCAGGCTGCAATAAGCGAAGAAACTCACGAAATCGCCGAGGGTGAAATCACCGCCCGTGGCCTGACTCTTGATGAGCAGGGCCCCGCCGACGCCCATGACGGCAACCGCGCCGAGGCTGCTGAGAAAATTCGTGCCCGGGCCGTGCATCGACCACCGAAACATGGCGCGTAGCGTCGTGTCGCGCAGGTGATGGGCGGCGTCGCGGAAGCGCCCGCGCTCGCGATCACCGAGCGCGAAGGAACTGATGAGACGATGGCCGGCGATGTTTTCCATCAGCAGACCATTAAGAGCGCCGGCGGCCTCGCGGTTTTTTTTCCAGAGCTTGCGGCTGGCGCGAAAATGAAAGCGGCCGAGCACCAGCACGATCGGCAGAGGAGAGAGGACGAGGGCGGCCAGCAACGGTTGCTGCGCGAAGAGGATCGCGCTGATGCCGACCAGCGTGAGCAGGCTCACCGTGCCCTGCTCGGTGCCATCGAGCAGGGCGCGCTCGACGTTCTGCACGTCTTCGATCACGCGCGAGGCGATCTCGCCGGTCTGACGTTGGTCATAATAGCCGACCGGCAGTTCGAGCAGGCGCGAATGCAGATCACCGCGCAAGTCGACGAGGACCTTTTGCTCCAGGGTATTGTTGACGCGAATACGGAGAGAGTTGAAGCCGTCGCGCAGGAAATAGCATGCGGTCAGCGCGACCACACCCCAGATCAACAAATCGGATCGGCCGGGTGCGATGACGTCGTCGACGATCCATTTGATGACCTGGGGGATCGCGACGAGGAACAGGGTGCTCCCGACCGCGAGGGTGAGGGTCAGCGCGAAGAGGCCGCGATAGCGGAACAAGTAGCGTGAGACCCGGCGGAACGGGTTTTGGGTTTTGGCGGTCGAAGTAGACAAGTCCTCAGAGCGTGAGAGGCCGTGGCCATGGTGCAACCCGCCGCGCATTTCTTATGAATGTGCCGGAGGCGAGCTACGCTGGAGTTCGGCCACCCGCAGGCGGATGTAAATGGCTTTACAGCGGGATTCGTTGCCGTCGGATTCGGCGAGGGCGCGGGCCCAGAGGCCGGGCTGGAGTCGATTCGCAGCCATCTCGGTGGCGACGGTGTCGTAGAAGCGCTGATCGAGTCCGGTGCTTGCCGCCGTCGCGGCAAAGGGCGCGGCCATCAATGCCTCGGTCACGAGCGGGGTGCGGCTGCGGTAGTAAAGGGCGAGTCCGCCTTGGTAGACGAGCGTGACGAGGGCGACCGTGCCATAAACGAGCGAGGCCACGAGCCGGACCATGGGCAGGAGGTCGGCCGGGCTGATGCCGAGTTCGGTCAAAACCGCACGCATGTCGGGCGTGAGGTTGGCCATGGCAAGTTCGCCGTCGTAGCTCGTCAGCCGGGTGATGGCGTAGATGAGCACCACACTGAGCAGGAAGAGTTGCGAACGCACCAACCAGCGCATGCCGTCGACGTGGCGGCGGCCGAGCAGGCGGTTGCCATGAACCTCCATCCCGCCGGCCGCGACGACGAGCAGCCCGACCGCGATACCTGTGAGGTCGCCCAGCGCGAGGGCGATGAGCGTGCCGAAACCCGCGATCCAGACGACGCTCCACCCGTTGAGCCGGGAGAACTTTCGGATCCGGGCGAGCGTGCGGGCGGGTTTGTCGGCGGGCGTTTTCGTGTGACTAGCGATAGGTGATCTGTGTCCGCCGACGAAGGCCAAAGCGAGTCGCCGATGCTCAGGCGATGGTTTTGACCGCTCCGCCGTCGACGCGGAGGGCGGCACCATTGGTCGCCGAAGAGAGGGGACTGGCGACGTAAGCGACCATTTGCGCGACTTCGTTGACGGTCGCGAAACGCTGAATGAGCGACGTGGGCCGTGCTTCGTGGAAGAATTTGGTCTCCATCTCGGCGGGCGTGATCTTTTGTTGCCGGGCCATTTGATTGACGAATTCGTCGACGCCTTCGGAGCGGGTCGGGCCGGGCAGGATGGCGTTGACGGTCACCTTGGTGTTTTTGGTCAGCTCGGCGAGGCCGCGCGAGACGGCGAGTTGCGCGGTTTTGGTCATGCCGTAGTGAATCATTTCCTCTGGGATATTCAGGGCCGATTCGCTCGAAATGAACACCACGCGGCCCCAGTTGCGATCGAGCATACCGCGCAGGTAATGACGCGAGAGGCGCACACCGCTGAGGACGTTGACCTCGAAAAACCGGCGCCAGTCGTCGTCCGGAATATCGAAGAACGCCTTCGGTTCGAAGATGCCGGTGTTGTTGACGAGGATGTCGACACTGGGCACGGCTTCGAGCAGCGAGGCGAGCGAGGCATCGTCGGCCAGATCGGCGACGGCCGGGAGCGCTTGTCCGGCCGAAACCTCGGCGTTGAGCTTGGCGATGGCGGCGTCGACCTTGGCGGCGGTGCGACCGTTGATGTAGACGGTCGCACCTTCCTGTTTCAGCAGCGCTGCGATGGCGTAGCCGATGCCTTGGGTGGAGCCGGTGACGAGGGCGGTCTTGGCGGAAAGTTGGTAATCCATGCGCGCACACAACGAGGAAGCGCGCGGGATGCAACTGGCCGCCGCCTTCGGCTCAGCTTGAGGCTTCCGCCGGGGCGCTGGGGCGTTTGGCGAGCGCGCGGGTGGCGATTTCCTCCTTCAGACGGGTGAGATAATCGGCAAACGGCTGGACGCCTTCGTCGCCTTTGGAGCGCGTGCGCACGCTGACGGCGCGCGCTTCGGCTTCCTTGCCCCCGAGCACGAGGGTGTGGGGAACCTTGTCGAGTTCGGCGCGGCGGATTTTGGCGCCAAGCTTGTCGGATTGTTCATCGAGCGTGGCGCGCACGCCAGCGGCCTTCAACTCGGCGAGAAGCTCTTCGCCGTAGGCATTGACCTTGCCGGTGATGGGGAGGAGGCGCACCTGTTCCGGCGCGAGCCAGACCGGGAAGTCGCCCCCGAAGTGCTCGATCAACACGCCGCAGAAACGCTCCATTGAGCCGAAGGGGGCGCGGTGGATCATGACGGGACGGTGCTTTTCGTTGTCGGCGCCGATGTAATTCAGGTCGAAACGAATGGGCAGGTTGTAGTCGACCTGCACGGTGCCGAGTTGCCACTCGCGGCCGATGACGTCCTTCACCACGAAGTCGATCTTCGGTCCGTAGAACGCGGCCTCGCCGGGCTCTTCGGTGAAGGGCACGCCGAGCGTCTTGGCGGCTTCGCGGCAGGCGTTTTCGGCTTTGTCCCAGTTGGCGGCGTTGCCGGTGAACTTGGTCGAGTCGGGATCGCGCAGCCCGACGCGCACCCGGTAGTCGGACATGCCGAGGGTCGTGAGCACGATCTTCACCAGCTCAAGACACTGTAAAACTTCACCGGCGACTTGGTCCTCGGTGCAGAACAAGTGGGCGTCGTCCTGCGTAAAGCCGCGGACGCGCGTCATGCCGCTGAGCTCGCCGGATTGCTCCCAGCGATAGACGGTGCCGAACTCGGCAAGACGCACGGGCAGGTCGCGGTAGGAGTGCGGCTGCGAGGCGAAGATCTTGATGTGATGCGGGCAGTTCATCGGCTTCAGCATGAAGCCGTCGAGGAGCTCTTCGTTGGGTTTGACGCGGTCGGCCGAGATGGTTTCGACGCCGGTGCGGGCGTTGATCTCCTTGGCTTTCTT
>CAXBDS010000240.1:0-7424 GCA_963974355.1 uncultured Opitutaceae bacterium
AAGTCCGGCGCGGAATCGAAGTCGCGCTCGCCACGAAAAACGGCCGCACCGTGATTGCGGGTTCTCGTTATCATCACGATGCGCAACGGCCCGTCCGAAGGAATTTTTGGCGGGGCCTGAGCGGCCGGTGGTTCGCCGCCTGGGCACGCCGTCGGCTGGCGCTGCAGGCGGAGGATTGCCAATGCGGATTCAAGCTGGTGCCGGCCGGGTGGTGGCGCAGCCGTCGGGCATGGCATGAAGCGGGTTATGCGTTCGATTTAGAGCTCCTGTGTGCGGCGCGCGAGGACGGTCTGAGGCTCAGCAACCTTGCCATCGCCTGGCGAGAGGTGGGCGAATCGCGCGTTCGATTGAACGACGGACTGCAGTTGCTCCGTGCCGTCCGTCGCCTTCGAAAATCAAGCCCGCCCGCCCGCCGGACCGGCTCGGGTCGAAACGATTAAAGATCGCCGCTCATCGCGTCGTTGATTTCAGCCAAGGTGAGGGCCGGGCTGAAGACCTGCACATCGTCGACATGGCCCTTAAACGTGCCGGTAGGGCTGCCCCCGCCGGTCAGCGCGCCGAAGAGAAGTGGCTCCGCATTCGGCGCGGCTGGAACGCCCCCGTTGGCCTGAAACGTGGTCCCTTGCTGCTCGCCGTCGACGTAGAGTTTTACGTGCACGCCATTATCCACGCTCACCGCAACATGATGCCAGCCGGTGCCCTGCGTCAGACTGTCGGCGTCGCCATAGGTGGTGATGTTGGTATCATAATCGAAGCGCAGCGTTTTGTCTTCAACCGAGATCGCGAAGAGCCGACTGCTGCCGTCGCCTTTCGTGACGATGCCTCGAACGACCGCGTCATCGGTCACCGGGCGCACCCAGGCGCAGACGGTGAAGTTTTTCTTCAACGTGCTCAGATCACCAGTCGAGGCGACTTCAACAAATCGACCGGCGTTCAGATACAACGCTCCGTGATCCAGTCCGTCCTGCCCCGTGCTCCGATCCCCCGGGAGGGTAAACGAGCCTTGGAGCAGACCGGCATGCAACTGTCCCGACCAATCGAGCGTGGAAGCACCGAGATTCGCTTCGTAGTTAAAAGGCCAATACCCGATGTTGCCGCCCGGCTTTCTCTGGCTGAGCAACCAACCAAACGTCTTTTCACCGATATACCCGTTGGTCGTATCTCCTTCGTCAACGTAAGCCCACATCCAGGCGTCGTGCTGGTTCGTCGTGCCTGACTTGTTCTGGCGCAACGTCAGCTTGGGTCCGACGACCGAGGTATCGCTCACATCGTGGGCAGAAGTGAAAGCAGTCCAAGAATTGGAGGCCACATCGTAGGAGGCGGTGCGAAACCCGGTGATCGGACTGACGGAATACACGTCCGGCGCCGCGCTGTTGAGATAGCTCGCCAGATTGTTGGTGGAATAGATGGCCTGACTGACACCGTTGCCATGAACCGGATCGGGCAGGGCCTCGCCGGAGTAGACGTCCGACTCGCGACTGAGGGCCCAATAAGGCACGAGCGCGCCGAGCAGATCGCCTTCGCTCGGCAGCACTTTCCATCGAGTGGCGACCACCATTACCCCGGCGATCTTTTGCGCCTCGACCATCTCGTTCATGAACTTGTGAATTCCCTGCGATCCCGCGCTCAACCCCACGAGGTAGACGCGACGAGGATCAACGTCCGCGGCCCGGTCCCAGTTGCCCGATGCAGCAAGGCCCAAGGCCCATTTCACCACGTCGCGCACTTCCTTTTCATTCCACTGGGCGTTGCTGTTCCGCTGCGGGGAAAGGAACAACACGTTCTGCCCGTCCAGGTAGTCGTGCATGTAGGTCTCCGCCGCGTCGGGATATGGGACCCCCTCGCCCTGCGGATCCCCCACGGCGTTTTTGAACAGCCGGGCCGGCAGCTTTTTGGCCAGTCGGCCGAGATTGCTGGAATCGGATTCCCCGGATTTCCAATGCTCCTTGATCCCCGGAAAGGAAATGATCAGCGGCATCGGCGTGCCTGTGGAGACATCGTCGTCGACCCACTGCACGTAACCAAAGGTCTGCGTGGTCGTGGAGTTCTGGTAGTAGGTCAGGCTACTGGAGGACTTTTCAACCTGAGTAAACGTGCCCGAAGCCAAGGCGACGCCCGTGCTCAAGACTGCGAAGATGAGCAAACCGCACCGGGTCAGGCGCATCTGCGGCCAAAGGGAAGCTGTAGACATTGTTTTAGGGATTTGAGGGTAACAGGCTCGATTCGCCGGGAACCGAGAGGGGATGCCCGCACCTTGCGATACCCTCACCTCTCCCGCAAAGTTGCAGACGTATTACAATAATACCGACAAGCGCCCGAAGCGGTTGCCACTTCGCATCGCCCGTCAGTTTTTGGGCCGCGGATCCCGCACCGTGCCATCGTCGCTGGCGTCGCGCTGCAGCGAGAGCAAATCGCGGTAGAGTTCGTAGAGATTCCGGAACCCGCCGATGCTATACCAGATCAAGGTGACGACGCTCGCGAAGATCGTGAGCACGATCTTGAAGTGCCAAAATCCAAACCACCACGAATCAGGAATCGGTGTGCTTAAAGCGATAATCGTGACCACGAGGAACGTGGTGAAGAAGCCCAACCCCCAAGTGAGATTCAGGCCGTAGATGAGCTTATCCCCGCGCGTGAATTCCTTACCGATGCCCAGACGCTCCAACACGGTTTTCTTCTGCAACCGCTGTCCCGGCTCCCGATGCAACATGGCATCGAGATCGAACGGTTCCCGACACGTCAGCAGAGAGACCACCAAGTAGGTGACGATCGAGGAAATCGCCGCGATAAAAAACACTTGGATGCCATTGAGCGGCATGCTCGGAGCGAGGTGCTGCAAGATTGGGAAGGCCCCCCACCACGTGCGCAAGACGATGCCCGTCACCGCAGTCACGCTACCCACAATCATCGAACTCCACGCACCCGCCGTCGTGCCGAAACGCGAGTAGAGTCCGCCTACGATTACCGAGCCCGCGCCGCCGGTGAAGATCGCACCCGTGATCGCGAAATACATGTAGATGTAATCCTTGAGCGGAAAGATCAGCCCATAGGTGAACGCGAAGGCTGCGACGCCGAAGATCGACCAACGCAACCAACGAATGTGCTGCGTGGCCTCAAGCGGCTTTTTGCGCAACGGCTGCACCACGTCCTGAATGAAAATGCTGCCCCACGAGTGCAGGTAGGTGTCGTCGGTGGTCAATGCCGACGAAAGGATTACCACGGCAAACATGCCCATGATGCCGATCGGCAAAACGTGCGTCATCGCAACCGGGACCGTCATCTGCTTTGCGATCTGCGGGTCGGCGATGGCCGCGATCGTCTGCTGGGCCTCCGCCGCGCCCGCCGCGAACTGCGGCGCGTGCAGATAGACGTAGGCGCAGATCGGCATAAAGACTGTGATCAGGTAAAAAATCGCGCTCCGCCACTCCCCGAGGATACGGGACATGCGGGCTTCGTGCGGGCTGCGCGCCGCAGAGTTGTAGCCCTGGCTGCCCTGCCACGCCATGTAGTTGTAGAAGACCTTGAAGGCTGTGATGGCGAAGAACCAAAAATTGAACCCGGACACGTCTCCCTGATCGAAGGGATTGATCATCGACTTGCCCGCCGGGGCCGCTGACAGCGTCTCAACGACCGTGCCCCAACCGAATTTCCAGAACAAAAACGCCGTCAGCAGCGCAAAGGTCACCAACACAAACTGCCCCTGGAGAAAGTCGGTCACCATGATCGTGATGAATCCGCCCGCGAGCGTGAAGGTCACCGCAAGTCCCAGCATGACCGCCATCGCCACCGCCACCGTGGGCACATCGAATCCGAGCAATTGCACCGTCTCGGGAAATCCCATAAAGTAGACGATAAAACGTGCACTGATGACCGGAAAGATCCCGTAGTTCAACACGCCGGCGATCCACGCCATGATCCCTGCAAAAATCCGAAAGCGACGACTGTAGCGCATCTCGAAAAACTGAGCCAGGGTGAGCGCCCGGGTCGCCCGGTAACGATGCAGGATCCAACCCGTGAGCGCGATGATCAACGCGATCGGGCTCAGCATCATCGTCCACCATGCCGCGCCGAAACCGGCACTATAAAACTTCTCAAAGTTGCCGACGATAGTGATCGCCCCCAGCCCCGCCATCCCTTGTGCCGTCGCGAGTAGATAGCGTCCGCCGCAGCGGTTGGCCGAAAGAAAGTCGGCGACACTGCGGTTAAGTTTTTTCGTCGTGATCGCGACGACCAGCATCACCGCGTAAAAGGTCGCGATGATCGTCCAATCGATGGTGTGGAAATTCATGGGTGGGGTGGCCCGCGTCTAATTACCGACGGGCAAAGCGGAGAATGCTCTCCCGGTCGAGCACACCGCAACGCGCGGCCCACTTTCCGTAAAAATCCGCCATCGCGGCCACCCGCTCGGGCTGTTCCGCCGCCAAGTCGTGCTGTTCGGTGCGATCCGCTTCCATGTCGTAGAGCTCCCAAACGCCTCGTAAAGCAGGCGGATCAAATCCGGGCGCCCCACTGCGCGCCCCGGTGAAATTCCGCACCAGTTTCCAACGGCCATCGCGCATCGCCGCGTTGCCTTCGTGTTCAAAATACAACGGCGCCCCGCGCTTCGCCTCCGCCGACGCGAATATCGGTCGCAACGAGCGGCCCTCCGCCGGGAGCACGGTTTCACCGTCTCGGGTCGCCGGATACAGCGCGCCGGTCACATCAAGCACGGTAGCCATCACGTCGGTCAATTGCGCAGGCTCATGACGCAATGCCCCTTGGCCCGCGAATCCCGCCGGCCAGTGCGCGATGAACGGCGTCGCGATCCCGCCCTCGTGCACCCAGTGCTTATAATAGCGGAACGGCGTGTTCGAGACGTTCGCCCAGGGCACACCGTAGCTCTGATACGTGTCCTCCGGCCCCGGCATCACCGCGGGGTCGTTGCCATAACGCACCTGCCGACCGTCGCGCGTGTCACGCGGACCATGTTTTTCGGCGATCAGATGGGGCGCCCAGTCGGCGCTCAATTCTTCGGCACAGCCGCCGTTGTCGGAAAGAAAAAGGATGAGCGTGTCCTCGAGTTCCCCGCGACGCCGCAAGCAGTCGACGATCCGACCGATCCCGCGGTCCATCGCTTCAAGCTGGGCGGCGTAAACTTCCATCCGCCGAAGCTGCCAGGCGTGGTCAGGGGCATCCGCCCACGCGGGCACGGCCGGATCGCGCGCGCTTAGCCGCCATGCCGGATCAATCAAGCCGAGGGCCACCATGCGCTCGATCCGCGCCTCGCGCAGCCGATCCCAACCGGCATCAAAACGGCCCCGGCAGGCCGCAATGTCCTCGGACGGCGCATGCAACGGCCAGTGCGGCGCCGTAAAGGCGGTATAGAGGAAAAAGGGCGCATCGGGTTCATCGCGAGTCGCGTCAAGATGACGATCGATGAAGCCGACCGCTTCATCCGCGATCGCCGCGGTGTAGTTGAAATCCGGCCGGCCTTTGGACTCGGCCTCGATGTTCGTCTCGCCCCGGGTAAGCGTGCCGGGCGCGTAGAAACTCCCGGCGCCCTGCACGGTGCCATAGAACCAATCGAACCCGCGCCGCGTCGGCCAGGCCGGGTTCGGTTGCACCGCATCGTTCGAGAGATGCCATTTGCCGCTCAGACCCGTGCGATAACCGGCCGACTTAAGGACCTCGGCAAGCGTCACGCAGCGGCCATTGAGCTGACCGGCGTAACCTTCCGGGCTGTTGTCGTCCGTCAGGATGCCAACACCCGTCTGATGCGGGTGGAGCCCGGTGAGCAGGGACGCGCGCGACGGACTGCAGCGCGCGGTGTTGTAAAATTGGCTGAAGCGCAGGCCGTCCGCGGCCAAAGCATCCAGTGCCGGCGTCCGCATTTCGCCGCCATAGCAGCCGAGGTCGGAGTAGCCCATGTCGTCGTTGAGAATCAACAGGACGTTGGGCCGACGAGGAGCGACGGAGACAGACATGCCACCACGTTGATAAAACATCAGCCCACCTACAATCACCGGCCCGTCCGGCTGCTGTATTATGGTAATACGCACGCGAAGGCGCGAGAGGTCGACGCCCGCCCCAACCTCCTGCTATGACTCATTCATCGAACGACCCGGGCGTCTCCCACAAATGCCCGCTCCCCCTCGCCGCCTTCGCTTCTTAATGCCGAAAAAGCCCCCGCATATTCTGTATCTCCACGCGCACGACGTCGGGCGCTACGTGCAACCTTACGGCTATCCCGTGCCCACACCGGCGCTGCAAAGTCTGGCGCAAGATGGCATGCTGTTTCGGCAGGCGTTTTGTGCCAACCCCACCTGTTCACCCAGTCGGGCCTGCCTGCTCACCGGTCAATACGCCCACGCCAATGGCATGATGGGGCTCGCCCATCGCGGCTTCCGGCTAAACGACTACCGGGAACACGTGGTGAATCTCTTGAAGTCCGGCGCCGGCTATCACACGGCCTTGGCCGGCACCCAGCACGAGGCGCGTCCGCCGGGCGCCAATCCCGACGAAATCGGTTACGATGAGCTGCTCACGGAAGAGGACGATTTCGACGCTCCCGTCGCGGCGGCGGAAGCGTTTCTTGCCCGGAAACATGACCAGCCGTTTTTCCTTTCCGTCGGCTTCTTCGCGCCCCATCGCGACGATGACAACGGCTTCCCCACGCGTTTCGATCCGCCGAACCCAAACTACGTGCGCCCTCCCGCGCCCTTGCCGGATACCGCGGAGACCCGGCAGGATTTCGCCAACTATATCGCATCCATGCGCAGCACCGACGCAAGCATGGGACGCGTGTTGGCCGCCCTCGAAGCGCACGGCCTCGCGGAAGACACGCTCGTCATCGCCACCACCGATCACGGGATCGCGTTCCCGGCGATGAAGTGCTCCCTCTCTGATCACGGCATCGGAGTCATGCTCATCCTGCGCGGGCCCGGCGGCTTCTCCGGGGGACGCGTCTCAGATCGGCTGGTTTCCCAGATCGACATCGTGCCGACGATTCTCGACCTGTGCGGCATCCCCATCCCCGCGGCGGTGCAGGGCCGCAGCTTTCTGGCCGATCCTACCGCCGCCGCGCCCGAGGAACGCATCTTCGCGGAAGTTAATTTCCACGCCGCGGAAGAGCCGGCACGAGCCATCCGGACGAACCGATGGAAATACATCCGGCGCTACCGCGACTACCCCCACGTGGTGCTGCCGAACTGCGACGACGGTCTGAGCAAATCCCTCTGGATGAAATCCGGCTGGACCGATCAACCCTACGAATCGGAGATGCTGTTCGACCTGCTGTTCGACCCCAACGAGTGTAACAATTTGGCCGATACGCCCGGCCACGCCCCGGTGCGGGCGGAACTCCGCGTTGAATTGGAGATCTGGATGCGCGCCACGCGTGATCCCTTGATGCAAGGTCCATTGGCGACGCCACGAGGCAGCATCAT
>CAXBDS010000241.1:0-7328 GCA_963974355.1 uncultured Opitutaceae bacterium
ATGATTTCGGGCGTGACCACCGTTACGGAACGCGGCGTGTCGAGGATGCTCGCTCCAGTGCCGAATACCGAGTCACTCGTCCGCGAGGTCGGCATAAGATCACCGGCGAGATTGGCGGCGGATTCGGTCGCGATGAAACGCTCGAGTTGGGTGACGGGCTCACTCTCCTGACCGTGGGCGACGAGCGCCACAGTCGAGAGTGCGAGGAATCGCAAAGGTGTGGAATAGGTATGCATGGTAGGGAAGCGCAGGTCGGGCGTCGTTCAGCAACGGTTGTGCCATGGCCGAAGCGGGCTACGGCAGTGCCACAAGGAACGGAAGAAATGCCAGCGGAAACGGTGCGCTTGACCGGCTTCGGTCAGCCATGCGGGTGCGGGGGGAAAGGAATGCCGAACGGATCAAGGCCGCCCGCTTACGCCACCAGCGCGTCACGCTGAGCGCTGTCACGATAGGCACCCGGCGTTTGCGCCGTGTATTTGCGAAAAAAACGCCCGAAGTAGGACGGGTCTTGGAACTTCAATTGATAGGCGATTTCCGCGACGGTGAGCGAGGAGTGCAACAGCAGTCTTTTGGCCTCAAGCAGCACGCGATCGTGAATGATTTCGCTGGCCGAACGGCCCGTGCAGCGGCGCAGCGACTCGTTCAGTTGCGAGCGTGACACGCGAATGAAGTCGGCAATCTCGCCCACTTCAACGACGCCCGGCATGCGTTCTTCGAGTGCCAAACGGAAGCGTTGCACCAGGAGCTCGCCTTCGCCGCGCTGGGCGGAGGTCGGCGGCGTCGCGCGCCGGGCGAAGCATTGGCGTGCGAGGCTCAGCAGGATCACGAGAAATCCGCGCACCATGTCGTCACGCCCCGGAGCTTCGTCGCGCACGAAGGCGTCGAAGTGTTCGAGCAGTGTTCCGATTCTGGCGCCTTCCTCGGGCGTGAGGGTGAGGATCGGGTCGAGACTCTCCGCATAAAGAAACGGCATCTTCGCGAGCATTTCCGGATACTCCTTGCTGACCGCGAGGAACTCCGGCGTGAAGCTGGCGATGCGGCCGCGGCCGGGCTCGTCGAATTCCCAGGAGTGAACTTGGCCGGGAGAAAAAATGAGCAGGGTGTGCGGACCAAATTCGTAGTGGCGCAGGTCGCAAACAACGCGTCCTCGGCCCTCGCGGAGCCAGATGATCTCGAAGAAATCGTGGCGATGGGGCACGAGACGATCATGCGGACCGTGATCTTCGAAGGGCGCAAAATGAAACGCCCCGGCTTTATAAACACCGCGACGATATTCGCTCATCGGATAATTCGCGATGATGCGTGGCATGGGCAGACTCTCCTAACTGTTGCGCGAGCTGTGAGGCGAGTTGCCCCCCTTCGGGCCAGCACCCGTGATGGTCAGCATATTCGACGCCAACTCTCCGGCCGTGAGCTTACTTCCGCCATCATCGCGCCCGGACCCTTGGGCCGGCTTGTCGGTCGGCGACTGAGGCGCCCCCCGCAACCGTGCGTTACAAGCCTTCGCGCGAAGTCCCCTCGGGGTCGAAAATGTAGCCTACGCCATGCACGGTGCGGAACGCATCGAGGATGATGCCGTGGCGTTTGAACATCTCCCGGACTTTCACGATGTATTGGTCGAGCGAGCGACTCTTCACATCGGCGTGCACACCCCAGACCGAATGAATCAGGGCCTTGCGGGTGATGACCGTGCTCCGATTTTTGTTCAGATAGTGGAGGATGCCCAACTCCTTGCGTCCGATGGTTTCCTTCTGATCGTCAGGGAACGAGATTTCCAGACGGACCGGGGAGACCATCGCTCCACAAAAATCGAAAGGGGCGTCACTCACGCTGGTGTTTTTGGTGACCTTCAGGTCGTCCTTGACCTCGGTGCGGCGTAACACGGCGCGGATTCGGGCGACCAGTTCGGCGTAGCTAAACGGCTTGGTGATGTAGTCATCTCCCCCGAGTTCCAGGCCTTGGATCTTGAAATTCTCCCCGTCATTGCCGGTGAGGAAGATCGTCGGGACGGCGATATCCGATTGGCGAAGCTCCGTCATGAGATCGAACCCGCTTTGGTCGGGCAGATTGAGATCCAGCAGCATCAGATTCGCGAAGTTCTTCTTCAGAAACCGCACGGCTTGGGCGCCGCGGGAGCAATGCTGCACCTGCATGCCGGCCGCCTCCAGATTAACGGCAATGAGTTTCGCGAGTTCTTCTTCGTCCTCGACGATGAGGATGAGAGGCTTCGGTTCAGCGCGCATGGAGAGTTCGTGGAAGGTTGCGGATAACGATGCCGCAGATAAGCCGGTTTTTTACAAATGGAGCCGGGTGTGTCAAAGCAAACCCGGGCGTTGTGCAACGTCGGTCCGTTGGCGGCAAATTAGCTTGAAGGCGAAGGGGGGGCGGTGTGGCGTGACCGCGTGTCTGCTCCATTGCCTCTGTTGATGTTAGGGTTGCCCAAGGGCAGCCTCGAAGAGTCCACGAAAGGTCTTTTTGCCAAGGCCGGCTGGAAGATTTCGACCAACTCCCGATCCTACCGCCCGTCGATCGACGACGCCGAGTTGGATGGACGTTTTGTTCGCGCCCAAGAGGTGAGCCGCTACGTGGAGCACGGGTTTTTCGATTGCGGCCTCACGGGCTATGACTGGATCCGCGAAAACGAGTCCGACGTGGTCGAGGTGTGCGACCTGATCTATAGCCGCGCTTCGACGTTGAAATCGCGTTGGGTGCTCTGTGTGCCCGAATCCTCCCCGATCCAGCGAGCCGAAGAGTTGGCGGGCAAGCGGGTCGCCACGGAACTCGTGGGCACCGTGAAACGCTACTTCGCCGATAAGGGGGTCGATGCGAAGATCGAATTTTCCTGGGGCGCCACCGAGGTGAAGGTGCCGGACCTCGTCGATGCCATCGTCGATATCACCGAGACCGGCTCGTCGTTGCGCGCCAACAAACTGCGCATCATCGACACTCTGTTGGAGACCAACACGAAGTTCATCGCCAACAAAGCCAGCTGGGCGAACCCGGCGAAACGCAAAAAGATCGAGACCATCGCGCTGCTGCTGCAAGGCGCACTCGAGGCGGAAAGCAAGGTTGGCTTGAAGATGAATCTGCCGAAATCGGCGGTGGATACGATCATGGGATCGCTGCCGGCGTTACGGAATCCGACCATTTCGCCGCTGAGCAATCCGGAGTGGGTGGCGCTCGAAATCATCATTGATGAAAAAGTCGCCCGTGTGATTATCCCGCAGTTGAAGGAACATGGGGCGGAAGGTATCGTCGAATATCCGCTCAACAAAGTCGTCTACTGAACGACTCTCTTCGTCTCGATTTCGCCTCCTTAACGTCTCTCGCCTTCCCGCCATGTCCAAAGTCACCCTCGGGCTCTTGCAGCACGCCTGCACGGCCGACCCCAAGGCCAACCTGAAAAAGTCCCTTGCGCTCGCCGAAAAGGCCGCCAAACGCGGAGCGAAAATCATCTGCACGCAGGAGCTGTTTCGCTCGCAATACTTCTGCCAAGCGGAGGACCACGCCTACTTCGATCTGGCCGAGCCGATCCCGGGACCGAGCACCAAGGCGTTCCAGAAGATCGCCAAAAAGTATGAAGTCGTGATTGTCGCGTCGCTTTTCGAAAAGCGCGCCGCCGGCCTGTATCACAACACGGCAGTCATCATTGACGCTGATGGTTCCTTGCTCGGCATCTACCGAAAGATGCACATCCCGGATGATCCTCTGTTCTACGAGAAGTTCTTTTTCACGCCGGGCGATACGGGCTTTAAAGCATGGGAGACCCGCTACGGTAAGATCGGTGTGCTCGTTTGCTGGGACCAATGGTATCCGGAAGCCGCCCGTCTCACCGCCATGCAGGGAGCGGAGATCCTGTTTTACCCGACCGCGATCGGCTGGCATCCGTCCGAGAAAGCTGAATACGGCGAAACCCAGCACGGCGCGTGGGAAACAATCCAACGCAGTCACGCCGTGGCCAATGGTTGCTACGTCGCGGCGATCAATCGTATCGGACTCGAGACTCCGATCGGTGGCGACGGCATCGAATTCTGGGGCCAAAGCTTCGTGACCGGCACCAGCGGTCAGATCTTGGCCAAAGCGTCGCAGGATAAAGAAGAGGTGCTGCTCGTGCCGATCGAGCTCGACAAGGTCGACGTCACGCGGACGCATTGGCCTTTCTTGCGCGACCGCCGGATCGACGCCTACGGCGACCTCACCAAGCGTTACATCGACTGAGCGCGTCTATCGATGGCCACCGCCACCAAGCCGACCCCGGCCGAGTTGGGTTTCCGCATGCCGGCCGAGTGGGCGCCGCAGGACGCAGTCTGGTTGTCTTGGCCTCACAAACGGGCGTCATGGCCCAGCCACTTCCGCCCGATCCCCTATAAGTTTGCCGAGATCGTTGCCACGATCAGCCGGTTCGAAAACGTGCGGATCAATATCGGCGAGCCGCTGCAAAAGCGTGCGTGGTCATTAATCACCAAAGCCGGGGCCGACTTGGCCAAGGTTCATTTTTACGACCACCCGACGAATGACGCGTGGTGTCGGGATCACGGTCCGATTTTTATCAAGCATCAGGAAACCGGCGAGGTCGCGTTGGCCGACTGGGACTACAACGCCTGGGGCGACAAATACCCGCCCTACGATCTCGACAACCAGATCCCTCCGTCCATTGCCCGTGCCCTCAAGCTGCGGCGCTTCGAAAAGAAAATCGTCATGGAGGGCGGCTCGATCGACGTGAACGGCGCAGGGCTGCTGCTCACGACCGAGGCATGTTTGCTGCATCCGAATCGCAACCCGACGCTCAATCAGGCGCAAATCGAGCAGGCTCTGCGGGATCAGTTGGGCGTGACCGATTTCCTGTGGCTGGGCGACGGTATCATCGGGGATGATACCGATGGGCATGTGGATGACATGACGCGTTTCTTCGCGCCCGACGGCATCGTGACCGTGGTCGAATCGAATCGGCGTGATCCGAACCACCGCATTCTGCAGGAAAACCTGGAACGCCTGCACGGCTTCCGCACGCCGGCGGGCCGGAAATTCCGCATCGTCGAACTGCCGATGCCGAAACCGTGTTTCTGCGACGGACAACCCTTGCCGGCCAGTTACGCCAATTTCCTGATTATCAACGGCGCGGTGCTCATGCCCGCGTTCCGCCAGCCGAAACGCGACGCCGCCGCGGCCGAGGTGTTGGCCGGCTGTTTCCCGGGGCGCGAGATCATTCCGATCGACTGCCTCGACTTGGTGTGGGGACTGGGCACGTTGCATTGCATCTCGCAGCAACAACCCGCCTGACCTTTATCCGCTTCCTATGACATCCACTCGCTCGGTTCTTTGTTCAGTCGGTCTGGCGGCAGTGCTCGCCCTCGGTTTGGTCGGCTGCGGCACCAGCGGGCAGGATTTCTCGGCGGGCTTCCGTGAAAAGATTTCGGGACCTGATTTTCAGGCCAAGAGTTATCCGGGCACGCAAGCGGACGCATTTGAGCTCGCGCAGAAGATCGTGAGCGGGCTCGGCTACAAGGTCACCCGGGCTCGGGCCGCCCAAGGCATCGTTGAGGGCTTGAGCACGATTTCCAGCGACAACGCACACATCGGATCGCGCCAGCGGGCGGTCTACGTAAAACTCGACGAAGTGGTTGCCGGCGTGAGTGTTGAGGTTCGTTTCACCGAAATCATCGAGGACAGCTTCGGTCGCGGTTCCGCCGGGGCGACGGAGAATACGCTGCGGGACACCCCGGCTTATTCGATTTTCTTCCGGCAGATGGAAGATGGGCTGGCGGCGCGGGAAAACGCCGCGGCTAAATAGGCGGGTGGCAGGCGCCCGCCGGCGAGGGGCAGGTCGTCTCGGACTACTTGATGCTTCGAGGGGCCCCAACATGCTCCCCTCAAGCGATTTTGCCCTTGCCGAGGCCGGGCCGAATTGGCGATGTTGACCGTTCGCGACGTTTCTTTGGCTCGATCGGTGTTGTCGCGGTGCTCCCACCGGTCGTTTTTTTGTTAGGTTAACCATCAACCCACATCCCGCTTAGCGCGGGGTAAACCGGGCAATCGACGCAGCGGAGCAATGCGACGACCACCGGCCTCTCATATCATGAGTTCCATAATGGAAGAACTGCTAGCGCAGTCATCCTTCGATCTCCTCAAAGCAGGCGCGATCGTCGAGGGCATCATCACCGAAATTCGCCAAAACGAAGTGGTCGTCGATATCGGCGGCAAATCGGAAGGCGTCGTTCCCGCCCACGAGTTCATCGACGTCGGCGAGCTCCAAGTCGGTTCGCCGATCGAGGTGCTGATCGAAAAAGTCGAAGACAAGAACGGCAACCCCGTCGTCTCCTACGATAAGGCCCAACAGCAGAAGAACTGGGCCAACATCCTCACCACCTTCCCCGAAGGTTCCGTCGTCGCCGGTCGCGTGCGCTCGAAGGTTAAGGGCGGCCTGATCGTTTCGATCGGCGTCGACTCCTTCCTCCCGGCCTCGCACATCGACGTGCAGCCTCCGAAGAATTTGGACCAATACGTGGGCCAGACCTACGATTTCAAGGTCCTCAAAATCAACCTCGACCGCCAGAACGTCGTTCTGTCCCGTCGCGAGCTCATCGAAGAGCAGCGCGCCAACAAGCGCCGCGATCTCCTCGAGTCCATCGAGCCCGGCCAAGTCCGCAAGGGTGTCGTCAAGAACATCACCGACTTCGGTGCGTTCATCGACCTCGACGGCATGGACGGCCTGCTGCACATCACGGACATGTCGTGGGGTCGCATCTCTCACCCGAGCGAAATGCTCCGTCAGGGTGAAGAGATCGAAGTCATGATCATCGAAGTGAACCGCGAGAAAGAGCGCGTTTCGCTCGGCCTCAAGCAGACCACGAAGAACCCGTGGGACGAGATCGACCAGAAGTTCCCGGTCGGCACCAAGATCGCGGGTAAGGTCGTCAACCTCGTGCCTTACGGTGCGTTCGTTGAGATCGAGCCCGGCGTCGAAGGTCTCGTGCACATCACCGAGATGTCCTGGACCAAGCGCATCACCAAGCCTTCCGAGCTCCTCCGTGTGGGCCAGGAAGTCGAAGCCGTGGTGCTCGGTATCCAGAAGGACGACCAGAAGATCTCCCTCGGCTTGCGTCAGCTCGAGCCGAACCCGTGGGACATGGTTCGCCACAACTACCCGATCGGCGCCCGTGTTCGCGGCAAGGTGCGCAACATGACCACCTACGGCGCCTTCATCGAACTCGAAGAAGGTATCGACGGTATGGTGCACGTCTCCGACATGTCCTGGACGCGCAAGATCAACCACCCGACCGAGGCGCTCAAGAAGGGCGACGAGGTCGACGCCATCGTGCTTGATGTCG